>NZ_LIPQ01000349.1 GCF_001418135.1 Streptomyces aureus
CACCGCTGGGGCATTCGGCCGGCGCGGCCGAATGCCCCAGCGGTGAGTTCTGCGTCTGGCAGGACTCCAACTTCGGTGGTCAGCGCGCCAACTGGAGAGGGGACGACGGCTGGTGGGAGAGCTGGATCTCCGACACCGACTCCTCCTGGGCCAACCACGGCATCTCCGGACCCGGCATCAAGGACCACGTCAAGGTCTACGAGAGCGCCTGGCAGGGCGGCAGCATGACCATCTGTCTCGCCCCGGGCCAGGAGGTGGGCTACAACGGCGCGGCCAACGACCGGGGTGACTCCCACATCTGGTCGATGGGCTGCTGACCCGGTCCCCGCGCCCTCCCCGCGTCGGGGCAGGCGGCCCGTCTCCCTCCCCCGTCGCTCACCGGCGGGGAAGGGGGCGCGGCCCGTCAGTTCTCGTTGCCCAGCCACAGGTCGGGTCCGAAGACCTCGTAGTGGATGTCGGCCGCCGCGACGCCCCGGCCGACGAGGTCGCCGCGGACCGCGCGGAGGAAGGGCAGCGGCCCGCAGAGGTACGCCGTGACGCCGGCCGGGAGGTCGAGGGCCGTGACGTCCGCGCGGCCCGTCAGGGCGCCCGAGTCGCCCGGCTCCTCGTACCAGAGGTGCAGCGCTCCGTGCGGCAGCGCGTCCACGAGGCGCCGCAGCTCGGCGGCGTGGGCATGGGAGGCGGGCGTGCGGTCGGCGTGGACGACGACGACCTGCCGGGTCGAACCCGTGGCCGCCAGGTGGTCGAGCATGGCCAGCATCGGCGTGCTGCCGATTCCCGCGGAGGCGAGCAGCAGCGGGCTCTCGCCCTCGGGCAGGACCAGGTCGCCGAACGGGGCGGAGACCTCCACCGTGTCGCCCGCGCGCGCGTGGTCGTGCAGCCAGGACGAGACCTCACCGGCCGGGTCGCCGGCGACCCGCTTGACGGTGATCCGCCACTGCGGATGACCGGGCGCGGCGGACAGGCTGTACTGGCGGATCTGCCGGGCACCGTCGGGCAGGGCGACCTGGACGCTCACGTACTGGCCCGGCCGGAACGCTGCCGTGGGCGTCCCGTCGGTGTGCCGCAGGACGAAGGAGACGGTGTCGGGCGTCTCCTCCCGCCGCTCGGCGATCTCCATCGATCGCCAGACCTGGCCCTCGGCGACCCCGGCCTGCTGGTAGAGCCGGGTCTCGACCGCTGTCAGCGCGTTGGCCATCAGCCAGTACACCTCGTCCCAGGCCCGTGCGACCTCGGGTGTGACCGCGTCTCCGAGGACCTCGACGATCGCGGCGAAGAGGTGCTCGTGCACCGTCTTGTACTGCGCGGACGTGACGCCGAGCGAGGCGTGCTTGTGGGCGATCCGCGACAGCATCACGTCGGGACGCTCCTCCGGCCGGTCCAGGAGGGCGACGGCGAAGGCGGCTATGGAGCCGGCGAGCGCCTGCCGCTGCTCGCCGCTCGCCTGGTTGCCCCGGTTGAACAGGTCGCGCAGGAGCTCGGGGTGGGCGGCGAAGAGACGGCCGTAGAACCGCTCGGTGATCCGGTCGAGCGCGCCGCCGACGGCGGGCAGGGTGGCGCGGACGACCGGGACGGCCTGCTCGGACAGCATGGGAACTCTCAATCTGGTACATGATCTGCGTATTTAAAAGGGTGCGTGCGCACCATCGGGCGCGTACGCCGCGTACGGCTCAGGAGGTGGGGCGTGGGGTGAGGGAGAGGAGCAGGGGACCGGTCGGGGAGTCGATCAGCTCCGCCACGGTCAGGGGGTCGAGCACGCGATAGAACGCCTCCTGCGCCTCGCGCAGCGCCCCCCGCAGCCGGCAGGCGGTCCGCAGGGGGCACGGGGGGTCGCCTTCGCAGGCGACGACCTCCTCCTCGCCCTCCAGCGTGCGGGCCAGCCAGCCCACCGAGGAGCGGCGACCCCGTTCCGTGAGGGCCAGACCGCCGCCACGACCGCGCCGCGCCTCGACCACGCCGAGGTGCTGGAGCCGGGTGACCACCTTCGCCATATGGGCGTAGGGCACGTCCATCGACTCCGCCACCTCTCGGGTGGTGACGGATTCCTCCGGTGCGGTGACCGCCAGGCGCATCACGGCGCGGAGTGCCAGGTCGGTGAACTTCGTCAGCCTCACGCCATGACCGTATCAAAGCGGTATCCGGCATGCGTATTAAGGGGGCGGGGTGTGCGTCTCAGGACCGTCGTCGGTAGTGCCGCCACAGCCACCAGCCGCCCGAGACCAGGCAACCGGAGGTGAGGACGATCGCCACGACCGGCCACCGTCCGCCCGCGATACGGGTGTCCGTGACGACCACCAGAAGGAGGGCGACCGCCGGCAGCACAACGGAACCGACGGCCTTCAGGCCCGCACGCGCCATGACGGGGTCGAGCCGGACACCGCGCGAGGAACGCGGGTCGGGCGAGCCGACGTAGAAGACGGTGGCCCGATCGGTCATGCGTGTGGTGCCCCGGTAGTACCCGACGGCCATGTACGGGAGCCAGACCAGCGGCGCCACCAGGCCGACCAGGAACACCGCGCCGAGGAGTGCCCATCTGCCGATGCGGACCCAGCGGCCGGGTGCGTAGTCCGGCGTGACGAGGCCGAGGAGCTTCGCCATCCGGACGATCAGGTCCAGGAACGCCGCCACGCGCCCCCGGTCGTCTCCGCTCCCCGGTCGGGTTCCGGCCGGGTCGAGCGCGGCCCGCGCGGTCTCGGTGTCCCTGTACACCCCTTGCAGAACGAGGAGTTCGGCACCGCGCTCCGGGTCCGTGGAGTCCCGCCCCTCGACGGCCGCGATCTCGAGCACCGTGCGCACCTGCGTGAGGAGGGCACCGCAGAAGGCCAAGGGGATGAGCAGAAGGAAGGGCCCGCCGACGAACGCGCCCTCCGTCGTCACCGCCCGTCGTCCACGGCTCACGACCAGGGTGCGCAGGGCGACCGCGTCGGCCTCGGGGTGGGCCTCGCGAAGACGGGCGACGCTCGGACCGGCCCCCGGGCCCAGATGGCGCAGAGCGAAGGACGCGAGCGACTCCGGAAGCCTGCCGGGCTCCGCCAGGACCTCCTTGAGCAGAGATCCGGCGAGCCCGGCGGCCGGTGCCGCCCGCGTCCTCTTCCGCACGTCCGGGTGCGCCTTCCTCTTACGCGCCCCTGGGGCTCAGGCCAGGACCTTGGCCTTCGCCTTCTCGAACTCCTCGGGGGTGATCGCGCCCTTGTCCTTCAGCTCCGCGAGCCGGGCCAGCTCGTGGGCGGCACCGCCACCGCCCTCCTGGGGGCCGGCGGTCTTGCGGATGTAGTCCTGGAACGCGGCCTCGCTCTCCTTGACCTGCTTCACGTCACGCTCGCCCATGCCCTTGCCGCGGGCGATGACGTAGACCAGCACGCCGAGGTACGGGAGCACGATGCAGAAGATCAGCCAGCCCGCCTTGGCCCAGCCGTTCAGGGAGTGGTCCCTGAAGATGTCGCTGATCACCTTGAAGAGCAGGAACAGCCACATGATCCAGAGGAAGAACCACAGCATGGTCCAGAAGAGGTTGAGGAGAGGGTAGTCGTCCATTCCGGCGCACTCCGTTCCCGCACCGGCCGGGGAGGCCGGGCATGCAGCGAGTTTCACCCAGCCCCGCCGCCTCCGCATGTCGTGGCCACTCCGCGTGCGGGCCCCCGGCCTCCGTGTTCGGATGGAGGCCGCGTACCGCACGAGGAACGGAGTGCCATGGGGCCGGTGGAATGTGTCGTGCTCGCCTTCCCGGGGGAGCGGCTGAAGGTGACGGCGGTGACGGCCCTGGCGGACCTGCGCAGAGCGGGCCAGGTGCGGCTCATCGACTCGCTCGTCGTGGTCAAGTCGGCCAGTGGGGAGGTGTCCACGTCCGAACTCGTCGAGTACGAGGAGTACGACGAGGCCACCGCCGAGATCGGCCCCGAGGTGAACCTGCTCGGCCCCGAGGACGCCGAGGAGGCGGCCGGGACACTCGAACCCGGCTCGTGCGCCCTGATGCTGCTCGTCGAACACGTCTGGGCCGCCCGCGCGGCCGACGCCATTCGCGAGGCCGGTGGCCGTATCGCGGGCAACGTGCGGGTGCCGCCCGAGTACGTCCGGGAGGCGCAGGCCGCCCACCGCGAGGCCATGGCCGCCGCCATGACCGGAAGGAGCTGACGATGTTCCTGCGACGCCGTCCGCTCGGACGCCCCGTCATCCGGCCCGCAGGAGCCCCGCTCCTGCGCGGCGCGCTCGTCGGCGGCGCGGCCTACGCGGCCGGCCGGAGCTCCGCCCGGGCCGCACGCCGCGAACAGGACCAGGAGGAGGCCATCGCCGACCTCCAGACCCAGCAGCTGTCCATGGCAGGCGCTCCACCTGCGCCGAGCGCGCCACAGGCCGCCGCGCCCGTCGCGGCCGCGTCCGCCCCCGCCGCGCCGGTCTCCGGCGGAGCGCCCTCCGTGACCGATCAGCTCGTCCGGCTCGGCGAACTCGCCCAGCAAGGGCTGCTCACCCCGGAGGAGTTCGCGGCCGCCAAGGCCCAACTCCTCGGCGTCTGAGGAACTCGGGGCGCCGCGCGCAGAGGGGCGTTCCGTCAGGCACCGCCCGCGTCAGACATCCCCTGTCAGACACCCCGCGTCAGACACCCGGTCAGGCACCGCCCCGCCCATCGCCGTGCTCCAGGAGGAGTGCGCCAGGAGGAGTGCTCCAGGCACCCCCTCTCTTCACGCGCCGCGCAGGGCCGCGAGCGCGCGGTCGGCGTGGGCGCTCATGCGCAGCTCACTGCGTACGACCTCCCGCACCCGACGGTCCTGGCCGATCACGAACGTCACGCGCTTCGTCGGCGCGAGCGAGAACCCGCGCTTCACGCCGAACCGGTCGCGCACCGCACCGTCCGGGTCCGACAGCAGGGGGTAACCGAGGGAGTGCCGCTCGGCGAACTCCTGCTGGCGTTCCACCGGATCCGTGCTGATGCCGACGGGCAGCGCGCCGACGGCACGGAACTCGGCCGCGAGATCCCGGAAGTGGCAGGCCTCGGCGGTGCAGCCGGGGGTGAGTGCCGCCGGATAGAAGAAGAGGACGACCGGCCCTTCGGCCAGCAGGCCGCTCAGGGAACGGGCGGCCCCCGTCTCGTCCGGAAGGCTGAAGTCCTCGACGAGGTCACCGACGTTCATAGAGGCCCGTCCCCGATCCGTACGTGCTCCGCCACCGGCGCCTCCGGTGGCCGGCCGGTGACGTTACCGCACGGTAGGACGCGGCGTCACCCTTTCGGGTGCCCGGTCACGCCCTGTCGAGCCCGGTCAGGCCTGGTGGGCTGCCGTGGCCGTGGCCGTGGCCGTGGCCGTGGCCGTCGCCGTCGTCCCCGTCGCCGCTGTCGCCGTCCCGCTCCGGGCCGTGGCGCGCCGGTCGAGCACGGAGAGTGCGCGCTCGCCCCAGCGCAGGTTCTCCTCCTCGAAGAACCGGCCGCGCATCAGCGTGAGGTACGGGCCGACCCGCTCCGCCTCTTCGAGGTACGTCTCCTCGTCCCGTCCGGCGAGCATCCACTCCCGCAGCCGGTCGTAGCGGGCCAGCTTGGCCCGCGACGTCTCCATCCGCCGGGCCACGAACCCCCGGACGGCCACCGTGTCGCCCCCGTCGCAGGCCTGGACCTGGACCAGCAGCTCGTCGCGTACGGCACTGGGGCGCGGCGGTGTGGCGGTGTAGGCGGCCAGATCCCGCATCCCCGGCTCGGTGAGACTGAACATCCGCTTGTTGGGACGCCGTTCCTGCTCCACCACACGCGCCGTGATCAGACCGGCCTCGGCGAGCTTGTCCAGCTCGCGGTAGAGCTGCTGCGGGGTGGCGGCCCAGAAGTTGGCGACGGACACGTCGAAGATCTTCGCCAGGTCGTATCCGGATGCCTCGCCCTCCAGGAGAGCTGCGAGGACGGCGTGCTTAAGGGACATCCCGACACGCTAGCAGCACGTTGAATAGTTTCCTCCGCACCTATTCAACCGGCGATCCCCAGGCCGGACGGGGGTCCTACGCTGGCACGTCCGTCCGGCGCCTGCCTAGGCTGGAGGGAGGGGACGGCAGATCCGAGGGGCAGCGCGATGGACAGCCACACGTTTGTCTATACCACCTATATCCGGACCACACCCGACGAGCTCTGGAAGGCGCTCACGGACCCGGCGTGCACGCGGCGCTACTGGGGTGTGGCCTTCGAGAGCGAGTGGACCCCCGGAGCCCCCATGGTCTGGGACGAGATCGGACGCCGGACCGCCGACCCCGAGCAGGTCGTCCTGGAGGCCGAGCCCGGCCGCCTCCTCTCGTACACCTGGCACACCTTCACGCCGGCCTGGGCGGAGGCCGTACGGCTCGGCCAGGACGTGTACGAACGGCTCGCGCGGGAACCCCGGTCGAAGGTGACCTTCCTGATCGAGCCCTCGGGCGACACGGTCAAGCTCACGGTCACCCACGGCGACCTGGACCCCGACGGTCTGATGAAGGGGATGATCGGCGAGGGCTGGCCCGCGCTGATCTCCAGTCTCAAGTCCCTTCTGGAGACCGGCGAGGAGCTTCCCGAGCCGCCCCGCTGACCCATTCGAGTCGTCTCGGCCGCCACTCCGCCGCCACGCCCGGCCCCCTGATCATCCGTTTCTCCTTTCATCGGATTTGATGCTGCGGTCGGCATCGTCTGCCGACGTCCTGGTCGTCGTCGGAAAGGGGAGGGTGTGTCGGACGCGTCGTCACGCAGCCACGTACGGGGGTGGGGAGCGCTCTCCCTGGCCGTCGGGGCCGTACTCGTCAGTACGGCGGCCCAGACGCCCGCCGATCCCGACCCGCGTTCCTTCGCTCGCCCGGAACCCGCCGCTCTCGTCACGGTGGACGGCTGCTCCGCCGGCGGCGTTCTGTGCTCCGCGCCCCGCCGCACCGTCGCCCTCCGCGGCGGACCCGTTCTGACGGGGAAGGCGTTCACCCTCGGAGGCCGGGTCTCCGGGCCGTTGGAACTCGCGCTGCGCACCCCCGGCGTCCTCGCGGACGTCACCGTCACCGATCAGCGCGGCCGCCGCGTCGCAGGGACGCCGAGCGCCGGCGGCACCCGCTGGACCAGCACCGCGCCGCTCCCCGCAGGTGCCCGGTACGCGGCCCGCCTCGTCGTCGAGCGGTCCGGGGCCCAAGGCCCGGACCGTCACCTCGCCCGCCTGGATTTCCGTACGGTGGCCGCCCCGGCAGGGGAACGGTTCACCGTCGCCTTCGGACCCGACGACGGCGGCACGTACGGCGTGGGCCGGCCGGTCACCGCCGAACTCAGCCACCCCGTGCCGGCGGACGACCCCGACGCCCGTCGAGTCGTCGAACGCGCCCTGCTCGTACGGACCGAACCCCATGTCGAGGGAGCCTGGTACTGGGTCGACTCCGACACCCTCCACTACCGGCCCCGCGCGTACTGGCCCGCTTACACCACGGTCCGGGTGCGCAGCGGCCTCGACGGGTCCAGGGTCATCGGCGGCCTGTACGGCGGCCGCTCGCGGCCCGTCACCTTCAGCACCGGGGCCCGGATCGAAGCCGTCACCGACGTCGCAGCCCTCAGGACGACCGTGTTCCGGGACGGCGAACCGCTCCGCACCTTCCCCGTCACCACCGGCAAGGCCGGCTACCGCACCCGGGTCGGCACCAAGGTCGTCCTCGGCAAGGAGCCGCTCGTCCGGATGCGCGGCGACTCCATCGGCATCGCGCGCGGCAGCCGTGACTACTTCGATCTGAAGGTCCGCTGGGCCACCCGGGTGACCTGGAGCGGCGAGTACCTGCACGCCGCCCCCTGGTCGCTCGACGCGCAGGGCAGCGAGAACGTCAGCCACGGCTGCACCGGTATGAGCACCGAGGACGCCGCCTGGCTGTTCTCCACCGTGCGCGAGGGCGATCTCGTCCGTGTGGTCAACGGGTACGGCGCACCCATGACCCCCTTCGACAACGGCTTCGGCGAATGGAACCTCAGCTGGCCCGAGTGGCTCCGGGGCAGCGCCTTCGCCGCCGGCACCGAGGCCCCCCGCTCCGGAAGCGCCGCGGCCGCCCTCCGCCCGGCCCTGTGACCGCTCGGCGCCCCGGCACTGGCCCATCGCGCCGTTGTGGCCGCAGGGCGGCGGCAGCGTCCTACCGGTACTCGACCGTCAGTGTCACCGGCGTCGCCTGGTTCACGAAGAGGTACGCGGTCCCGGTCGGCGCCGACGAGAACCCGAGCCGGAACTGCGTGACCCCGCCCCGGTTCAGCGCCGCGAGCGCCTCCGCCGACAGGTCCGTCGACACCGCGCTCCCCGACGTGAACGCGTCGACACGCGCCGCGCCCGCCACCGTCGGCGCCGCCGACCAGTCCGCCGGCTCGACCGCGCAGCCGCCGAAGCACCCCGTGCGCAGGTCCACCTGCAGCCGGTTGCCCGAGGGTGACGCCCACGGATCGCCGGAGCCGCTCGACCTGGTGACGGTCAGCCAGGCCCGGGTGACCACCTTGCCGGCCGGGATCCGGGAGGTGTCGAAGGAGACCACCGACCGGTTCACCTTGCCGTCGGTCCCCCGTCCCAGCGCGAGCCCGTACACGTCCTCCAGAGTGCCGACCGCCGCGCCCGAACCGTCCGCCGCCGCCTTCACGTACCCGTCCTCGGCGTCCGTGCTCGACAGGACCGTCCGGTCGCCCGCGGGCGGGGGCGTGCCGGTGCCGCGCAGCGCCCGCACCATGCCCATGATCGCCTCGATCTGCTTCCCGCCGTGCCGGGCGTAGGCCGTGTCACCGAGGTAGCCCCACCAGTTCCAGCAGCCGTTCGGGTTCTCCAGGGTCGCGGTCGGTGCCGCCTGCGGATACAGCACGATCATGTCGTTGGTGTCCGCGTACTCGTTCAGGTACGCGTTCTCGACGAACCGGGTCCCGAAGCCCTGGTACGCGTACCCCTGCTTACAGCCGTGCAGGGCCACGAGCAGCTTGCAGCGCGCCCCCTGCGCACACGAGACCGGGACGTACGCGAAGCCCTCCGCGCCCATCGACAGGGCGGCCGCCGAGCCGCCCGGCGCGTACGCGTTCTGGTCGAAGCGGATCAGGGAGCCGCCGGTTCCGGCACCGGGCGCCGCGACCGAGCCGAGGAGATGCCCGAGCAGCGCCCCCTCCGCGTCGGTCCCGCAGTTGTTGAGGAACGGAGTCTGCGTCACCGTGCAGGAGTTGGGGCCGAGCGGGGTGATCCAGGCGTGCCCCGCCGCCGTCGACCGGTTGTACTGGACCCGGGCGCCGAAACGGCCGTAGTAGTCGGCGAGCGCGTCCGCCACCGGCCGCTTCACTGTGGTGTCGCCCGAGCCGCTGAACACGTACACCGGGTCACCGGCCAGATTCGCCACCGGGTCGACCTGGCCCTGCGCCGACCGGTCACGCGTGGCCTGTTCCAGAGCGGCGAGCTGAAGGTTCTGCGTGGTGTCCATACAGGCGTTGAGCGCCGTGGCGAGCTGGCCGCGCGCGCAGTCGTACGGCCCCGACGCGAAGACCGCCGAGCCCTCGAACGTACCCGAGTAGGCGACGTGCAGCTGGGTGGCCATGTACCCGCCGGAGGACACCCCGGCACTGAACACGGAGCCGATGTCGTAGCCCTTGAGCGTGCCGGGCACGGGCGGGGGAGCGGCGGCCCCCGCGGGGGACGCGGTGGGAAACAGGGTCGCGGCGACGCACAGCAGCAGCGCCGCGAAGCGGCGTGGCCCGCGGCGACGGGTGGGACGGGGTGAACGCATGGGATCTCCCGGGCGGCTCGTTCCTGACGGAGGGTCGGCCGGGAGGCTACGGGCGGTCCGGAGCCCTCCTCCATGGGCGAGGACGCCACAATCCGGCCACTCCGGTATGGCGGCCCGTCACCTGGCAGCCGCCGTGGGCCCGCCCGACGCGAGCTGCGAGGATGCGGTCATGGAACACCACGAGGACAGGGACGGCCGGCTGGCCGAGGCGGTCGCACTGCGCGGACGGGGCCACCGGGAGGAGGCCCGCGAGCGGCTCGTCGCCCTTGCCGCACGGCACCCGGAGGACGCGGAGATCGCGTACCAGACGGCCTGGGCACATGACGTCCTCGGGCTGGAGACGCAGGCCGTGCCGTACTACGAGCGCGCCCTCGCGGACGCCGGAGCCACGGGCACCGGGCTCACCCCCGAGGACCGGCGCGGGGCGCTCCTCGGCCTCGGCAGCACCTACCGCGTCCTCGGCCGCTACGACGATTCCGTCGCCCTCCTGACCAGCGCCGTCGAGGAGTTCCCGGAGGACGGCTCCCTGCGGACCTTCCTCGCGATGGCCCTCTACAACACCGGCCGGCATCACGAGTCGACCCGTCTGCTGCTCCGCCTGCTCGCCGCCACCAGCGAGGACCCGTCCGTACGGGAGTACCGCCGGGCCATCGAGCACTACGCCGAGGACCTCGACGCGATCGAGTGAGGCGCGGACGGGCCGCGTACCGTCGGCCGTTCACCGGCGGCGCGGGTCGCCCGGGCCGTCGGTCCACCGGCGCGTGCCGTCGGCCGTTCACCCGCGTCGGTGGTTCACCCGCGTCGGCGGTCCACCTGTGCGGCTGGTCCGAAGCGGCCGTCAGTCGTTCACCGCCGTCAGGAGCACCACCGTGTCGTCCAGGGCGGTGATCCCGTGCCGTTCCCTGAGGATCCGCAGCGTGCCCGTCGACAGCTCCTCCGCCCGGCCCGCCATCGTCAGGTTCACCCGGCCCCGCAGCACCTGGAGACTCGCCGCCGGCGGCGCGTTGTGCTCGTCGAGGGACGTGCCCGCCGTCAGGGCGATGACGGACTGCCGGAGCACCCCGTCGTGCATGATCAGTTGGGCGCTGCGCCCGTGCGGCGCGGAGCGGGCCGCGGACATGTGCTCGTCGGCGAGGGCGGTGAGGTCCAGCTTCATGACTCTCCCTGCGGGATGCGCGGGCGGATACCCCCAGCCTCCCGTGTGACGTCCGGGACGCAACTCGGGGCCGCCTGTCCGGAACGCACCACCACGATCGCGCCCGCGGCGGCGAACACCCCGGCGGCGAGCAGCGCCGCGGACCAGCCGCGCTCCGCGTACAGCCAGGTCCCGGCGAGGGAGCCGAGCGCCCCGCCGCCGAAGGTGGCCAGCATGAAGACCGTGTTGACCCGCGCGGCCACCTCCCGGCCGATCCCGAAGATCCTCGCCTGGCCGGCCACCTGGCAGGAGCTGACCCCGACCACCAGCAGATTCGCCCCCGCGACCAGGCCCACCGCGGAGTGCGGGACCAGCCCGGCCACACCGAGCCCGAGCCCCGCGATCCCCAGCCCCGCGGCGCTCACCAGAGGTGCCCCGTACCGGTCGGTGAGCGGCCCCGCCGTCGCCGAGAGCAGCGCGGCGGGCAGGGTCAGCACCCCGAAGAGCCCGGCCGCCCCCGGCCCGTAGCCCAGTGGCGGCGCCGCCAGGTGGAAGGCGAGCACCGCCCAGAAGACACTGAACGCGGCGAAGACACAGGCCCCGAGCAGTGCCGAGACCCGCAGCGCGCGATGGGCCGCCAGGAGCCCGGGCAGCCCGGCGAGGAGCCCGGCGTACGAGGTGCGACCGGGCGCCCCCAGCCGCTCGGGCAGTCGGCGCGGCAGGACGCACAGCAGGGCCGCCGTCGCCACGGCGGCCACGACGTAGGCCGCCCGCCAGCTGCCGCTCGCGTCCGTGACGGCACCCGAGACCGTACGCGAGAGGGTCGACCCCAGCGTGAGCCCGAGACCCACGAGCCCCACGGCCCGGCCCTGCCGCCCGGGACCCGCGAGCACGGCCGCCACCGGGGTGAGGATCTGCGGGAGCACCGTCGTGGTGGACAGCGCGAGCGTCGCCACCGTCAGCGTGACCACCCCGGGTGCCGCCGCCGCGACGAGCAGAGCGGTGGTGGTGAGGGCGAGCAGCACCGAGGTCAGGCGTCGGAGCCGCGCGGTGTCGGCCAGCGGCACGAGCAGCAGGATGCCGAGCGCGTACCCGATCTGCGCGGCCGAGGCGACGAGTCCCGCCGTCGGCTCCGACACGTCGAGGCCCCGGGCGACGGCGGCGAGGAGCGGCTGCGGGAAGTAGATGTTGGCGACGGTGACGGCGCCGGCGACGGCGAAGAGCGGGACGCTCACCTTCACGGGCCGTTCGGGCGCGGTGGCGGGGCTCGGGGCGGTGGTGCGAGGGTCCACGAAGTCTCTTCCGTACAGGGGGAGGGGGACGCCTCCAGGCTCCCCGCCCCCGCACGGGCGGAACAAGCTGTCATCATGAAACCGGCGTTGAGCCACGCTCAACGATCGCAGGGGACGTACAGGAGGTCCGGTGCTCGAACGGTACGAACTGGAAACGTTCCTCACGCTCGCCGAGGAGCTCCACTTCGGACGCACCGGCGAGCGTCTCGGCGTCTCCACCGGCCGCGTCAGCCAGACCGTGAAGAAGCTGGAGCGCCGGGTCGGCATCCCGCTCTTCGCCCGCACCAGCCGCAGCGTCGTCCTCACCCCGGTCGGTCTGCGCCTGTACGAGGACCTCCTGCCCGCCTACGAGCAGGTCCGTACGGCCCTGGAGCGGGCCACCGAGGCCGGACGCGGCGTCCACGGGAGACTGCGGGCCGGCTTCGGCACCCCCTGGGACGCCGAACTGCTCACGGCCGCCGCCGACGCCCTCGTCGGCCGCCATCCCGGCTGCGAGATCACCGTCCGTGAGGTCCCCCTCGACGGCGGAGTCCGGCCCCTCCAGGATGGCGAGCTCGACATCCAGGTCGCCGCCCTCCCCGTGCGCGAGCCGGAGCTGACCACCGGCCCCGTCGTCGTCCGCGACGACCGGGTCCTGCTGCTGCCCGCCGCCCACCCGCTGGCCGGACGCCCCTCCCTCGGCCTGGAAGACCTCGCCGAGCTGCCCCTGATCACCATCGCGGGCGCCCACCCGCGCCATTGGCTCGACCACCACTACCCCCGGCAGACCCCGTCCGGGGCCGCCATCCCGCGGGGCCCGGTCGCGGCCACCTGGCAGGAGGTCCTCTCCCATGTGACGGCGGGCCGGGGCGTCACGCCGGGCGCGGCCCGGGGCGCCCGCTACCACCCCCGGCCAGGCATCGCCTACGTCCCCCTGCGGGACGCCCCGCCCCTCGAGTACGGCCTGGTCTGGCCCACCGCCGCCGACTCCGCCCTGATCAGGGCGTTCGTGGCGGCGGTCGGGGCCGTACGGGAGGCCTGACCCGGACCGTTCAGCCGCCGTCGCGGGGGACGAGCGCGCCCGTCAGATGGTCGTACGCCACGTGCGCGTGCAGCCGGACGCCGGTGACGAGGGTGCCGTCGTCCGCGTAGAAGTGCGGGTTGTGATTGGTCACCAGACCGCGTCCGCCGGGCACGGGCACCGGCCGCCCGGACGCGTCCAGGGTGGCGTCCTGGACGCCGAGCATCACGTACAGGCCGCCGAAGCGGCTCACGAACTCGGAGACGTCGTCGTACCCGAGCGTCGCCCCCGTCTCCACCACACGTTCCTCGCCCGCCACACGGCGGAGGGTCGGGAGGCCCGCCTCCACCCACGGCCCGCTGTTGCGCACCGGTGGCACGGGCTGCAGGTACTCCACCGTGGCCGTGGCCCCGAACGCCGCCGCCGAATGCTCCGCGAGCGTCCTGAGGCGCTGCTCGACCAGTGCCATGTCGGACTCCACGGCACACCGGACCGTGCCCCACAGCGTCACCGTCTGCCCGACGATGTTGAAGCGGCCGACGTCCTCGACGTGGCCGATGGACACCGTGACCGGGGCGAACGCCGACACCTGCCGGTACAGCTGGCCGATGCCCGTCAGGACCGCCCCCACCGCCGGCATCGGATCGATCCCCTCCCAGGGCGTGGAGCCGTGGGTCTGCTTCCCGGTGACGACGATACGGACGAGGGCCGAGGCGCCGTACTGATTGCCGATGCGGTAGCCCACGTACCCCTTCGGATACGGCGTCACATGGAGCCCGAACGCCATCGTCGGCACCGGGTCGGTGAACGCGCCCGCCTCGACCATCGCCCGCGCCCCGCCCTCCTCGGTGACCGGCGGGCCCTCCTCGGCGGGCTGGAAGACGAAGAGCACGGTGCCCGGCAGCCGGTCGCGCACCCCCGCGAGCACCGTCGCCGCGCCGAGCAGCGCCGCCGTGTGGCAGTCGTGTCCACAGGCGTGGGAGACGGGGAACGGGCCGCCCGGGTAGTCGGCGTCGACCACATCGGAGGCGAAGTCCGCCCCGCACAGGTCCTGGACCGGCAGCGCGTCCATGTCCGCCCGCAGCGCCACGACCCGCTCGCCCGCGGCCCCGCCGCGCAGAACGCCCACGACCCCGTGCCCGGCGATGCCGGTCCGGACCTCGTCCAGGCCGAGGGAACGCAGGTGGTCCGCCACCAGGCGGGCCGTCTTCACCTCACGGTTGGACAGCTCCGGACACCGGTGCAGACGGTGCCGCCAGGCCACCACCCGATCCGCCACCTGGGCCGCCCGCTTGTCCAGTTCGTCGTGGATCGCCTCGCCGCCCAACGTGACTCCCTGTCGTTCCGTCCGATGCCGATCGGCCGTGGCCATGGGGTACGTGCTCCACCAGGCTGCCATCCCCGGCGGCACGCGGCACCCGGCACCGTCCCGGCGCGGACCCACCGCAATCCGCACGAGAGTCGAACCGGTCGTCTAGCCGATCGTCACCACGCGCGCCCAGTCGGGCGGGGTGTCCGGCTCGTAGTCGGGATCGTTCTCGATCCACGAACCGCCGCCCGACCCGTCGCGGGGGAACAGCCCCACCACCGTCCGGCACGGCGGCCGCTCGGACGGCCAGGGGGTCTGGCCGTCCGTCAGGACCACGATGACATCGGGCCGGGGTGCCGTCCGCAGCGCCCTTGAGAAGCCCGTACGAAGATCCGTACCGCCGCCGCCCACCAACGGGATGCCCTCGGCACGGCACAACGGATGCACGGTACGGGCCGCCGCGTCGCACGACATCACGGTCACCAGGTCACGACGCCCGCCCACGGCCCGGGAGATCGCGGCCACCTCCAGGAGTGCGCCGCCCAGCTCCGCGTCGCTCACCGACCCGGACGTGTCCACGATCACCGTGACCCGGGGCGGTCGGCGCCGGAGACTCGGCAGCACGGCACCCGGCACCCCCGCCGAGCGCCGCGACGGCCTGCCGTACGAGTAGTCCTCGCCCGCGCCGGAGGCGGAGGCCGCCGAACGGACCGCCGCCCCCAACAGGTCCCGCCACGGCTGCGGCGGGTGGAAGACCTCCTCCGCCCACCGCTTCCACCCCTTGGGCGCGCTCCCCGGGCGGCCCTTGACGGCCTGCGCCACCCGGAACCGGACGGCGTCCTGCTGCTGCTCGCTGAGGCCTTCCGCGCCGTCGGGCCCCAGTTCCCACTCCCGTTCCAGTCCGTCGGCGCCGCTGCCGCAGTCCAGCCAGGCGAGGTGCTGCATGCCGGATCCGAGGCCGATCCGGCGCAGATAGTCCTCCATCAACTCGCCTGAGGAGAGCCCGAGGGAGTCCGGGGTGACCGCGCCCTCGGGCATGACAAGTCCGTCCCCGAACACGTCGTCGTTGATCTCGCAGTCCGCCGCGATGTTCATCAGCAGCCTGGCGCCCGGGCCGGTCAGACCGCGCTCCCGGGCGACCCGGTCACCGCGCCCGTGGTGGTCGCGCAGGAGGTGCGACACCTCGTGGACCCACACGCCGGCCAGTTCTTCCACCGGGGTCCGGTTCACGAAGACCGGTGAGACGTAGCAGCGCCAGTGCCGGTCGACCGCCATCGTCGGCACCCGCCGGGACTCGACGACGTGGAGGGCGAACAGCGCGGTCGCCAGATAGGGCCGGGCCCGGACGGCGAACAGCCGGGCGGCGAAGAGCTTGTCGAGGTCGAGCGCCTTCCCCGCACCTGGGCCCGCGCCGGCATCGGCGTCCGCACCCGTGCCCCTTTCCGCGCGCGCGCCGGGGTCCGTGCCCGCACCGGGGTCCGCGCCCGCGCCCGCGCGCGCATCGGGGTCCGCGCCCGCACCCTTGCCCGTACGCGCGTCCGTGGCCGTGCTCATCGTGCGCCCGCATCGGGGTCCGCGCCGCTCACGCGCCGCGCTCCGCTCGCGACCAGGGTCGCCGCCTCGTCCGCACGCCGGGACATCGAGACCGCCCCCGCGAGCCGTTCGATGGCGGGTGGCACGTCCCACTCCGTACGCCGGAGCGCGGCGAGCGTGGTCGCCGGGACGACGACGAGATCGGGCGCGCCCGTCTCCGCGGCCCTGGCGAGCAGGGCCCAGGCGGCCTCCCACCGGGCCTTCTCGGGGCGCGCCCCGACCGCGGCCACGACACCCTCGAGCGCGGCCTGGCGCAGATCACCCCGATCCGGCAGGTCGGCGCCGGACGGGTCGGCGAGCAGCGTCTCGGGGTCCGGGAGGTCCAACCGGTCCAGGCTCGCGAGGAGTTCGAGTCCCGGACCGTCCCCGACGGTGCCCCTGACCAGGAGCGAGATCACTTCGCGGGACGACCCGGCGGCGGTGGCGAAGGCGATGAGGCGCAGGCTCATCTCCCAGCTGCGGGGCGAAGGCCAGGCGCCACCCCGCCGGGTCTCCCCGCCGGGCAGCCGGTGGACGAGCGTGGGGCGGGTGGCGAGGAGTCCGCACACCGCCCGCCGGGCGTGGTCCACGGCGTGCGGCAGACGCTCGGGGTCGAGCCGGGGCAGTGTCGCCCGCGGCCAGGTGCCGCCGAGTCCGCGGACGACGACGTCGTGGTCGTGGGTCCACTGGAGGTGTACGAAACGGTTGGCCAGCGGCGGACTCAGCTCCCAGCCGTCGGCCGCCGAGGCCCGCGGGTTGGCGGCGGCCACGATCCGCACCCCGGGCGGCAGCCGCAGGGCGCCGACCCGCCGCTCCAGGACGAGCCGGAGCAGCGCCGCCTGCACCGCCGGTGGGGCGGTGGACAGTTCGTCGAGGAACAGCAGACCGCGGCCGGCCTTCACGAGCCGCACCGCCCAGTCCGGCGGGGCCATCGGAACGCCCTGCTCGGCGGGATCGTCCCCGATCACGGGCAGTCCCGAGAAGTCGGACGGCTCGTGCACGCTGGCGATCACCGTCGTCAGGGGGAGGTCCAGGGACTCGGCGAGCTGGGTCAGCGCGGCCGTCTTGCCGATCCCCGGCTCACCCCAGAGAAGTACGGGCAGGTCTGCGGCGACCGCGAGGGTCAGGGCCTCCAGCTGGTCGTCGGGGCGCGGCTCGGTCGTGGAGTCGCGCAGCAGCGCGAGCAGTGCGTCGGCGACGTCGAGCTGGGCGGCGGAAGGGGTGCTCAAGGGCATGGGTGATCACCTGTGGGTTCGTCGTCGGTGGGCCGGTACGGGCGTGACGCGCGGTACCGGCGACATGGGGGATGCCGGTGGTACCGGCGCGGGCCGGTACCGCTTCGATCAGAGGTCGTGGCTGTGGCGAGGGCGGGCGCGACGGCCCCGAGGGCGGTCCTTCCCGGGCAGCACACGTCCAGGGCCCGGGCCGTAGAGGTCCGCTCGGTAGAGCCCGTACGCGATCCGTCGCCGGGCGGCCGACTCCAGCGCGTCGCGCAGCGCGCCGTCGCGCAGCGCGGCGCCGGGACCGAGCAGACCCTCGACGACGGCCAGCGCGCCGGCGGTGTCGCCGTGGTCCAGACGTTCGCGGACACCGGTGAGGCAGTCCGGACGGCGGTGGGCGTCGTCGATGGCCTGGAGGCAGGGGAGGGGAGGTCCACCCAGCGCGACCAGGAGCTCCTCCCGCCGGATCTCGGCGGGGGAGTGATCGAGCGGGGTGAGGACGCCGTCGGACAGGCCGATCCGGTGCCGGACTCCCCGGCAGTCCACCGGACGCGGCCGACCGGGCGGATCGGCGGCAGGGGCCGGCCCGGCGGGCCGGTGGCCGGATACCAGCGCCGAGGCGACCAGCGGATGCAGCCGCCCTGCCTCGATCAGACCGGCGCGCAGCAACTCCAGATCGGGCGGCACCCAGGTCGCGGCGTCGGGCAGCGTGGGCAGCCCCCGCACCGCCGACGGAGGCATCCCTGGGGCGGCCGATGCCGCTCCGCCGCCCGCCGGCACGTCGAGCACCACCTGCCGGCGGCCCCCGAGCCGTACACGGACGCGCCCGGAGTCCCGCCCTTCGGCCCGGAGCAGGATCCCGGCCTCCGCCGCCCAGCGGTCGACGGCGCGGCGGGGTGCCTCCTCGTACGGCGACGGCGGTCCGGCGCCCGGCCCCGCGTCGGCCCCGGAACGGACCCGCAGTTCGTCGCTGCGCCGCGCGTCCCAGAGATGCCGGTGGAGATCCAGGCGGTACCGCCGACTCGGGCGCGGATGCGGATGGCGGCGCTCACCGACCGCGGAACGGGATCCGTCCCACAGGGCGAGGCTCATTCGCTGTCCGGCGTCCGCCCACGCGGGCGCGGTCCGCACCACGAGGTACACCGAGTGGGAGGCGATGTCCCCCAGGTCGTCGTCCCCCGCGTGCTCCCCGGAGACCTCGTAGCGTGCCAGCGGGACGGTGAGCCCCGGGCGCAGGACTCCGGTGGGAGCGATCCGCGGCATGTGCCAGCGCAGCAGGTCGGGAGCGAGTCGCCGGAGATCCGCCCTGACCAGGGCGGCGAGTTCCCGCCCGTACGCACGGGCGGCGGTCTGGAGGTCGAGATCCACGTCGACGCCCGCGGCGGCACAGGCACCCGCCCAGTCACCGGTGGCGCGCCGGAGTCCAGCGGTCTCGATCATGGAGGGCGGCACGGCGAACTCGCGCACGCGCAGCCAGAGGGACAGGCGAGAATCGCCGTTCGCGGGATGAGTGAGCATCAGCACTCACCTTGCGCGGACGGGACCCCCGATCTGATAGCAGAGTAGGTCGTCATCACGATGATCGTATCGAGGGTCGCGCGGCGGGACCAGATGTTTTTCTCCGGACGGGGTCGGCACCGAGCCGCCCTCCGCGCGGAGGCCTCGCCGGCCGGCCCGGGAGGCCCGGCCGGCGGGTCCGCCGGCAAGTCGCCCCCTAGCCCGCGCTCACCGCGTCGGGACCGCTCCGCGCGATGATCGCCGCCGTGTCCACACCCGCGGGCAGCGTGCCGAACGCGAGGCCGCGGTCGCCGTCGAGCCGCGACGCGCAGAACGCGTCCGCCACCGCCGGATTCCCGTGCCGTACGAGCAGCGAGCCCTGCAGTACCAGGGCGAGGCGCTCGACGAGCCGCCGCGCCCCGTACGCCGCCGCGTCCGGGTCGCCGAGCCCCGCGAGGTCCTTGCGGAGGCCCGCGACGGCCGCGTCCAGGCGCCGGTCGGCACCCGCGCCCAGGTCGACCTCCGCGAAGAACGCCTCCACCGCCTGCGGCTGACGGGCCATCGCCCGCAGCACGTCGAGCGCGGCGACGTTCCCCGAGCCCTCCCAGATCGACGGCAGCGGCGACTCCCGGTAGAGCCTGGGGAGGCCCGAGTCCTCCACGTAGCCGTTGCCGCCCAGGCATTCGAGGGCCTCGGCCGCGTGGGCGGGCGCCCGCTTGCACACCCAGTACTTGGTGACCGCGAGCCCGAGCCGCCGCAGCTGCTCCTCCTCCGCGTCGCCGCGTGTGGCCCGGTCGACCGCGCCGGCCAGTCGCAGCGCCGCGAGCGTGGCCGCCTCCGCCTCCACCGCGAGGTCGGCCAGGACGTTCCGCATCAGCGGCTGGTCGACGAGCCGCGCCCCGAACGCCTCGCGGTGCGTGGCGTGGTGCACCGCCTGGACCAGCCCGAGGCGCATCCCGGACGCCGAGCTGATGGCGCAGTCGAGCCGCGTCATGTTCACCATCCGGATGATGGTGGCCACCCCGCGCCCCTCCTCGCCGACGAGCCGGCCGAGGGCGCCCTCGTACTCGATCTCCGAGGAGGCGTTGGAACGGTTGCCCAGCTTGTCCTTGAGCCGCTGGAGGCGGATCGCGTTGCGGCTGCCGTCCGGCAGGACACGCGGCACCAGGAAGCAGGAGAGTCCGCCCGGCGCCTGCGCGAGAGTGAGGAAGACGTCGGACATCGGCGCCGAGGTGAACCACTTGTGGCCGGTCAGCGCGTACAGGCCTGGCTCGCCCGTCGGCACGGCCCGGGTCGTGTTCGCCCGGACGTCCGAGCCGCCCTGCTTCTCGGTCATCGACATTCCGGCGATGATCCCGCGCTTCTCCGTCGGCACCCGGAGGCCGAAGTCGTACGACGAGGAGGTCAACAGCGGCTCGTACGCCTCGGCCAGCTCCGGCTGGGCGCGCAGCGCCGGCACCGCCGCGTACGTCATGGAGATCGGACACAGGTGCCCCGCGTCGGCCTGCCCCCACACGAACACCTTCGCCGCGCGGGCGACGTGGGTGCCCGGCCGCTCGTCGCGCCAGGGCGCGCCGTGCAGCCCGTGTCGGACGGCCACGTCCATCAGGTCGTGCCAGTGCGGGTGGAACTCGACCTCGTCGATCCGGTGGCCGTACCGGTCGTGGGTGTGCAGCACGGGGGAGTGGCGCTCGGCCAGCCGCCCCCACTCCTGGGCCTGTTCGCCGCCGGCCCGTGCGCCGAGCTCGCGGACCTCGGTCTCGGCCCAGCCCGCGCCCTCCCGGCGCAGCGCCTCCAGGAGCGCGGGGTCGGCGGAGACGTCGTAGCCGGTCAGGGGCGGTACCTGGTTGGTGACCTCATGCGTGGTCGGCATCGGGAACTCCCAGTGCTCGCAGGGTGAAGGTGACGAGTGCGGGTACGGTGCCGGGCCCGACGGACCCCTCCGCCAGCGGGCCGACGAGCGCCTCCGCGCCCGCCCCGACCAGTGCCGAGGCCGTCAGGACGGGGTCCTGGGGCGGCAGCTCGCCCGAGCGGACGCCCTCCTCGACGCGCGCGGCGAACACGTCCCGGAACGCGCGCCGGAAGACCAGACGCTCGGCGTCCACGGCCGGGTCGACCGGCTCGGCGAGCAGCGCGTAGGCGAGGCGCGGCGACTTGAGGGCACGCAGGGCGAAGGTCTCGATGACGGCGACCACCCGGTCGGCGGCCGAACGGTGTCCGGGGTGTCCGGCCGCATCGGAGACGGCCGCGACCTCCCGGCTCACCACGGTCCGGAAGAGCTCCACGGAGAGCTCCGTCTTGCCGGGGAAGTGGCGGTACACGCTGCCGGTGGCGATTCCGGCGCGGGCGGCGACGGCCGCCACCGTGCATCCCGCGTATCCCTGCTCGGAGAGCAGTGCCCGGGCCGCGTCGACGACGGAGGCGCGCTGGGCGTCGAGTCGGGCCTGGACGGCGGGGGTGCGTCGGTAGGGCATGGAAGAAGTGAAGCAGTGATTCACTGCTTCATCAAGAGCCGGGAGCGCGCCGGGCGCGGAGCACGGGCGCGTGCGCGAGAGCGGCGAAACGCCCCCGCCCCGCGGGGGGTGGGGGCGTTTCGCCGTGCGGTCGGGCGGCCGGTCTCAGCCGGTGAAGACCTCCGTCAGGGACCAGATCGCGAGGCCCGCCATGCAGACGCCGCCGATGCGCTGCACGGTCTTGAGCGGAACACGCTTCGCGATGAAGCGGCCCGCGACCAGGGCGAGCGCGGAGACGCTCATCAGGGCGGCGAGGGAGCCGATCGCCGTCGACCAGGTGCCGTTCGTGGCGGCCAGGTTGGCGGTGGTGATCTGGGTGAGGTCGCCCCACTCGCTGATGAACACGGCCATGAAGGCCGTCGAGAAGACGGGCAGGAAGCCGGTGACGGTCTTGCCGCCCTCGTCGGCCTCGTCGTCGCCCCCACCGCGGAGCAGCATGAAGGCGCCGAAACCGAACAACAGGGCGGAGACGAGCTTCACCGACCAGCCCGGGAGCAGCCCGAGCAGGCTGCCGGCGCCGACCGCGATGGCGACATGCGCGAGGAAGGCGGTCGAGGTGCCGATCCATACGTACAGAGGACGCATCCGCGTGCCCATGGCGAGGGACGCGAACATCGTCTTGTCGGGAAGCTCGGCGAGGAAGATCAGCCCGAAGGCGGTGAGGATCGCCAAGGGGTCGAGGTGCATACCGGGGCTCTCTGCTCGGTCCGGGCCTGCGGACTCGGCACGGCACCTCGGTGGGCGACGGGAGGACCACTCGGCCCGGCATGACGGACCCACGCCCACGGAAGCGCGGACGCGGTTGATGCCTGGCCGAAGGTCTCGCCCGCCCGCGTCGAACGCGGACCCGGTCACCGGGAACCCGAGGGTTCCAGTATGTCGACGACCGATTTGCAGGGCTACTCCCCTTCGCTGTCCCTGAGTGTAGCGGACCGGGGCGCGCGAGTGAGTAGACAGCGTCTACTCGATCTTGGTAGACAGTGTCTATGCGCGAAACCGAAGATCACCCAACCGAAGATCACCGAACCGAAGCTCAGCAGGGACCGGGGAGCGAGGGCGGCGACCGGAGCGAGGGCGGGCTGCGGGAGCGGCTCGTCCGCGTCGGCGTCGAGCTCGTGAACGCCGAGGGCGCCCAGGCCCTCTCGCTGCGTGAGATCGCCCGCCGCGCCGGCGTCTCCCACGGCGCCCCCCGCCGCTACTTCCCGACCCATCTGGAACTCCTGTCGGCCATCGCCCGCCAGGGCTTCACCGAACTGGCCGCCCGCGTCGCCGCCGAGGACCGGGAGACCGCCGCGCCACGCGAACGGATCGCGCTCCTCGCCCACGTGTACCTCGACTACGCCGGCACCCGCCGCGGCATGTACGAGCTGATGTTCCGGCACGACCTCCTGGAGAGCGGCAGCCTGGGGCTGCGCGAGACGAGCCTGCCGCTCTTCGCCCGGCTCACCGAACTCGTCGCCCTCGTCCGCCCCGGCGCCGCCGACCCCGCCGTCCTCGCGGGCGCGCTCTGGGCCAATCTCCACGGCATCGCCCAGCTCTGGCACTGGGGCAGCCTCCGGCTCGCGACCGGCGGCGACGACCCCGCCCCGCTCCTCGCGGCCGCCCTCGACGCGCACCTCGGTTCCGCGGGGCAGGCCTCATGAGCCCGCGCCGCGCACCGGTCCTGGCGTGCAGCGTCGTCGGCGCGGCAGTCGTCGCCCTCGACGGCACCGTCCTCACCGTCGCCCAGCCCGCCCTCCAGCGCGATCTGCACGCCGACGTCGGCCAGGTCCAGTGGACCAGCACCGGGTACCTCGTCGCCGTCGCGAGCCTGCTGGTCTTCGCCGGACGGCTCGGCGACCGCTACGGCCACCGCCGGGTCTTCGCCGTCGGCGCCCTCGGCTTCGCCGCCGCCTCCGCCGGAATCGCCCTGGCCCCCGGCATCGGCACCGTGATCGTGCTCCGGGTGCTCCAGGGGGTGTGCGGTGCGCTCCTCCAGCCCGCGACGCTCGGCATGCTCCGGACCGCCTGTCCGCCGGACCGGCTCGGCACCCCGATCGCCGTGCGGACCGCCGCCATCGGCCTCGCCGCCGCGGCAGGCCCGCTCGTCGGCGGCGCGCTGGTCTCCGCGTACGGCTGGCGCTCGGTCTTCCTCCTCGGCGTACCCCCGACCCTCGCCATCGGCCTGCTCGCGCTCGCCACCCGAGAACGCGCGCACGTGCCGCGTCCGTCCCACGAGGCGATCCCGTCCCGCGAGGCGATCCCCTCGCGCGAGCCGAGTCCGTCGCACGCGGCGATCCCGTCTCGCGAACCGGGCCCTCCACACGAAGCGGGCCCCCCGGACGAGCCGATCCCGTCGCGCGAACCGAGTCCGTCGCACGAGCCGAGCCCGAAGGACGAGACAGCGCCCGCCCCGCCGTCCGCCGCGACCACCGGCCTCTCCGCGCTCGACCCCGCCGGCGCCCTGCTGCTCGCCGTCACGCTGGGTCTCCTCGTCCACGGACTCGTCGAGGCCGCCCGCCCCGGCGGCGCCCCCACCGGCCTGCTCGCCGTCGCCGGGGCCGTCGTCACCGGGGTCGTCCTCACCCGGCACGAGCGTCGTGCCGCGCGCCCCCTGCTGCCCCCGGAGCTGCTCCGGAGCGTGCCCGTCGTCGCCGGCCTCGCCGTCCTGCTCGCCGCCTCGGCCGCCCTCTTCGGCTCGCTCTTCGTGGCGACGTACTTCCTCCAGGACGTCCAGGGCCTCGATCCCCTCGACTGCGCGCTGCGCGTCCTCCCGCTCGCCGTCCTCATGGTGCTCGGCGCGCCCCTCTGCCCGCCGCTCCAACGCCGCTTCGGCCCCCGGCGTACGGCGACCGCGGGCGCCGCCCTGCTCACCCTCGGGGTGCTGCTCCTCTCCCGGCTCGGCACGACGGCCGGCCCCGCCGCCGTCGGCGTGAGCGCCGCACTGCTGGGCGCCGGGTTCGTCACCCTGATGGTCGCCGCGACCTCCGTCGTCGTGCACCGCGCCCCCGAGGCTCACGCCGGAGTCGCCGGCGGTCTCCAGCAGACCGCGATGAACGTAGGACCCGCGCTCGGCGTCGCCACCGCCACCCTGCTGCTCGCCCTCGTCCCGGACGGCGGCTTCGTACCGTCACGGGGCGCCGCCCTCCCGGCCCTCGTCCTGATCGCCGCACTCGCACTCCCCGCGGCGCTCGCCCTGCCCCGAGGCGCCGGTCGGCGGCGGACACGCCCGGAGCCGCCGACACCCCGGGCCGGACGCCGACCGTGCGTACGATCATGAAATGCCAGCAGGTCTGGGGGCTCGCCCCGATGCCCCGACGCGCACCCAGTTCAACCTCGGTCGCGCGCTGCCCTTCCTGGTCCTGGCGGTGGCGTTCGTCGCCGATCTGCTGACCCCCGACCGGGAGCGCTTCGACCGGCTCCTCGTCGCCGCGCCCGCGCTCGCCGCCGTCACCTGGAGCGTGCCCT
The DNA here is from genome assembly GCF_001418135.1 of Streptomyces aureus. GTDB lineage: Bacteria > Actinomycetota > Actinomycetes > Streptomycetales > Streptomycetaceae > Streptomyces > Streptomyces aureus_A. The sequence goes on from NZ_LIPQ01000349.1 coordinate 24,682, forward strand.
GGACGATCGCCATCGGGTTGCTCGCCGTCGTGGCCCGGCTCGTCCTCAGTTTCATCAGGGGCGAGTTCGCCGCGGCGCCCGAACTCGTCGCGAACCTGACCGTCATCGCCGGCGTCACCGCCGCCGCTGCCTGGGTCAGCCGGGTCCGCACCCGCTACGAGCGGGACATGCGCGAACTCACCGCCGTCGCCGAGGTCGTCCAGCGGGTCGTGCTGCGTCCGATCCCCGCCCACCTCAGCCGCTTCGACCTGCATCTGCTGTACGTGGCGGCCGCGGCCAAGGCCAGGATCGGCGGCGACTTCTACGAGGCCGTACGGGTCCCCGGCGCGGTGCGGATCATGCTCGGCGACGTCCAGGGCAAGGGCCTCGGCGCCGTCGAGACAGCCTCCGTGCTCCTCGGCTCCTTCCGCGCCGCCGTCAACGACGCCGCCGACCTGGCCGCCCTCGCCGACCGGCTCGAAGAGGGTCTCGCCCGCTACGGCGCCTGGGATCCGGACTCCGACGCCGCCGAACGCTTCGCCACCGTCGTCCTCGTGGAACTCCCCGACGGCGAGGACATCGCACGGCTCCTCAGCTGCGGCCATCCCGCCCCGCTCCTCCAGCGCGGCGGGGCGGTCGAGCTCGTTCACTTCGCCGACCCCTCGCTGCCCGTGAACCTCGCGGGCCTCGCCGACTCCCACCACCGCATCGAGGAGGTGCCGTTCGGGCCGGGGGACCGGATGCTCCTCTACACCGACGGCGTGAGCGAGACCCGCGACCGGACCGGCACCTTCTACCCGCTGGAACTGCGCCTGCGCGGCTGGGCGAGGGAACCGGCCGATGAGGTGCCGGACCTCCTCCACAAGGACCTCACCGACTACGGTGCCGGCGGCCTCGACGACGACGTCGCCGCCCTGCTCGTGGCGGTACCGCCCGAATCCCGCTGAGCCCGACCCGCCCTCGTCGTCCCCAAACATCGAGTTCGGGGCGGCTTGTGTCGTTCCCGGCCGGTTGCGTGACACGTGCGCTGTTCGTGCGCTCTGGCCGCTCCGGCCCCACATAGGTGAGGCTTGCGACCGTCCGCACGCGGACAGTCACCAGTCCAGTCGAGAGGAACGGGTGCACGTGCCCAAGGAGAACCCCTTCACCACCGGCTCGTCCGAACACTTTCCCGGCTTCCCGGACCTCACGGCGGCCCTGACCGCGGCCGAGACCTCCCGGATCACCGCACGCGGCCTGTGGGCCGCCGACGGAACGGTGGACCCCGGCGCGGTCCGGCTCGGCCAGACCCTCGCCAACGCCCTCCTGAGCGACACGACCGACAGCACCGACGCCGCCACGGCGCTGCTCCCCGCCGAACTCGCCGCGATCGTCGAGGAGGTGCGCGGCCTGGCGCTGCCCGCGTACCACCGCATCGAAGGGGCCGCCGAGAGCGAGGGAGCCGCGGAGAACGTCCGGCTCTCCGCGTTCAGCCTCCGGCAGCTCGGCCCGGGCCGGCACCCGCTCGTCGTCGTGCCCGCCGGCTGGACCCCCTTCGGCTGGCCGCTGTTCCTCTGGTCGTACCTCGTCCTCGCCCGCAAGGGCTATCACGTCCTCGCCTACACCCCGCGCGGCCTCGGCATCCCCGGACTGCCCTCCACCTCCAGCGGCTTCGTCGACGTCGCCGGACCCCACGACTGGGCCGACGGCTCCGCGGTCATCGACTTCGCCGTCGACAGCTTCGACCCGAGCGTCATCGGCTTCATGGGCGAGTCGTACGGCTCCGGCATCAGCCAGCTCGTGGCCGCCCACGACGACCGGGTCGCCGCCGTCGTCGCCCTCAGCACCTGGGGCAACCTCGCGACCAGCCTCTACGACCACGACACCCGCCACCTCGCGGCCGTGAAGGCCCTCCTCGCCCTCACCGGCGGACCGGTCGAGAGCAAGTTCGACGAGGCCAACCGGAAGATCCTCGCCGACTTCCAGGCCGACCGGAACCTGGACGCCGTCGTCGAGTGGGGCCTCAAGCGCGCCCCCGAGTCGTACCTCACCCTGACCAACGAGAAGGGCACGCCGACCTTCTTCTCCAACACCTGGCACGAGAGCCTCTTCGCGGTCAACCAGACCCTGGAGACCTTCAACGGCCTGGACGTGCCCAAGCGGCTCAACATGTGGATCGGCGACCACGCCGCGCCCGAGGGCCCCGCGCTCATCGGCCCGCCCGCCGTCCGGGGCGAGGTCAACCTCCCCATGGCCGAGGCGTACGCCTGGCTCGACCACCACCTCACGGGCGAGCGCAACGGCGTGGAGGAGTGGCCCCAGGTCTGCAACCAGGTGATGTTCTCGTACGTGACGGAACCCGTGCTGGACCCGGAGACCGGAGAACCCACCGGCGAGAACCGGATCGTCGTGCCCGCCCGCCGCGAGACCAGTCCCGGCTGGAGCCAGGTCACCGGCACCACCGAGGTGTTCGGCCTCACCGGCGACGGCGCGGGCGGCACCGACGGCCGGCTCGTCCCCACGGGCGGGCCCGGGGCGGAGGAGACCGGCTGGCGGCGTGCGTTCCTCGCGGGCGTGGACACCGAGGCCACCGCCATGGACGCGATCATGAAGACCGGTCAGGCGGAGTGGAGGGGCAACCCCAAGATCTACGACACCCACAAGATCGACCGCCGCCACGCGGTCGCGTGGACGACCGAACCGCTCGTCTCGCCCGACGGGGAGGGCGTCGGCCGCCGCGTCCGGGGCATCCCCCGGCTGCGCCTCACCGTCCGGTCCACGGCCACCTCGGCGAGCCTCTACGCCCACCTCCTGGACGTCGCCGAGGACGGCACGGCCCGGATCATCAGCCACGAGCCGCTCAACGTGTACGGCCTGACGCCCGAACAGGACACCACCGTCGCCTGGAGGCTCCAGGCCGCCGCGTACGACATCCCCTCGGGGAACCGGCTGATGCTGGTCGTCGACAGCAAGGACCCGCTGTACGGCGACGCCTCCGTCACCTGGACGCAGACCGTCATCGGCTCCCCGGAGGGTGAACCGTCCCGCCTGGAACTGCCGCTCGGCTGACCCGGGCTGTTCCCGCCCGCGTCGACGACGGACGGGCACGCGATTTTCACACGCGCGTGCCCGTCCGTCACGGGTGTCGGCCCGCACGGGGGCCGGGCGTCACACCACCGGGGCGAGCCCCAGATGCTCCCGGAGCGTCGTGCCCGTGTACGCGGACCGGTACACGCCCCGTTCCTGGAGTTCGGGGACGAGCAGCTCCACGATGTCGTCGAGACCGTCCGGCACCAGGTACGGCGAGATGTTGAAGCCGTCGAGGGCCCCGTGCCGGACGAACCGGGCGAACTTCTCGGCGAGCGCGGCCGGGGTCCCCACATGGCCCCGCTGCGGACCGAGCTCGATGACCGTGTCGCGCAGCGACCAGCCGTTGGCCTCGGCCTTCGCACGCCATTCGGCCACCGTGTCCAGGGTCTCGCCCAGCTGACGGGTGCCGAACCTCCCGTCGTACGCGGCGACCACCGGGTCCTCGGAGGGCAGTGGCCCGTCGGCGTCCCGCCCCGACAGGTCGAACCCCCACAGCAGGCTCGCGATGCCGAGGGCCACCGCGGGAGTGACCTGTTCGAGGCGGACCCAGCGCGCCTTCTCCTCCGCCTCCTTCTCGGTGGCCCCGATGACGATCTCCGTCCCCGGCAGGATCCTCAGCGCGTCCTCGGCCCGGCCCGCCGCCCGCAGCCGGCGCCGGATGTCCTCGGCGAAGGCGAGCGCGTCGTCGAAGTCCGTGCCGTGCGCCGAGAACACCACGTCAGCCTGACGGGCGGCGAAGTCCCGTCCCTCGCCGGAGTCGCCCGCCTGGAAGATCACCGGATGCCCCTGCGCACTGCGCGGAAGCGTCGGCACCAGGTCGACGTCGAAGTGCGCGCCCCTCGACCGGACGCGTGCCACCGCGTCCGGCACCGACCAGGACCGGGCGTCGACGGACCCGGCCACCGCACCCGCCGCCCAGCCGTTCCACACGGCCCGGGCCACCGACAGGAACTCCTCGGCGCGCCGGTAGCGGTCGGCGTGGTCGAGGAAACCGCCACGCCGGAAGTTCTCCCCGGTCCAGGCGTTGTGCGTGGTCACCACGTTCCAGCCGGCCCGGCCGCCGGACAACAGGTCGAGTCCGGCGAGGCGCCGGGCGAGGTCGCCCGGCTCGTTGAACGTCGTGTTGGACGTGGAGACGAGGCCGATCCTCTCGGTCGCGGCGGCGAGCGCCGACAACTGGGTGATCGAGTCCGGGCGGCCGGCAACGTCCAGCTCGTGGATACCGCCCTCCGACTCGCGCAGCCGCAGACCGTCCCCGAGGAAGAAGGCGTCGAAGAGCCCGCGCTCGGCGGTCCGCGCGACCCGGAGGAAGGAGGCCGGATCGATCTGGGAGCCGCTGGAAGGGTCCGACCAGATCGTCCAGTGGTTGACGCCCTGGAAGAACACCCCGAAGTGCAGCTGCGCGTCCGGACGGGGGACGTCGGCGGGATCGGTGCGGGTCATCGGATCTCCTCCCGTACGGGCGTGGCGGCGGCGCTGTCGGTCGCCGTGAAGCGGCTGAGGGGCCGGGGGAGGCCCAGGGAGGAACGCAGGGTGGTGCCGGGCAGCGGCCGGGCCGCGATCCGCCGGACGAACAGCTCGGGCAGCACGAGCCGGGAGAGCACGGCGAGGTCCTCGTCGAGCACGAGCGGGTGCAGCCGCACCCCGTCGACGCGACCGCTCAGCTCGGCGAGCAGGGACACCAGACCGGCGGCGGGTCCGGTGTACCGCAGCCGGTCCGGCCGGGCGGTCCACGGGGCGTACCGCTCCAGGTCGGTGATCCGTTCCCCCGCCGTCTCGTTCGGGGTGTCGAGGGCGACCTCGATCTCGGCGAAGGCGCGCGGTGACTCCGTGTCGCCCGCGGCCGCCGCGGCCACGTCGGCGACGCCGCCGCCGCCGATCAGCGCCACGTCGGTCAGCTCGGCCGGAACGATCCCCGGGCGGGCGAGGACCACGGGCCTCCCCTGCGGCGGGCGCGGCACGATCGACGGCCCCTTCACGGAGTACGTCTCACCGGCGAAGTCGATGGGATGGAGCCGCGACCGGTCGAGATAGCGGCTGGTGGCCACCGAGCGGATCACCGCGTCGTCCTCCCACGAGTCCCACAGGTCCCGTACGACCCGGAGTCCGTCGCGGGCCTCGCGCGCCGTCGCGTCGGGCCCCTCGACGGGCGGCCGTCCCCACGCGCGGGCGGCGGCGGGGTCCGTCTCCACCCCCACCACCCAGCCGGCCCGGCCGGCCGAGACATGGTCGAGCGAGGCGAGTTGCGAGGACACGTGGAACGGCTCGGCGTAGGTGGTCGCGAGGACCGGGGCCACCCCGAGGACGCTCGTCGACGCGGCGACGAACGCGGCTCGCTCGACCGCGCCGATCCGGCCCGCGGGACCGGCGCCGGAACCCGGCGGCAGGATCGAGTCGTCCAGGGTGACCAGGGTGAAACCGGCGTTCTCGGCGACGGCCGCGACCCGGGAGAGCCGACGCGGGGTCAGCAGCTCGCCGGGGGCGTGCGCGGCACGGCGCCACGCGGCCGGATGGGCACCGTCACCGTCGATCTCGACGGCCAGGCGCAGGGCGGGGCGGGGCATGGGAGTCCTTCCGGAAGACAGGGGCACGCGACAGGACCCACGGGCGCTCGCGGGCGCGGCGGCGCGGGGCCGGGGCGGCGGGATGTCAGCGGACGCGCGGACCCACAGGGGTGGGTCAGACGCGGGCGGAAGGACAGATGGCCGAGGAGGTACGGCAGAAGTCGACGTGGCGTCGGCAGACGAGCCGCGCACTCACCCGGAGGCCGGGACGGAGGCTGGGACGGAGGCCGGGCGGCTTCGCGCTGGCTCCGCGCACATCCGCCTCCCCGCGGGTCCGGGCCGAGATCCCGTCCGGGTTCAGGAGGGGAGCGCTTCAGCTTAGGCAGGCCGCCTTCCGCGCTGTCAAGGCCGTTCCGGGAGATGGGCGGACGGACGGACGCGGACGGCACGGGAGTTCGGCCGTGGCGCCGGCAAGTGGGCCGGTCCCGGAGCCACTTCACCGGTCCGCGGCGCATACACCTCTGGTCTGACGGCACATGGGCCCGCAGCAGGACGCGATGCGGTGGCGGGCCTTCTAGCGTGTCTTCATGATCCGATTCACCAGGGCTGCCGTCGCCGCCCTCCTCGTCTGCTCCGTCGCCTTACCCGCGGGTGTGGCGACCGCGGCCACTCCCGATGCCCTGCCGCCGTCGGCAGCACCGTCGGCGAAGGCGGCCGCGCTGCCCGCACCCACCGGGCCGTACTCCGTCGGAAGCACCGTTCTGCCGCTCGTCGACCGGTCCCGCACCGACCCGTGGGTTCCCACCGCCGACGGACGCGCGCTGATGGTCACCCTCCACTACCCGGCCGCGGCCACCGTCGGAGGCCGCCCGGCCCCGTACGCCACCCGGGAGGAGGCGCGACTGCTCGCGGAGCAGCTCGGGCCCGGTGTCTCCGGCGATGTCCTCGCCCGGACGCGCACCCACAGCAGGACCGACGCGCGGCCGGCCCCGGGCCGTCGCCCCCTGGTACTGCTCTCACCGGGCTTCGGCGTCTCCCGCTGGACCCTCACCCATCTCGCCGAGGACCTCGCCTCGCGCGGCTACGTCGTCGCCTCCGTCGACCACGCCTACGAGTCCTACGGGATCAGCCTTCCCGGCGGCCGCACCCTCACCTGCGTCGCCTGCACGGCCCTCGACGAGGGAGGCGTGCACGGCAGCGTGGTCACCTCGACCCGCGCCGCCGACATGCGCCACGTCCTGGACCGGCTCACCGGACCCCGGCCCGTCTGGAAGCACGCCGGCCTGATCGACGCCCGTCGGATCGGCATGGCGGGCCACTCCATCGGCGGGGCGAGCGCGGCCTCCGCGATGGTGGCCGATCCGCGCGTCGACGCCGGGATCAACATGGACGGGTCCTTCTGGGAGGACCTGCCGGCGGACGGCCTGCGGGGCCGCCCGTTCATGATGCTCGGGACCCACGACGCCATGCATCTGCCCGGAGGGACGGACGCCACCTGGGACCGGACGTGGAACGGCCTCGACGGATGGAAGCGCTGGGTCACCGTGGCAGGCTCCGAGCACTTCACCTTCTCCGACGGCCCCGTGATCACCCGCCACTTCGGCCTGCCCCAGCCCGAGCTGCCCACCGACCGCGCCGTCGCCGTCACCCGGACGTACGTCGCCGCCTTCTTCGACCAGCATCTGCGCGGACTCCCGCGCCCGCTGCTCGACGCCCCCTCGCCGACGAACCCGGAGGTCCACTTCCAGCACCGCTGACCCGCCCGGAACCCGGCGGCCGTCACGCGGCGGCCGCCGGGACCGCCGTCCTCAGGCGCGGTACGGGGTGTTCTCCGCCGCCCAGTCGGCAAGAACACGCGCGCACTCGGCGACCGATTCACGCCAGGTGCGCGCGGCGCCCTCCCCGGCCTCGTCGCTGACGTGCTTCACGATCCGCAGCGGCACCCCGGCGATCCCGGCGGCGTGCGCGAGGGCGTACCCCTCCATGTCGACGAGAGCGGCCTGCTCCGCGAGCCGGGCGCGGGCGGTCTCGTCCGAGATGAACGTGTCCCCGGTCGCCAGGACCGTGTCACCGCCGTCCGGGAGCGCCAGCGGCGCGCCGTACGACTCGCCCGTCAGCGTGGCGAGCAGCCGGCCGTCGAAGTCGTGCTGCACCACGGTGCCGACCACATGCGTCCCGGTCATGCCGGGACGCAGCGCCCCCGCCGTACCCAGGTTCACGATCCCGGACGGCCGCGGGCCGCGGCCGAGGGCGAGCGCGAGCGCGGTCGCCGCGTTCACCTTGCCCATGCCGGTCAGCAGCACCGGCAGGTCCGTGTCCAGGAACTGCGCCTCCTCCTTGACGGCGAGGACGAGCAGTGGACGGTCGGCGGTGATCTCTCCCAAGAGTTCCATGGGGGTCACGCTAGTTCGCGGCGCCTTCCGCCGTACAGCCGAGGTCCCCGGTGGGCCCGACGGGCGCTCACCGCAGCGACAGACCGCGCGCCGCGAGCTCCTCACCGAGCACCCGCAGCGCCTTCGGGCCCACACCGTGCAGGGCGGCGAGTTCGGCGGCGGGAACCCCGTCGAGCTGATCGAACCGGGTGTACCCGGCCGAGGCGAGCGCGCGGGTGGCGGGCGCGCCGATGGCGCGGGGGAATTCCGTCTCGGGACGGTCGGATCCGGTGGCCATGGGCCGATGGTGCCACGTGGGAAGGGTTCCGGTCCGCTCCCCGCCGTTGTGCCGCTCGCGGTCACACGGGCAGCAGCCGACCGATCAGAGCCCCCAGCTGGCGGGCGTTCCGGCAGGGGCGCATCTCGACGAGACCGGCGTAGGCCGGGGCCACCGAATCGCCCGTTCCCCACAGCGAGGGCTGCTCGGGGTTGAGCCAGTGGACCCGGCGGGCCCGGTCCGCGATCCGTTTCAGGGCCGCGAGGTTCGGGTCGGAGCCGTTGGTGCGGGCGTCCCCGAGGACGAAGACCACGGTGCGCGGGCCGAGGGCCTCGGCGTACCGGTCGGCGAACTCGCCCAGGGCCGTCCCGTAGTCGCTCTGCCCGTGCCAGCCGGTCAGCTCCGCCTCCGCGAGGATGCGGTCGCCGAGCCCGGCCGGATCCGCGGAACCCCGGGCGATCAGCCCCGTCACCTCGTCGACCCGGTTGACGAAGGCGAAGACGCGTACCCGGCTGAACTGGTCGTGCAGGGCCTGCACCAGCAACATCGTGAACTGCGCGAAACCGGCCACCGACCCGGACACGTCGCACAGCAGGACCAGCTCCGGCCGCCGGGGAGGGCGTCGGCGCAGCACCGGCCGCACCGGCACGCCGCCGGTCGACAGCGACCGCCGCAGCGTCCGCCGCAGATCGATCTCCCCGCGCGACGCCCGGCGCCGCCGGGCCGCGAGCCGGGTGGCCAGCTTCCGCGCCAGCGGCCGTACCGTCCGTCGCAACTCGTCCAGCTGTGCCCGCCCGGCGAGCAGGAAGTCGACGGTGTCCGCCGTGCCCGCGACCGCCCGGCGCGCGACCCGGTCGCGGCCCTGGCGCTCGGCGACGCGCCGCCGGGCCTCGGTCCGCACCCGCTCACGGAACGCCTCGACGCGCCGCCGGATCTCGTCGTCGAGCAGCCGGTCGGTGAACTCGGACTCCTCCGTCCCGGGCGCTGCCCGGAGCCGCTCCCGCACCCGGACGAGCAGCGTCTCGGGGCGCAGCCGGGACAGCGTCTGGTACGAGGACCAGCCGTCCGACTCGGGGCCGGAGCCGTAGCCGCCGAAACCGCCCACCGCCTCGGCGGCGAGCCGGTCGAGGGCGGCGCCGTCGCCGGTGCTGAGGGCCTCGGCGAGCCGGTCGCGCAGGGCCGCGAGATCGGCCGGACCGGCCGGGGTGTTCCCGTGCGCCTCCGCGGCCCTGGTGTGGCCGAGGGGAAAGTACAGGTCGAAGACACGGTCGAACACGGGGCGCTGCGCCTCGCCGTGGAGCAGGGTCGCGGCGAGGGCCTCGCGCACCCGCTCCCGGTCGGTGAAGCCGACGGCGGCGAGGGCGTGCCCGGCGTCCACCGTCTCGCCGGTCCCGATCCCGAATCCATGGGCGCGCAGCGCCCCGACGAGACCGGTGAGGCGGGTGGCGGCCGTCGTCGGCGCGGTGGCGGCGTCCACGCCGTCGACGGTTCGGCTCACACCGCGTCCAGGTCGAGCTTGGCGGCGGCCCGCACGATGTCGTCCTGGTGCTTGAGCAGGACGCCCAGGGTCTCGCGTACGACGCCCTCGTCCAGCCGGTCGGCGCCGAGCGCGAGCAGCGTACGGGCCCAGTCGATGGTCTCCGAGACGGACGGCACCTTCCGCAGGTCCATCGCCCGCAGGGCCCCGACGACCCGCACCACGGACGCGGCCAGGGCGTCGTCGAGGCCGGGGACCTTCAGGGTGACGATCCTGCGCTCCAGCTCCTCCTCGGGGAATCCGACGTACAGGAAGAGGCAGCGGCGGCGCAGGGCCTCGGACAGCTCGCGGCTGGCGTTGGAGGTGAGCACGGTGAAGGGGCGCCGGGTCGCCTTGATCGTCCCGAGTTCGGGAACGGTGATCTGGAAGTCGCTGAGGACCTCGAGGAGCAGGCCCTCCACCTCGACGTCGGCCTTGTCCGTCTCGTCGATGAGGAGCACGGTCGGCTGCTCGGAGCGGATCGCGGTGAGCAGCGGGCGGGGGAGCAGGAACTCCTCGCCGAAGATGTCCGTCCGCGTCTCGTCCCAGGACTCGCCCCGCCCGGCCGTGATCCGCAGGAGCTGCTTGGCGTGGTTCCACTCGTACAGCGCGCGGGACTCGTCGACGCCCTCATAGCACTGGAGCCGGACCAGACGCGCGCCGGTCACCTCGGTGACCGCCTTGGCGAGCTCCGTCTTGCCGACGCCGGCCGGGCCCTCGACGAGGAGCGGCTTGCCGAGGCGGTCGGCGAGGAAGACGGTCGTGGCGACGGCGGGTGAGGCGAGATAGCCGGTCGCGGCGAGCCGATCGGCGACGTCGTCGACGGAGCTGAAGAAACCGGTCGTCATGGGCTGTCCCCCGGGGAGCGGAATTTCGTACTGGCCAGTAGCCTCTGCTGTACTTGATCAGATCAGGCACCGCCGCACAACCGTCCCGCGCAAGGTCCGTGCCGCGCGCGGGGCGCCACCCGCTGGTGCAATGGGGAGACCGGGTACGCCACCCGGGGACCGCGCGGCGATGGAGGTGTCGTGGCGGAACGGGAAGCGGAGCGGGAAGAGGCCCTCCTGACCCGGGTGCGGGCCATGGAGCAGGCGGTCGGCCAGATAGGCACGACCCTCGACGAGACGAGCACCTGCCGCGAACTCGCGGCCTACGCGGCCCGGCACCTGAGCGCCGCCGCCACGGTCGACCTCCTGACGGAACCGGGTGCCCCACCGTGGCGCGCGGCCCACGCGGGACCGCCGGCCGCCCCCGGCGGCCCGACGGGCCCCGGTGTGTCCACCACCCCGGCCGGTCCCACCGCCCCGGCCGGTCCCACGGCACCCGGGGGTGGCGAGCACGGCGCCGCGGGCCCCGCCGACGGACCGGGCCACCCCGAGGACCCCGAGCCGGGCGGGCCGCCCGCCGTACACCCCACGCCGGTTGGGACGGCACCAGGG
>NZ_LIPQ01000035.1 GCF_001418135.1 Streptomyces aureus
GCCGGTCGAAGGGCAGGTCCTGGTGTGCCCAGGCGCCGAGGTCGGTCGCCCGGAACCGGTCGAGGAGTTCGCGGAAGAGCGGGTCGGCGGTGGCGTCTGTGGGCAGCACGAGGGTGTTGGCGAAGAACCCGACCAGGTCCTCCAGGGCTTCGTCGGTCCGCCCGGCGACGAGCGAGCCGAGGGGGATGTCGGTGCCCGCCCCGGAACGGGCCAGCAGGGCCACGGTGGCCGCCTGCGCCACCATGAACAGGGTCACGCCGTGCTCCCTGGCCAGGGTGCTGAGGGCCTGGTGGGTCTCCGCAGGGCAGTGCACGGTGTGGGTGGCGCCGCGGTAGGAGGCCACGACCGGGCGGGGCCGGCTGGTGGGCAGGGTGACCTCGGTGGGCAGCTGCGCGAGCGCCTCCCGCCAGTGGGCGAGCTGGTCCTCCTCGTGGTCGGCGAGCAGGTCCCGCTGCCAGAGGGAGTAGTCGGCGTACTGGGCCGGCAGCGGCTCCCACTCGGGGGCCGTGCCGTGGGCGCGGGCGGTGTAGGCGGCGCCGAGGTCCCGCATGAGGGGTGTGTTGGACCAGCCGTCGGAGGCGATGTGGTGCACGACCAGGACGAGGACGCTCCGGTTCGGTGCCAGGTCGAGGAGCACGGCGTGCAGGGGGAGTTCGGCGGCGAGGTCGAAGAGGTGCGCGGTCTCCTCCGCGAGCCGGGCGGGCAGCTCGTCGTCGGTGACGGTCGCGACGGTGAGCGGCACGGTGACCTGCTCGGGGTCGGCGATGTGCTGGCGCGGCTCGCCCTGGTGCACCGGGTAGCTGGTCCGGAGGACCTCGTGGCGGGCGATCACGTCCCCGAGCGCCTGCCGCAGCACCTCCTGGTCGACGGCGCCGGTGAGGCGTACGGCGAGGGGGATGTTGTACGTGGCGGACGGGCCCTCCATCTGGTCGAGGAACCAGAGGCGGCGCTGGGCGGCCGAGAGCGGGAGGTCGTCGTCGGACCGGCCGGCGGCGGTGAGCGCGGGGCGCGGGGCCTGTCCGGCGCCGGCGGTGATCAGCCGGGCGAGTCCGGCGACGGTCGGGTACCGGAAGAAGTCGCGGAGCGAGAGTTCGGTGGCGAGGGCGGTACGGACGCGGCCGACCAGGCGGGTGGCGAGGAGCGAGTGTCCGCCGAGGCGGAAGAAGTCGTCGTCGATGGAGACGGCGGGCTCGCCGAGGGCGTCGGCGAACAGACCGCACAGCACCTCCTCGACGGGGTTGCGCGGGGCCCGACCGTCGTCCTCGCCGGTCAGCACGGGCTGCGGCAGGGCGCGGCGGTCGAGCTTGCCGTTGGCGGTCAGGGGGAGTTCGGCGAGCGCGACGAAGGCGGAGGGGACCATGTACTCGGCGAGGCGCTCGGCGCTGTGGCCGTGGAGGGCCTCGGTGTCGATACGGGTGTGGAGGGCGGGGACGACGTAGGCGACGAGGCGCTTGTCGCCGGGCCGGTCCTCCCGCACGATCACCGCCGCCTGTGCCACCGAGTCGTGCGCGAGAAGCGCGGTCTCGATCTCACCGAGCTCGATCCGGAAACCACGCAGCTTCACCTGCTGGTCCGCACGCCCCTCGAAGACCACCTCACCGAACTCGTTCCACCGCGCCAGATCGCCCGTCCGGTACATCCGCTCACCCGCAGGACCGAACGGATCC
>NZ_LIPQ01000350.1 GCF_001418135.1 Streptomyces aureus
ACGGACCGGACGTTCCCGGCCCGGCCGGGAACGTCCGGTCCGTCGGGAACGGCGGCAGGGGGAGGCCGGAGGAGGGAGGCGGGGCGGACGAGGGCGCGGAGGACGAGGGAGGAGCGGTCGGCGTCGTGGGAGGGGTGCCGGGTCCCCCGGTGCCCGCGCCGACCCGGACCGTGGCGAGCAACGTACGGCCCTCCGCGTCCTGGCCGGGGACGCAGGCGACGGAGAGGGCCGCGGGAGCGGTGGGCACACCGTCGGCCGTGCTCGGCGCGAGGTCGACGGAGAGTCCTCCCGCGGTGAGCCTCAGGTCGCCCGCGGTGTCCGTCGTCAGGCTCGGCACGTCGCCCGTCGTGGTGAGCACGAGGGGGCCGTCGGCGGGTACGTCGACGGGCTGTGCCGTACCTCGCCATGTCGCTTCCGCGCGCCGGTCGTTCTGCGTCAACCCGACCGTGAGCCGTGTCTCCGCCCGTACCGTGGCGGCCCTGAGCGTGGTGAGGTCGGCCACCGCCCCGGCCGGGAGTTCCACCGTCGTGGTGACGTCGGTGGGCCGGATCTCCTCGCCCGCGGCCGCCCGTTCGGGGAAGGACGCCGTGATCCGTACCGTCGCGGGCTGCTGTCCCGAGGGCAGGGTGCAGACGTAGGGCAGCGCGGCGTCGACCTTCAGCGTGCCGACGGCGACGGCCGCCGCCGGGAGCAGGGGGGCGAGCGCCACGAACGCGGCGATCGTCGCACCGCGCGCGCGGACGCGGGAGGATCGAGGGGTGGGCCGTGGGCCTCTCATCTGGTGCTCCGCTCGGGTCGTTCGTGTGCGGGCGCGGACAGGCCCGCGCCCGCCCGGCCGGGGTCGCCGGCCGGGCGGACGCGGGTTTCTGCGTCCTTACGGGTTGGAACCGACGATCGTCGGGATGGTCGTGGTGCCCGCCTGCTTGAAGAGGTAGTCACCCTTGAAGAGGGGCTTGGCACCGACCGGGACGGCCGCACCGCAGTTGGTCGACGAGACGACCGTGAGCTCGCCCGAGGTGCTGTTCACGGAGAGCTTGCCCGACGCGTTGGTGTACGTGCCGGATGCCTTGCCCGTGACGCGGAAGACACAGGCGCCGACGGTCACCTTGGCGTCGACGTTGCCGATGTAGCCCTTGGTGACGCCGGTCGCGGCGGTGTAGTCCTGTGCCACGAGGGTCCAGGGCGTGGTCGCGACGGTGCTCACGTTGCCGAGCACGCTGGTGCAGGGAGCCCCGGTGGCGCCGAAGGCGATGGCGGTGATGGAGCCGATCGTCGCCGGGTTGCCGGTGGCGCTCTGACCCGTGCCCGAGCCGTTCGACTTCGTACACGTCATGGCGATGCCGTTGACGCTCAGCACGATGTTCCCGCTGTTCGTCGCGGCGATGTTCACCGGCGACGGGTTGACGGTCCAGACCGTCGAGGGCACGGCCGAGGCAGGGCCGGCGGCGAGGGCGAACGCGGCGGTCGCCGCCCCGGCGACGACGGCGAAGTTTCTGATCTGCTTCTTCATGGGTCCCGGACTCTCCTTGAGGATTGACCAGCTGAGGGTGCGGCCGCGGTGGGGGAGCGGCCGGCGGCCCGGGTATTTCTCGGCCGCGAAACCTGACGTTACTTGCGAGAAACTTAGCTGAACAATGCCGCAGTCCATGATTCTTTGAAGAAGCCTAATTGCCTGTCAAGCGGGTGAGCGGTGGCCGGAATCGCCTTGGTTCCGAGGTGCGCAATGTCGACAATTATGATCGATCAGGGATGGCTGGATTCAGCGTTGCTCTCCCCCGTGACAAGAGGCGAAATGGAATTGTCTCCCGCCTGATAAACGAACGGCCGCCTCCTGCCCGTCGCCGAAAACTCTGGATCCGGTATTGCCGGAGGAGGTTACTCGGCCGTAACGTTCCCGGGGCGGCGACCAGAGTCGCAGGTCGGACCATCCGTGTGTCTCCGCGCAGACAAAGTCGAACCCGGTCTTTGTCTCCGTGGTGACAAATACAGGAGCGGATCAAGGATTTTTCGCCAGGCCTCTTGTCCAAGTGATCCGCACCGACTTAACGTGCGCCCGCGGCGCACCCCCGACGCACGCTTGCTGGAGGTGGGATGGGAATCGAGGTAGTCGTTGAGGGTCTGACCATGTCCTTCGGCAAGCAGAATATCTGGCAGGACGTGACCCTGACCTTGCCGGCCGGAGAGGTGAGCGTGATGCTCGGCCCTTCCGGTACCGGGAAGACGGTCTTCCTGAAATCGCTCATCGGGCTGCTCAAACCCCAGCAGGGCCGTGTCCTCATCAATGGTGTCGACATGGTGAGCAGCCCGGAACGAGACATCTACGAGACCCGGAAACTCTTCGGCCTCATGTTCCAGGACGGCGCCCTCTTCGGCTCCATGACCCTGTTCGACAACATCGCCTTCCCGCTGCGCGAGCACACCCGCAAGCGGGAGTCCGAGATCCGGCGCATCGTGATGGAGCGGATCGACCTCGTCGGCCTGCTGGGCGCGGAGGGGAAGCTGCCGGGCGAGATCAGCGGCGGCATGCGCAAACGGGCCGGCCTGGCCCGCGCCCTGGTGCTCGACCCGCAGATCGTCCTCTGCGACGAACCGGACTCCGGGCTCGACCCCGTCCGCACCGCCTATCTGTCGCAGCTGCTCATCGACCTCAACGCGCGCATCGACGCGACGATGCTGATCGTCACCCACAACCTGGACATCGCCGCCACTGTCCCCGACAACATGGGGATGTTCTTCCGGCGCAACCTCGTCACCTTCGGCCCGCGCGAGGTCCTCCTGACCAGCGACGAACCGGTCGTCACCCAGTTCCTCGCCGGCCGCCGCGAAGGCCCCATCGGCATGTCCGAGGAGAAGGACGCAGCCCTGCTCGCCGCCGAGCTGGACAACCCCGCCACCCTCCCGCCCGCACCCCGCGTCATCGTCCCGCAGCTGGAACCCTCGCCCGGCCTCCCGCCGCGCGCGGCCGTCGGACGCCGCCGGGAGCGCGTCCTCGGCATGCTCGACCGGCTGCCGCACGCCGCCCAGGCCGCCATCCGCGACACCTACGCCAGGGACCACGCGGCGTACACCCTGCCCCAGCGGGAGCGGATCACCGGGAGCGGCTCGTGATCACCGGCGCGCTGCGGCAGACCGGCCGGCTCTTCGCCCTCGCCGCCGAAGTGACCAGGGCCGTCTTCCGACGCCCCTTCCAGTTCCGGGAGTTCGTCGAGCAGTTCTGGTTCGTCGCCGGCGTCACCATCCTGCCGGCCGCGCTCGTCTCCATCCCGTTCGGCGCCGTGATCGCCCTCCAGGTCGGCTCGCTCACCCAGCAGCTGGGGGCCCAGTCGTTCACCGGAGGGGCCAGCGTCCTCGCCGTCATCCAGCAGGCCAGTCCGCTCATCGTCGCCCTCCTGATCGCCGGCGCCGGCGGCTCCGCCATCTGCGCCGACCTCGGCTCCCGCAAGATCCGGGAGGAGCTCGACGCGATGGAGGTCATGGGCGTCTCGCCCGTGCAGCGGCTGGTCGTCCCGCGCGTCCTCGCCACCATGGCGGTCGCCGTGCTGCTCAACGGCATGGTCTCCGTCGTCGGCACGCTCGGCGGCTACTTCTTCAACATCATCCTCCAGGGCGGCACCCCCGGCGCCTACCTCTCCAGCTTCTCCGCCCTCGCCCAGCTGCCCGACCTCTACATCAGCGAACTCAAGGCCCTGATCTTCGGGTTCATCGCCGGCATCGTCGCCGCCTACCGGGGACTCAACCCCCGCGGCGGCCCCAAGGGGGTCGGCGACGCCGTCAACCAGTCCGTCGTCATCACCTTCATGCTGCTGTTCTTCGTGAACATGGTGCTGACGGGCATCTACCTGCAGATCGTCCCGCCGAAGGGAGGCTGAGAACGATGGCCTCCCCGTTCGTCTGGCTCGACCGGTCCGGTGACCAGCTCCTGTTCTACGTCAAGGCCCTGCTCTGGGTACCGCGGACCCTGCGCCGCTACCTCAAGGAGGTGCAACGGCTGCTCGCCGAGGTCGCCTTCGGCTCCGGCGGCCTCGGCGTCATCGGCGGCACCATCGGCGTCATGATCGCGATGACGCTCTTCACCGGGACCGTCGTCGGCCTCCAGGGCCACGCCGCCCTGGAACAGATCGGCACGGCGGCGTTCACCGGCTTCGTCTCCGCCTACTTCAACACCCGCGAGATCGCCCCGCTCGTCGCCGGGCTCGCCCTCTCCGCGACCGTCGGCGCCGGATTCACCGCCCAGCTCGGCGCCATGCGCATCAACGAGGAGGTCGACGCCCTCGAAGGCATGGGCATCCGCTCCATGCCGTACCTGGTCACCACCCGCATCATCGCCGGCGTCGTCGCCATCGTCCCGCTGTACGCGATCGGCCTGCTCTCCTCCTACCTGGCCTCGCGCTATGTGACGGTCCTCTTCAACGGCCAGTCCCAGGGCACGTACGACCACTACTTCAACCTCTTCCTGTCACCGACGGACGTCCTGCTCTCGGTGCTGAAAGTGCTGATCTTCAGCGTGATGGTGATCATCGCCCACTGCTACTACGGCTTCCGCGCCTCCGGCGGCCCCGCCGGCGTCGGCATCGCGGTCGGCCGCTCCGTACGCAACGCCATCGTGCTGATCAGCGTCACCGACTTCTTCCTGTCGCTGGCCCTCTGGGGCGCGACCACGACCGTGAAGGTGGCGGGGTGAGATGAGCGACTCACGTGCCGAGATCCTGCGCCGCCGGTTCGCCGGCGTGGTCTTCCTCCTGGTGCCCGCCCTGCTCGCCTGGCTCGCGGTCGCCGTCTACGAGAAGAAGTTCACCGACTCCGACCCGGTCGTCGTCGAGACCGGCAGCGTCGGCAACGAGATGCACCTCGGCGCCGAGGTGAAACTCCGCGGCGTCGTCATCGGCGAGGTCCGCGCCATCGACGCCACCGACGGCGGAGCCCGGCTCACCCTCGCCATGCGGCCCGGAACCCTCCGCCACGTGCCGTCCGACGTCCGTGCCCAGATGCTCCCCACGACCCTCTTCGGCGAACGGTTCGTCGCCCTCGTACCGCCCGGCGACTCCACGGCCGAGCCGCTGGGTCCCGGCGCCGTCATCCCGGAGGACCGCTCCAGCAACGCCGTCGAACTCCAGCAGGTCCTCGACAACGTCCTGCCCCTGCTCACCGCCGTCCAGCCGCAGAAGCTCTCGGCCACCCTGTCGGCCGTCTCCCAGGCCCTGGAGGGGCGCGGCGACAAGCTCGGCGACACCCTCACCCGGCTCGACGCCCACCTCCGGGAGTTCAACCCCCAACTGCCCGCCCTCACCCGCGACCTGAAAGAACTCGTGAAGGTCAGCCACCTCTACGCGGACGCCGCCCCGGACATCGTCACGGCGCTCACCGACTTCACCACCACCAGCGGCACCCTCGCCGAGAAGGAGGCCGACCTCGCCGGCGCCCTCGGCTCCACCACCAGGACGGCCCAGGACCTGACCGTCTTCCTGCGCCAGAACAAGAACAACATCATCCGGCTCAGCGCCACCAGCCGTCCCACCGTGGAGCTGCTCGCCGAGTACGCGCCGTCCTTCCCCTGCACCCTGCGCACCCTCGCCCAGTTCGTACCGGCCATGGACAAGGCCCTCGGCAAGGGCACCGACCAGCCGGGACTCCACGTCGACGTCACCACCGTGCCCTCCCGCGGCGCGTACGTCCCCGGCCGTGACACACCGTCGTACGGCTCCGGCGGCGGCCCGCGCTGCTACCCCGTGCCCTACCTCGGCATCCCCGTCGCACCCGCCGTACGGGCCTCCGCGGCGGCCGACCAGGACCTCGGCCCCGCCAACTCCCCGCAGGAGAACGACCTCCTCAACGAACTCCTCGCCCCCGGCGCGAAGAAGCGGCCCGGCGACCTCCCGGACTGGAGCAGCACACTGGTCGGCCCGGCGTTCCGCGGCGCGGAGGTGACCCTCCGATGACGAAGCGGTCCACCCACACGCGGCGCCGCGGACTGACCGGCACGCTCCTGAAGTCCCTCGCGTTCGTCCTGGTCACGGCGCTGGCCACCACCGTCCTCGGCCTCAGCATCGCCAACACCGGCGTCGGCTCCGCCACCCGCTCGTACAAGGCGCTGTTCACCGACGTCACCGGGCTCGTCAAGGGCGACTCCGTGCGCGTCGCCGGAGTGAAGGTCGGCGAGGTGACCGACGTACGCGTCGTCGAACGGCGCACCGCCCAGGTCACCTTCTCGGTCCGCGAGGACCGCCCGGTGCCCCGCTCGGCGACCGCCGCCGTGAAGTACCTCAACATGGTCGGACAGCGCTACGTCTCCCTCGGCCGGGGCAGCGGAGACCTGGCCGGCACCCTGCGGGACGGGGAGACCATCCCGCTCGCCCGCACCACCCCCGCCCTCGACCTGACCCTGCTCTTCAACGGGTTCAAGCCGCTCTTCGAGGGCCTCTCGCCCGCCGACGTCAACGACCTCGCCGGATCACTCGTGCAGGTCCTCCAGGGCGAGAGCGGCACCGTCGACAGCCTGCTCCGCCACATCGGCTCCCTCACCCGGACGGTCGCCGCCAAGGACAAGGTCATCGGCCAGGTCGTCACCCACCTCAACACCGTCCTCACGACCCTCAACAACCGCGAGGCGGCCTTCGACGACCTCGTCGTCACCCTCCAGAAACTCGTCACCGGCTTCAACACCGACCGCAAACCCCTCGGTGAGGCGGTCCAGGCCATCGGCGCCCTCACCACGACGACCGCCGGGCTCTTCCAGGAGGCCCGGGCCCCCCTCAAGAAGGACATCCGCGAACTCGGCAGGCTCTCCGGCACCCTCGGCGAGCACACCCCCGCCATCGAGTCCTTCCTCGCCAACACCCCCGCCAAGATGACCGCCCTGGCCCGGCTGTCCTCGTACGGATCGTGGTTCAACCTCTACCTCTGCGAGGCGCGCGTGACCGGCGTGGGAACCTCCGACGGCTCGAAGCCGCCGACCGGGATCGCCGTGACCGAACCGAGGTGCCGCGGATGAGCCCCCGCCCCCGGCTCAAGCCGGTCAAGGAGCGCAACCCGGTCACGGTCGCCGTCGCCGGACTGGTGTTCCTCGCGCTGGTCGCCGCCCTGGCGTTCACCATGGACCGGCTGCCCCTCGTCGGCGGAGGGACCACCTACAGCGCCGACTTCTCCGAGGCCGCCGGACTCGACGCCGGCGACGAGGTGCGCATCGCCGGCGTCAAGGTCGGCAAGGTCACCGAGGTCTCCCTCGACGGAGCCAAGGTCAAGGTGACGTTCGAGGTCGGCGACGCCTGGGTCGGCGACCGCTCCACCGCCGCCATCGCCATCAAGACCCTCCTCGGCGAGAAGTACCTGGCGCTCGACCCGCTGGGCTCCGACCGGCAGGACCCGGGAACCCGCATCCCGCAGTCGCGCACCACCTCCCCGTACGACGTCACCCGGGCCTTCGAGGACCTCAGCGGCACCGTGGACGCCATCGACACCGCCCAGCTGGCGGAGAGCTTCGAGACGATCTCCGACACCTTCAGGAACTCGCCGCCGCACGTCCGCAACGCCGCCACCGGCCTCTCCGAACTGTCGAAGTCCGTCTCCAGGCGCGACACCGAACTCGCCCGGCTCCTGGCCAACAGCAGGAAGTTCACCAAGACCCTGGAGAACAAGAAGTCCAGCTTCGAGACCCTCGTCGAGGACGGCGGTTCCCTGCTCGGCGAACTCCAGAAGCGCCGCGACGCCATCCGGGCCCTCCTCAAGGGCAGCAGGGCACTCGGCACCGAACTCGGCGGCATCGTCGGCGACAACGACCGGCAGCTCGGCCCCACCCTCAAGGCCCTCAGCCGCGTCACCGGAGTCCTGGAGAGGAACAGCGGCCGGCTCGACAGGACACTCGCGCTGATCGGCCCGTACTACCGGCTCGTCGGCAACACCCTCGGCAGCGGCCGCTGGTTCGACAGCTACCTGTGCGGAGTGGTGCCCCGTACCTATCTGCCCGAGGCCTCGCAGCCCAAGACCGGATGCCTGCCGCCGCAACAGAAGGCGACGGCCAAGGGGAGCGGTGAATGATGACCAGACCCAGAAGACCCCTCGTCGCCGGGCTCGCCCTCGTGCTGCTCGCCGCCTGCGGTCTCGTCGCCGTCCGCGCGCTCGACGACGACGGCACCCGGATCACCGCCTGGTTCGACCGCACGGTCGGCATCTACGCGGGCTCCGACCTGCGCGTCCTCGGCGTACGGGTCGGAGAGGTCGAGTCCGTGGACCCGCAGGGCACCCGGGTACGCGTCCGGCTCCTCCTCGACGAGGGCGTACGCGTCCCCGCCGACGCCCGGGCCCTCGTCGTCGCCCCGAGCATCGTCGCCGACCGGTACGTGCAGCTCACCCCCGCGTACAGCACCGGCCCCACCCTCGCGGACGGCGCGGAACTGCCCGCCGCCCGCAACCGCACCCCCGTCGAGATCGACCAGCTCTACGACTCGATCACCGAACTGAGCCGGGCACTCGGACCGAACGGCGCCAACTCCACCGGCGCCCTGTCCGAACTCCTCGACACCGGCGCGAAGAACCTCAAGGGCAACGGCACGTCCATCGGCACCTCCATCAAGGAGTTCGGCAAGGCCGCCAAGACCCTCGACGGCAGCAGCGAGGACCTCTTCACCACCCTCGGCCAGCTCCAGACCTTCACCACCATGCTCAAGGACAAGGACGGCGACGTCCGCACCGCGCAGGAACGCCTCGACGAGGTCGTCGGCTACTTCGCGGAGAACAAGGACGACCTCGCCGGCGCCCTCAAGGAACTCGGCAAGGCCCTCGTCCAGGTCAAGGCGTTCATCAAGGACAACCGCGGCGAACTGAAGAAGAACGTCGACCGGCTCGTCCCGCTCACCCAGACCCTCGTCGACCAGCGCGCCTCCCTCGCCGAGGCCCTCGACGTCGCCCCGCTCGCCGCCGGCAACGTCGTCAACGCGTACAACAAGGACACCCGCACCCTCGACGGCCGCGCCAACCTCAACGAGATCAGCATGGGCGGACCGCTGCTCCCGCTGCCGGTGACCGGCGGCTCCGCCGGTCACCGGCAGCGGG
>NZ_LIPQ01000351.1 GCF_001418135.1 Streptomyces aureus
GAAGCGGGGACGGCCGCGAGGCCATGGACGGGGGCATGGGCGGGTGCCGTGGACAGGGCCTTCGGCTCGTCGGACAGCCCGGCCAGGACCTGGTCGAGCCAGGCCAGGGCGGAGGTCTCGTAGTCCGGTTCGCAGTCGGTACGGGGGGCCAGGCGGACGCCCCCGAGCTCGTCCAGGCGATGGTCCAGGCGCCGCCCGTGCCCGCAGAAGTCGCCGTACGAGGAGTCCCCGAGGGCGAGCACGGCATAGCGGCGACCGTCGAGGCGCGGGGTGTCGGGCGCGGCCAGCGCGTCCCAGAAGCCGGAGCCGTTGTCCGGCGCGTCCCCGTCCCCGAACGTGCTGGTGATCAGGAGCAGGTCGGCGGCCGGCGGCAGCGCCGTGAGGTCGGTCTGGTCCATGCCCGCGAGCGCGGCCCGGTGGCCCGCGGACAGGAGCCGCTCGGCGGTGGCGGTGGCGAAGTCCTCGGCGTTGCCGGTCTGCGAGGCCCACAGCACGACGACCTCGCGGCCCGCCGCGCCCGTGCCGCCGCCCGCGGGGGCGGTGGGGGCGGTCTGGGGCGCGCGGGAGTACAGGCCGGCCAGCACCCCGTTCACCCACTGCGCGTGATCCTCCCGGAAGGGCGCGCCGGGCGGCAGGACGGGCACTCCGGGTGCGCCCGACTCCAGACCGGCCAGGAAGCCGACGAGGTACTGCCGCTCCTCGGCGGAGAGGACGGGCGGAGGGGCGGGTTCGAGGCCGAAGGCCGCCGCGGTACCGGGCGGCGGGCCTCCGCTCGGGATGACCACGTTCGGAACCACAGGGACCACAGGGGCCACCGGGGACTGCGTGGCCGGCGCCGGGACCGCCGCGATCGCCTGCGCCGTGACCGCCGTCTTCGTCAGCGCGACGGCGCACACCTTCAGCTCGGGCTGGAAGGAGAGCGGATCGACGGCGTCGTTGGTGACGGCGTTGACACACAGGTCCTCGCCGAAGAGGTCGTTCCAGTGGAACGGCGCGAAGCAATTCCCCGGCGCCACCCGGTCGGTGACCACGGCGGGCAGCACGGCCTTGCCGCGCCGCGAGGCGATCTCCACGGGGTCGCCCTCGCCGACGCCGAGCCGCGCGGCGTCCCCGGGGTGCAGTTCGACGAACGGCGCCGGGTTGAGCTTGTTGAGCTTGGGGACCTTCCCGGTCTTGGTGAGGGTGTGCCACTGGTGCTGCAGACGCCCGGTGTTGAGCACGAACGGAAAGGTGTCGTCGGGCATTTCGGCGGGATCCATGTGCGGCCGGGCGTGGAAGACGGCCCGGCCGCTCGCCGTCGGGAAGACGGGGCCCGTCCCTCGCCCGGAGCCGTTCCCCGCCACGTACCGGATCGGGTTCCGTGCCGGACCTCCGCTCGCGGCCGGCCACTGGACGGGAGTGCCGCGCAGCCGCTCGTACGACACTCCGCTCAGGTCGTAGCCGGTCCTGGGATTCCCGGCGCGCCTGATCTCGTCGAAGATCTCCTCGGCGCTGTCGTACGAGAACGCCTTCTCGTACCCCATCGCGCACGCGACACGGGCGATGATCCGCCAGTCGGCGAGCGCCTCCCCGGGCGGGTCGACGGCCGGCCGGGTGAGGGTGAGGCCGCGCTCGCTGTTGATCAGTACGCCCTCGGTCTCGGTCCACAGGGCGGCAGGCAGGACGACGTCCGCGTACGCGTTGGTCTCGGTGTCCGCGAACGCGTCCTGGGTGATGACGAGTTCGGCGGCCCGCAGGCCCTCGACGACGGTGGCACGGTTGCCGACGGAGGCGACCGGGTTGGTGCAGATGATCCAGCAGGCCTTGATCTCGCCGTCCGCCATGCGCCGGAAGAGGTCGACGGTGCCCTGTCCGGAGCCGTCCTCGCGGATCGTGCCGGGCGGGAGGTCCCAGAGTTCCTCGGTGAAGGCCCGGTCCTCGGCGACCAGGACCGAGCGCTGGCCGGGGAGTCCTGGGCCCATGTAGCCCATTTCGCGGCCGCCCATCGCGTTGGGCTGGCCGGTCAGGGAGAAGGGGCCCGAGCCGGGGCGGCAGATCGCTCCGGTCGCCAGGTGCAGGTTGACCAGGGCGTTGGTGTTCCAGGTGCCGTGGGTGGACTGGTTGAGGCCCATCGTCCAGCAGCTGGTCCACTCGCTCGCCGTGCCGATCCACTCGGCGGCGGTACGGATGTCGGCCTCGGGTATCCCGGTGATCCGTGCGACGGCGGCGGGCGGATAGTCGGCGAGGAACGGGGGCATCGCCTCCCAGCCCTCGGTGTGCGCGGCGACGAAGCCGGGGTCGGTGTGGCCGTTCTCGTGCAGCAGGTGCAGGAGCCCGTTGAGCAGCGCGAGGTCGGTGCCGGGCGTGATCCGCAGGAAGAGGTCGGCCTTGTCGGCGGTGGTGGTGCGGCGGGGGTCGACGACGATCAGCTTCGCCCCCGCCTTGACCCGCTCCATCATGCGGAGGAACAGGATGGGGTGGCAGTCGGCCATGTTGGAGCCGATGACGAGGAATACATCGGCCCGGTCGAGGTCGTCGTACGAGCCGGGCGGGCCGTCGGCGCCGAGGGACAGCTTGTAGCCGGTGCCGGCGCTCGCCATGCAGAGCCGTGAGTTGGACTCGATCTGGTTGGTGCCGATGAAGCCCTTGGCGAGCTTGTTGGCGAGGTACTGGGCCTCCAGGCTCATCTGGCCGGAGACGTAGAGCGCGAAGGCGTCGGGCCCGTGCTCGTCGACGATCGCGCGCAGCCGGCGGGCGGTCTCGGTGAGGGTCCGGCCGGTGTCGGCCGGGACGGGATCGCCCCCGCGCTCCTCCCGCACGAGCGCGGTGGTCAGGCGTCCGGGGGCGGCGAGCAGATCGGCGGTGGTGGCGCCCTTGGTGCACAGGCGCCCCCGGTTGGCGGGGTGGTCCTTGTCGCCCGTCGCCCTGAGGACGGTGCGGCGCCCGTCCGGCCCGGTGCCGATGTCGAGGAGCATGCCGCATCCCACACCGCAGTACGAGCAGACGGTCCGCACCTGGTCGGGCGTACCGGCCGTACCGGCCCGGGGGGTCGGCGTGTCCTGTCGGGTCACCGGGGCGCCTCTCTGTGGAACCGTTCGAGCCCCGACCGTACGAAATGCCCGTTACACCTGTGTCAACCCGGCGGATCTTGGTCCGTAACACCGGTCACACAGCGGCGCCGGACGCGGTGTGAGAACCAGCGGCAGGCGCGCGTGGTGCCGGTGCCGAGCCGGACCCACGCGCGGGACCCGACGTCACGAAGCGGCGGGGCCTCCGGCGGCGTCAGTGGCGCGCAGCAGCCGGAGGAAGGCCTTCACGCCGGTGATGATCTCCTCGTTGTCGGTGAGGCGGTTCACCGTCGACTCGAACTCCCGCGCCAGCGCAGCGATCCTCCGGTCGCTCTCGTCGGCCCGCTGATGCGAGGAGAGCGCGACGGCGTCCACCGTGCGGCGCAGCTCGGCGAGGGCCCGGTACTGCTCCTCCGCCTTGCCGTCGAACACCGTGGCACCGGTCTCCAGGGCGGCGACCCGCCCGGTCAGGGCCACCACGTCGTCACGCGGGAACGTGACGTCCCTGAGCAGGACACCGAGCCTCCGCCGCAGTTGGCCGAAGTACGCCCCGGCCGGTCTGAAGAACGTGCTGAGGAGGAAGAATCCGGCGAACCAGTAGCCCGGCTCGCGGCCGGTCGCCGCGGCCACGGCGAGCGCCGCGCCGGCCGTCACCACGTGTCCGGCGACGGCGGCCCGCAGCATCACGCGCGCGATGCGCCGCGCCTCGGTGTCCCGCTCCTCGGAGACGGCGATGCCCTTCTCCCTGCTGAGCGCGATCTCGGCGAGGACCGCGTGCGCGCGGAAGTACAGGTTCCACGGAGCGGTGAGGAGCAGCAGGAGCCAGAGCAGCCCGAGGGCACCCGCTCCCACGGCGAGCACCGTTCCGGGCGGCGCCCCCACCGCGTACGCCAGGACCAGCGCCCCGACCGCGAGCCCCGCGGCCACGAACACACCCACGACCTTGTTCACGCCGCCCCCTCCGCGCCTGTTCACACCCTGGCGCCATGGTCCCGCCGGGCCCCGCCCCGGGCCATGAGTACCGCTACTCAGATCGGTCCGGCGGTCCGTTCCGCGACAGTGGCGGCGCTCCGGAGCCCATGGGGCGATGCGTATGAAGCACCGAGCCCATGCGGGGGACGCCGGAGCCGCGGCGTGCCGAGGGCCCGTGGCCGTGGGGCTCCGCCGAGGGGCGGCGGAGCCTCGGTCCGGACCGCGTGGCCGGGTGATCAGCCGATCGCGAGCGGGTCCCCCGGGGCGAGCGCGGCCGCGATCCGCTCGGCGACCACCTCGGCCTGGTTGCCGTCGGGCGTGGTCGCCGTCTTCGTCGCAGAGACCGCGATGGCGAGACGCTTGGACGGAAGGTACGCCTGGATGGCCGCGTACCCCGAGAACGACGGGTTCTGCAGGATCCAGCCGTTGACCACGATGACGCCGAGACCGAAGTGCGCCGCCTCGGTCTGCTTCAGACAGATGGTCGCGGGACAGGTCGCCGTCCCGCCGCCGAGTCCGACCGTGCCCGGGTCGAGCAGGGTGCGGTACGAGCGGGGCGAGAGGAGTTCGCCGCTGCCGATGGCCTGGGCCGAGCGCGCCAGGTCACAGATGTCGGTGGTGATCACGGCGCCGGGCGCGGTGGTCCACGACGGGTTCCAGAACGTGGACTCCTCGTAGAGACCGCGGTCCGAGGTGAAGGCGTGCAGGACGGGGCGCGGGATGTCGGGCGTGAAGTTGTTCTGCGTGTTCCGCAGCTCCAGCGGCCCCGTGACCTTCTCCCTCACCAGGCGGTCGATCCGTACCCCGGTGATCTTCTCGAGCGCCTCGACCAGGTAGACGTAGTTGGCGTGCGAGTAGCTCCAGCTCGTGCCCGGCTCGTACCAGAAGGAGTGGCGCAGAGGATACGCGACCAGCTGCTCGGGGGTCCACGCCCGGAAGGGGTGGGCCTCCAGCTCCTTCAGGAACTCCGGGTCGGTGACGTAGTCGTGGAGGCCCGTGGTGTTGGACGCCAGCATGCGCAGGGTGATCCGGTTCGCCTTGGGCAGGTCGGGCAGCCAGCGCTCCACCGTGTCGTCGAGCCGGACCCGCCGCTCCTCGACCAGCTTGAGGAGGGCCGTCGAGATATGGGCGAAGGCCACCGAGCCGGCGCGGAAGTGCATGCCGGGCTCGGCCGGGACGCCGGTCATGGACTCACCGAGCGCGTCCGTGAGGACCTCGCGCCCGTCGACCGTGACCCGTACCTGCACGGCGTTCAGCCGGAGGTCCTTCCTGGCCTTGCGGGTGATGTCCAGGACCTTGCGGGACGTCCCGCCGAGGTGGCCCTCGGTCCGCACGCAGTCGGACCCGCCCCGGCCGCCGGGGCCCTCGGCGAGCGCGGGTGCCACGGCCGTCGTCTGGACGGTGAGGGCGAGGAGGGCGCCGCAGAGCAGAGCCCTGCGGGACCGTGCACGCGTGCGCGTGCGCGGGGAGTGGGGGGTGTGCGTCATGCCCCGCACTATGTCCGGGAGGGTGGGCGACCCCGGGGCGAACACTCCGCAGACCGCGCGAGACCCGCCCGGGTGGGGCAGACGACAGCGCCGTCCGGGCGCGTCACGGGACGGCCGGTCCCGGCCGCCTTCGCACGGCTTCGCCTCGGGGGACGGGCGTGCCGCGCGGCGGCGGCGGGCCCTCCGCCCGTACGGCCCGGACGACCGCCCCGGGCCGGAGAGGGACGTGGCGGTCGGGCGCGGTCGTCGCGGTCGTGGCGCCGCGTGGTGTCAGGCGGCGGGCTTGCCCGGCTGGTCGTGGGTCGCGCAGTGGATGCCGCCGCCACCGGACGCGATGGTGTCGATCCGCACCTGCACGACGTCCCGCTGGGGGAAGTGCTCCCGAAGGATGCCCCTGGCGCGGTCGTCCGCCGTCCGGTCGCCGAACTTGGGCAGGAAGACCGAGCCGTTGGCGACGTAGAAGTTGGCGTACGTCGACACGAAGTCGTCGCCCTCGCCCGTGATCCGGTCGAGGTCGGGCTGCGGCAGGTCGATGATCTCGAAGCGCCGGCCCCGCGCGTCGGTCGCCGTCTCCAGGACCGAGGAGTTCGTCCTCGATCCGGTCCCGGGTCTTCCCCCGGTTGCGGTTGTCGTTGACGATCGAGCTCTCGGTGACGAGCAGGGTCGGCCTGGGGCGAGCTGCTCCGGGGGGTGCCTTGCCGATCTGCCGGGCTCTCGGCGTGATCGCAAGAGAGATACCTCCTAAGCCCTGTCGGCCTGGTCCGGAAGATCGGGCACACGCCGACCGCCGGGTCGCGCGGCTGCGTGGCCGGGTGAACCCCGTACGCCCATTGAGGGGAACACCGAGTCGCGAGGGTGGATATATCGGGACACGATGACACTTCATGGCCCCTTCTCCCAGGAGGCGGGAATGGCTGAGCTCATCGTCATCGGATACGACGACCCCCAGGTGGCCGAGCAGGCGTACGGCACGGTGCAGGAGCTGCAGCGCGACTACGTCGTGCATCTCAACGGTCTCGCCGTCGTCTCCGTCGACGCCGACGGCAGCACCCACGTCGACACCGACAGCCGCGTCGTCGGTGTGTCCGCCGCGTCCGGTGCCGTCTGGGGAGCCATCTTCGGCCTGCTCTTCCTGCTCCCCGGCGTGGGGCTCCTGACCGGAGCCGCCCTCGGCGGCCTCGTCGGGAAGATCAGCAAGTCCGGCGTCGACGACCGGTTCCGCCAGCAGGTGGCGGACCTCCTCAAGCCCGGTTCGGCCGCCGTCGTGATCATGGCCTCGAAGGTCACCGACGACAAGTTCACCGTGGCCATGCGGCCTCACGGCGGCACCGTCCTCAAGACCTCGCTCAGCGACGAGGACGAGAAGGAGCTGGCCGAGCAGCTCGCCGGCTCGCAGTAGCCGGCCCCCCCTCGCGGAACCGCCGGAACTCGTCAGGAAGGCTTCCTCATGGACCCCGCGCTCAGCAGCGACGGACTCGCGAAGCTGCGACAGCCCCGCCCGTACCCCGCCGTGTCCCTCGTGATGCCCACCCATCGCCGCGAGCCGGACAACGCCCAGGACCCCGTACGCCTCCGCAACCTCGTGGCCGCGGCGGAGAAGGCGATCCAGGACGACCCGGCGGTGACCCGCGAACGGCGCGCCGACGTCATGGACCAGCTGAGCCGTGCGGTGGCCGAGACCGACCTCGCGCACGCCGAGGACGGACTGGTCATCTTCGCGGCCCCGGGGGAGCACCACGTGTGGACGGTGGCCCGTACGGTCCCCGAGCGCGTCGTCGTCGCCGACACCTTCCTCACCCGGAACCTCGTCGCCGCCCAGGCCGCCGAGCAGCCCTCCTGGGCGCTCGCCGTCTCGGCCGACCGCGTCTCGCTGTGGAGCGGCAGCCCCGAGCGGGTCACCGAGCACACCGGGGACGGCTTCCCGCTCACCCGCAGCCTCGAAGACCCGGACGCGGAGCGCAAGGAGCGCATCGGCGACCTGCCCAGCACCTTTCAGGACGAGGCCACCCGCCGGTTCCTGCGCGAGGCGCACACCGCCCTGCGCGCCGTCCTCGCCTCCGCGCCGCACCCGCTGTACGTGATCGGTGAACCCGCAGCCCTCGCGCTCCTCGAGGACACCGGACCGCTCCAGCCGGGCGCGACACCCGTCCACCGCGGAGGGCTCGCGAAGGGACCGGCCGCCGCGGTCCACGAGGCCGTCGAGCCGGCCCGCGTCGCCCGCGAGTCCGCCGCGGCGGCCACCGTCCTGGCCGAACTCGACGCCGCCCGGGGGCGCCGCGAGTTCGCCGGCGGAATCGACGAGGTGTGGCAGGCCGTGAAGGAGGGCCGGATCCGGCTGCTCGCCGTCGAGGACCACTACCGGACCGTCGTACGCGACGAGGGCGGCCATCTGGAACCCGCCGAACCGTCCGAGCCCGAGTCGCGGGACGACATGGTCGACGAGATCGTCGAGCGGGCCCTCGACACCGGGGCCGAGGTCCAGTTCGTCCGCGACGACACCCTGCTCGACATGGACCGCATCGCCGGCGTCCTGCGCTACTGACGACGACCGGACCAAGGCCGACCGGACCAAGACCGACCGGACCAAGACCGATACAACGACCGGACCAAGACCGACACAACGACCGTACGACGAACGCTCACGAGAAGAGGACTCATCCTGTGAACCCCACATCGGCGCGCGCGAGACGGGCGGTCCGCGCACGGGCGGTGAGCGCGGCCGCGGCCGTCGTCGTCACGGCCCTCGGCGCGGTCGGCCTCGTGTCCTGCGACACCGGGAACGACGACACCGGCGGCCCCGCCGTCAGTGAACGCCCCACGGCTCCCGACACCGCCGGCTTCTCGGGCGAACTGCCCTCCTCCGTCGCCTCGTCGGGCGCGGCCGCGGTCGAGTCCGCCCGCGCGTCCGCCTCCTCCGCGGCGGCATCGGCCTCCGCGCGGGAGGCCGAGCGCAAGGCGTCCATCGGCGCGGAGGTCGAGCGCACGCGCCAGGAGGCCGAGGACGAGCTGGAGGACGTGAAGGCCCCGGGCAACGCGCTGAACGAGGTCGCGATGACCGGCAAGCCGCGCGCGGACACCGGCGGCGTGCTGACGGTCGTCCTGAACATCACCAACAACACGGACGAGGAAGCCTCGTACGCCGTGCAGGTCGACTTCCTCGACCCCTCGGGCAAGGTCGTCGAGACGCAGTTCGTCGGCGTCGAGGACCTCCAACCGGGTGAACGCCAGCAGCCGTTGGTCATCAGCAGGCAGCCCCCCGAGCCGGTGCTCACCCCGAGGCTCACCAAGGCACAGCGGTACTGACGCCAG
Organism: Streptomyces aureus; assembly: GCF_001418135.1. GTDB lineage: Bacteria > Actinomycetota > Actinomycetes > Streptomycetales > Streptomycetaceae > Streptomyces > Streptomyces aureus_A. The sequence goes on from NZ_LIPQ01000351.1 coordinate 8,816, forward strand.
GACTGACACAGGAGGAGAGCCGTATGTCCGAACTCATCGTCCTCGGCTACGACGATCGCGCCGTCGCGAACAGGGTCTTCGCCGAGGTGCAGAAGCTCGCGGACAGCCATGCGATCGAGCTGACCGGACTCGCCGTCGTCTCGGTCGACGCGGAGGGCAAGACCCATGTGGACACCCCGGCGAGGAGGAAGGGGGAGGCCGCCCTCTCGGCCACCGCGGGCGCCCTCTGGGGCATGGTCTTCGGCATGATCATCCTCACGCCGGGGCTCGGCGTGGTGGGCGCCGCCGTCGGCGGACTCATCGGCAAGCTGAACCAGATGGGTGTCGACAACAAGTTCCGCGACAAGGTCCAGTCGCTGCTGACACCCGGTTCGTCCGCCGTCGTGGTCATGGCGTCGAAGGTCAGCGAGGACAAGTTCGCCGCGGCCGTGGAGCAGTTCGGCGGGACCGTGCTCAAGACCTCGCTGTCGGAGGAGAGCGAGCGGGAGCTCGCCGAGCAGCTGGCGGGCCCCGACCCGACCGGCTGACCCGCCCGCCACGCGCCGGACCGGCCACCCCTCCACGGGGGGCCGGTCCGTTCGCGCGTGTCAGAACTCGACCGCGTCCCGGATCAGCGGGCAGGTCATGCAGTGGCCGCCGCCGCGACCCCGGCCCAGCTCGGCGCCCACGATGGTGATGACCTCGACGCCCGCCTTGCGCAGCAGCGTGTTGGTCTGGGTGTTGCGGTCGTACGTGAAGACGACGCCGGGTTCGAGGGCGACGGCGTTGTTGCCGCTGTCCCACTGCTGCCGCTCGGAGGCGTACACGTCGCCGCCGGTCTCGATGACCTGGAGCCTCGGCAGACCGAGGCCCTTGGCGACCACGTCCACGAACGGGGTGCCGCCCTCGTCGGTGATGTCCACGCCGGGGGCGTTGTCGCCCGGCCGCAGGGTGAAGGTGTGGACCGAGTCCATGATCTTCGGGTAGAGCGTGACGATGTCCCGGTCGGCGAAGGTGAAGACGGTGTCCAGGTGCATCGCGGAACGCAGCTTCGGCATGCCCGCGACGATGACCCGGTCGGCCGCGCCGTTCTCGAACAGCGAGGCGGCGACCTGGGTGATGGCCTGCCGGGAGGTGCGTTCGCTCATGCCCATGAGGACCACGCCGTTGCCGACGGGCATGATGTCGCCGCCCTCGAAGGTGGCCTGGCCCCAGTCCCGCTCGGGGTCGCCCCACCAGACGGCGGCGTCCTTGTAGTCGGGGTGGAAGGTGTAGATCGCCTTCATGAGCAGGGTCTCGCCGTGCCGCGCCGGCCAGTACAGCGGGTTGAGCGTCACGCCGCCGTACAGCCAGCAGGTGGTGTCGCGGGTGTAGAGCGTGTTCGGCAGCGGCGGCATCAGGTACTCGCGTACCCCGGTGGCCTCGCGGGCCAGGGAGAGGTACCCGGAACGGAACGCGTCGGGCAGGTCGGCCGTCGACAGGCCGCCGATCAGGTACTCGGCCAGATCGCGGGCCGCGACGGAGTCCAGGAAGGCGCGGGTGTCGTCGATCAGGCCAAGGCCCACCTCATTGGCGATGATCTTCCGGTCGAGGAGCCAGGCGCGCGCCTCGGGGATCGCCATCGTCTCGGTGAGCAGATGATGCAGCTCCACGACCTCGACGCCCCGCTGGGTCAGCTTGTTGACGAAATCGGCGTGGTCGCGCTGGGCGTTCTCCACCCACATCACGTCGTCGAACAGCAGGTCGTCCGAGTTGCTCGGGGTCAGCCGGCGGTGGGCGAGCCCCGGGGAGCAGACAAGGACCTTGCGGAGTCGTCCGACCTCGGAGTACACGCCGAGCGCGGGCTTGGCGGAAGCGTCGTTGCTGGTCATGCGGGGCCTTTCGGTACGAGGTGACGAGGGAGACGGGTCGGAGGGCGACGAGGGCCTGCTCAGAGGCTGATCCAGCCGGCTGCCAGGGCCACGACGCCCATGACGGCGCCGGCGATCGAGACGACGAGGATCACCAGCTCGCGCGGGGAGAAGAGCTGTCTGCGCTGCTCGCGCCGGGCCTTGACGAACAGGAAGGTCGCGGGGGCGTAGATGATGAAGGAGACCAGGACGAACTTGAGCCCGGCCGCGAACAGCAGGAACGCCGTGTACACCGTGGCGAGGACGGCCATGACCAACTCGCCCCGGGTGCTCCGGCCCGTCACCTTCTCCCGCTCGGGTCCCACCGCGATCTTCACCGCGAACGCGGCGGCGAGCAGGAACGGGATCAGGCTGAGCGCGCTGGTCAGGTCGAGGGCGAAGTTGAAGGCGTCGTCGGAGAACGCCGTGACGACGAGGACGACCTGGCTGAGGGCCGTGGTCATCAGCAGGGCCGGCACGGGGACGTCGTCGCCGCTGGAGCGCCCCAGGAAGCGCGGCATGTCCTCGTCCTTGGCCGCCACGAAGAGCACCTCGGCCGCCATCAGGGTCCAGGCGAGATAGGCGCCGAGGACGGAGATGATGAGGCCGACGCTGACGAAGACCTTGCCCCAGGTGCCGACGGCCGCCTCCAGGACCCCCGCCATCGAGGGCTGCCGCAGCTCGGCGATCTCGCCCATCGGCAGGATGCCGTACGACACGATGGTCACCGAGGCGAAGACGGCGAAGACGCTGAGGAAGCCCAGGATCGTCGCCCGGCCCACGTCCTCGCGGCGCTTGGCGTGGCGGGAGTAGACGCTGGCGCCCTCGACCCCGAGGAAGACGAACACGGTGGCGAGCATGGTGCCGCGGACCTGGCTGAACAGCGAGCCGGCGTAGTCGGCGCCACCCCAGTTCTCCGCGAAGACGGACGTGTCGAGACAGAACAGGGCCAGGATGACGAAGACGATGATGGGCACGACCTTGGCCACCGTCACGATCCGGTTGATCGCGGCGGCCTCCTTCACCCCGCGCCGGATGAGCAGGAAGAACGCCCACAGCCCGGCCGAGGACAGGATGATCGCGAGGGCCGTGTCGCCGTCACCGAGGGCCGGCCAGATCGCGCCGATCGTCGACATGATGAGCACCCAGTACGTCACATTGCCGACGCAGGCGCTCGCCCAGTAGCCGAACGCAGAGAAGAAGCCCAGGTACTCGCCGAAACCGGCCTTCGCGTACGCGTAGACACCGGCGTCCAGGTCCGGTCGGCGCACCGCGAGCGCCTGGAAGACGAAGGCGAGCATCAGCATGCCGAAGCCCGCGATCGCCCAGGCGATCAGCGCGCCCGCGACCCCCGTCTCCTGCGCGAACCGGCGGGGCAGCGAGAAGACGCCGGCGCCGACCATGGAGCCGACGACCATCGCGGTGAGCGTGACGAGCGTCAGTTTGGCCGTCGGCGGGGACCCGGCGGTGGTGGCGTGTGTTCCGGTATCAGCGTTGGACATGACCTACCTCGAGGGCGACTCGGTGGGGTCCCCGGGAGGGCTCGGTCCTCTCGATCTTCGCGATCTCGAAGCCGGTGACGCCGCGGGGGACGCTGAGCGGGGAACCGACCGGAGCGGCCTGCGACGGTTCCCGTGGGGTTCGTTCGTCTTCGGCGGGTTCGCCGGCCTGCATGCCCACCCCTTGAAGCGACGAGAGATGACTGGAAGCCGAATCTAGCCGGAGTGGACCGTTTTGTCTCAATGGATGACTGTTTGCGCCCTTGAGTAAAGGTGCGCAGACGCCCCGTCAGGGACGGGTCGAACGTTGACGCGGTTCTCGAACCGGAAGTGGACACGTGGGCGGTTCGACCCATGGGCTCTCGGCCACATGGCCCGAATGCCGCAGATCGCCGGGTTAAACCTCGAACAGAGCAAGATCGCCGCTTCGAGGTAATGCCTTCGAACCGATGGGGTGTGCCGGGGTCACCGGCCGTTACTGTTCCCCGGGATCTGGACGGATTCCCAGAGATTCACCCCTCTTTCTCCCCTTTTCTCTGCTTTCCCCTGCTTTCCCCGTCTTCACTGCCTTCTCGTTTCCTCCTCTTTCACTGACCGGGGCACCCGTGCGCCGGTCACCACCCCCCTGCGAAGGAGAGCCCGCCCCATGAGCGTCGACACGAGCCCGGAAGCACAGCAGGACACGCCGAAGCAGTCCAGCCTCAGTACCGCCGCTGCCCGGAACCTCGCCACCACGACCAAGTCCGCCCCGCAGATGCAGGAGATCAGCTCCCGCTGGCTGCTGCGGATGCTCCCCTGGGTCGAGACCAAGGGCGGTGCCTACCGGGTCAACCGCCGGCTGAGCTACACCGTCGGGGACGGGCGCATCGAGTTCGTCCAGGACGGGGCACGCGTCCGGGTGATCCCCCGTGAGCTCGGCGAGCTCGCCCTGCTGCGCGGCTTCGAGGACGAGGAGGTGCTGAACGCGCTGGCCGGCCGGTGCGTCCAGCGCGACTTCGGCGCGGGCGAGGTACTGGTGACGCGCGGCACCCCCGCCGAGGAGATCCACCTCGTCGCCCACGGACGCATCAACCAGACCTCCCTCGGCAAGTACGACGACGAGGTGGCCGTCGCGGTGCTCGCCGACGGCGACCGCTTCGGAGAGAACGCCCTTCTGGACGCCGACGCCCGATGGGACTACACCGCCACCGCCGAGACCGCCGGCACGCTGCTCACCCTCTCCCGCGCCGAGTTCGCCGCGGTGCTCGCCTCGTCATCGGCCCTCCAGGCCCACATCGAGGCGTTCAGCTCGCTCCCGCTGCAGCGCCAGAACAAGCACGGTGAGGCCGAGATCGCGATGTCGGCCGGTCACACCGGCGAGATCGCGCTGCCGGGCGCCTTCGTCGACTACGAGCTCAAGCCGCGCGAGTACGAACTCTCCGTCGCGCAGACCGTCCTGCGGGTCCACACCAGGGTCGCCGACCTCTACAACGGGCCGATGAACCAGACCGAGGAGCAGCTCAGGCTCACCATCGAGGCGCTGCGCGAGCGCCAGGAGCACGAGCTGATCAACAACCGGGAGTTCGGCCTGCTCCACAACGCCGACTTCAAGCAGCGGATCCAGACCCACTCCGGCCCGCCCACCCCGGACGACCTCGACGAGCTCCTCTGCCGCCGCCGCGGCACCAAGCTCTTCCTCGCCCACCCCCGGACGATCGCCGCGATCGGCCGTGAGTGGAACGCCCGCGGCCTCAACCCGGGCACCGTCGACCTCGACGGCCAGCAGGTCTTGAGCTGGCGGGGCGTCCCGCTGCTGCCCTGCAACAAGATCCCGATCACCAAGGAGAACACCAGCTCGATCCTCGCGATGCGCCTCGGCGAGGACAACCAGGGCGTCATCGGCCTCCGCCAGACCGGTCTTCCGGAGGAGTACGAGCCCGGCCTCTCGGTGCGCTTCATGGGCATCAGCGAGCAGGCGATCATGTCGTACCTCGTCACCACGTACTACTCCGCCGCCATCCTCGTGCCGAACGCGCTGGGCGTGCTGGAGAACGTGGAGATCGCCCGCCGGCACTAGGGGGTGTCTTGCCGATCATGCCGGGCTCGCGGCGTCTGGTGCCGCACCTCGCCGCGTTGTCGTCGGTCGCCGACGCTCCGCGTCGGCTCCCTCCTCCGCCTTGCGACGCACGGCACCAGACGCCGCTCCCTGATCCGGCCCGATCAAGCCCGAGTACGTCCAGTACGAGGACGTGAGCCCGGCACAGCGAGAGCACGCACCTGACGCCCCGGGGCCGCCCGTCGGGCGACGACGGGAGTGCGACGACAGGTCCTGGAGGAGCTGTCCCGCGGCCGCCACGGTCCGGAGCGTCCCGGGTCGGCCGACCGTGCCCGGGACCCCGGACAGCCCACCACCCTCACCAAGGAGTCACGGATGCCCGAACCCGGGCCTTCCCCTCTGCAGTCGAGCCTGCCCACCGCCGCCGCCCACTTCGGGCTCCATGTCCTCGGGCGGGCGGCCGGTCCCACCGGGACGGCCGGGGCAGCCGCTCTCACGGCCGCGGCCGCCGCCGCGACCGGTGCCGGCACCGCGCCCGTGGTCGCTCCCGCGCCCCTGGCCACCACCGCTTCCGTGGTCGCTCCCGCGTCGCCGGCCGGTGCCGTCGTGACCGCGCCGCCGGTTCCCGGGTTCGTCCTGCCCGGGCCCACCGGCCTCGGCACGGCAGGACTGTCCCTGGCCCGGCGCGAGGCCGCCCCCGAACTGCCGGAGCCTCCGGCGCCGGTGGAGGGCCGGCCGATCCCGGGCCTCTACTTCCACCCCGTACCCGAACCCGATCCCGTACGGGTGGACGAGGTCAGCCGCAGGATCAAGGCCTGGGCGCTGGACGAGGTGCAGCTCTACCCCGAGGACTGGGAGGGCGAGTTCGACGGATTCTCCGTCGGGCGCTACATGGTCGCCTGCCACCCCGACGCCCCGACCGTCGAGCACCTGATGCTCGCCACGCGCCTGATGGTCGCCGAGAACGCCGTCGACGACTGCTACTGCGAGGACCACGGCGGCTCGCCCATCGGCCTCGGCGGCCGCCTGCTCCTCGCGCACACCGCCCTGGACCCGCTCCACACGACGACGGAGTACCAGCCGCTCTGGGCGGAGTCGCTCCACGCGGACGCCCCCCGGCGCGCCTACCGCTCCGCCATGGAGTACTTCGTCAACCAGTCGACCCCCTCGCAGGCCGACCGGTTCCGGCACGACATGGCCCGGCTGCACATGGGCTACCTCGCCGAGGCCGCCTGGGCCGAGACGGACCACATGCCGGAGGTGTGGGAGTACCTGGCGATGCGGCAGTTCAACAACTTCCGCCCCTGCCCCACCATCACCGACACCGTCGGCGGCTACGAACTCCCCGCGGACCTGCACGCCCAGCCGGCCATGCAGCGCGTCCTCGCGCTCGCCGGGAACGCGACCACCATCGTGAACGACCTGTACTCGTACATGAAGGAACTCGACAGCCCCGGCAAACACCTGAACCTGCCCGTGGTGATCGCCGAACGCGAAGGCGTCTCCGACCGCGAGGGCTATCTGAAGGCCGTCGAGGTCCACAACGACCTCATGCGCGACTTCGAGGCCGAGGCCGCCGCCCTCGCCGCCGCCTGCCCCGTCCCGACCGTGCAGCGCTTCCTGCGGGGCGTGGCCGTGTGGGTCGACGGCAACCACTACTGGCACCAGACCAACACCTATCGCTACAGCCTGCCCGATTTCTGGTAAGAAATGGATTATCTGTGACCAGCACCGAGTACACCACTGTCACCGGCACCTCCGCGTTCGTCCCGTCCCCGGCGACGCCGTACCAGGGTGACATCGCCCGTTACTGGAACGACGAGGCCAGGCCCGTGAACCTGCGCCTGGGCGACGTCGACGGGCTCTACCACCACCACTACGGCATCGGCGCCGTCGACCACGCCGCCCTCGGGGACAGCGCGGACAGCGAGTACGAGAAGAAGCTGATCACCGAACTGCACCGGCTGGAGTCCGCGCAGGCCGAGGTCCTCCTCGACAATCTCGGAGCCATCGGGCGTGACGACACGCTCGTGGACGCCGGCTGTGGCCGCGGCGGTTCGAGCGTCATGGCCCACCAGCGCTTCGGCTGCAAGGTCGAGGGCGTCACCCTTTCCTCCACGCAGGCCGAGTTCGGCAACAAGCGCGCGAAGGAGCTGGGCATCGACGACCACGTCCATGCCCAGGTCTGCAACATGCTGGACACCCCGTTCGAGAAGGGCAGCATCGCCGCCTCGTGGAACAACGAGTCGAGCATGTACGTCGACCTCGACGACCTCTTCGCCGAGCACTCCCGCTTCCTCAAGGTCGGCGGCCGCTACGTGACCATCACCGGTTGCTGGAACCCGCGGTACGGCCAGCCCTCGAAGTGGGTCTCCCAGATCAACGCGCACTTCGAGTGCAACATCCACTCCCGCCGCGAGTACCTGCGCGCGATGGCCGACAACCGTCTCGTCCCGCAGGCCGTCATCGACCTGACGCCCGACACCCTGCCCTACTGGGAGCTGCGCGCCACGTCCTCCCTCGTCACCGGCATCGAGGAGGCGTTCATCAACTCCTACAAGGACGGCTCGTTCCAGTACGTCCTGATCGCGGCCGACCGGGTCTGATCCGGCTGATCCGGCTGATCCCCTGTGGGCCGAAGGGCCCGGTCCGTCGCGCTGCGGACCGGGCCCTTCCGGGCGTTCCCGCTCAGGCCCGTGCCGCGACGGCCTCGTCGAGCAGCCGCGCGCGGTCGATGGCGTCGCTCGCGGTGGCCGGCACGGTGCACGCGTAGGCGCCCGCCACCGCGCCGTAGAGCGCGCACCGGTCGAGGTCCTGGCCGGTCAGGCGGCCGAAGAGGAAGCCGGCGGCGAAGGCGTCGCCCGCGCCGTTGGAGTCGACCACCGGCTCGCGGGGTGTGACGGCGGGTACGTGGACGAGCCCGGCGGCGGTCAGCATGGAGGCGCCCTCGGCCCCGGCGGTGGCGATCACGACCTCCGCCCGGCCCCGCTCCAGGATGCGGCGCATGGTCCGCTCCTTGTCCGGAAGGGCCGTGGCAGAGACGAAGACGATGTCCGCGCCGTAGGCGAAGGGTTCGTGATACGGGTTCTCGCCGTCCCAGTCGTGCAGATCCGTGGAGAGGGTGACGCCCGCCTCGCGCAGCAGCGGAAGGGCGTAGGCGCAGGGGTGCGTGATCGAGACATGGGCGTGCCGGCTCGCCGAGGCCAGGGGGCGGAGCAGTTCCTCGGGCAGCCGGTCGGACTCCCGCGAGCGGCTGTCGTCGTAGAGCGAGAGCCGGCGGCCGTCGGGTCCGACGAGGTTGACGGCCCGCTTCGTCCCGCCGGGCAGGGGCACCTCGGTGAACCCGATGCCCCGGTCGCGGTGGAACGCCCGGACGAGGTCGCCCGAGAGATCGTCGCCGATCATGTCGATGTGGTGCGTCCGCAGGCCGAGCGAGCTCAGACCCAGGGCGACGAAGTCGCCGGTCTGTCCGGCGCGGGTCTCGATGCCCGGCCGGATCATGTAGCTGTCGGCGTAGGGGAGGGGGAGCTCGGGCACGTACACGATCGTGTCGACGCCCGAGCCGCCCAGGACGAGGACGTCGTACCGACTGCTCATCAAAGTTCCTCCCGTACGCGTGGGGCGACTCAACTGCCCCCGATCGCTGGTGAGTCAAGCAGTCCGCGACACCTGTCGGCAAGATCTTGCAGGCTGTTGCGGAAAGCAGTTGCGGGGATGTGGTCCCCGTCGCCCTCCGGCTTCGAATGTCCGGTCGTGGTCTGGACCTGACAAGTGGACTGTCGCTACCGTGTCTCCCACGCTCGGTTGAGAGCGCTCTCAGCGCCTGCTCCCCCCACTAGGAGGCCCCTGTGAAACGTACGTCCGCCCTGCGCGCCGCCGCCGCGGCCCTGCTGCTCACCGTCGGACTCGGCGCCGCCCAGGCGATGCCCGCGAGCGCCGTCCCCGCCGCCACCGCGCCCACCGCCTCGGCGGGACTCCTCGAGGCCATGCGCCAGGATCTCGGGCTCACCGCACAGCAGGCCGAGGAACGGCTGGCGGCCGAACGCACGGCGGCCCGCGTCGAGTCCGAGGCCAAGAAGGCCGCCGGCGCCTCGTACGGCGGCTCCTGGTTCGACGCGGCCACCGGGCGGCTCGTCGTGGCCCTCACCGACCGCGACGAGGAGGCGGGGGTGAGGGCGCTCGGCGCCGACACCCGGCTCGTCCGGCACAGCGCCGAGGCGCTCGACCGGGCCAAGGCGCGGCTCGACGCCCGCCCCGCCCCCGGCGGTGTCGCCGGCTGGCACGTCGACCCCCGCTCCAACAGCGTCGTCGTCACCGTCGTCCGCGCCGACCGGAACGCCCCCGCCGTACGGGCCTTCGTCGAGCGGGCCCGTGAGGCCGGACCCGTCACCGTCGCCGAAACGGCGACCGCGCCCCGTACGTACGCCGCCGGAACCGTCGGCGGCGACCCCTACTACACCGGCAACGTCCGCTGTTCCATCGGCTTCTCCGTGCACGGCGGCTTCGTCACCGCCGGGCACTGCGGCGGGGCCGGAGCGGCGGTGCGGGGCTGGGACGGCTCCGCGATGGGCACCTTCCAGGGCTCCTCGTTCCCCGGGAACGACTACGCGTACGTGAGCATCCACAGCGGCTGGTGGACGGTGCCCGTGGTGCTCGGCTGGGGTGCGATACCGGACCGGCTCGTCAAGGGCTCCGCCGAGGCGCCGGTCGGCGCGTCGATCTGCCGCTCCGGTTCCACGACCAAGTGGCACTGCGGCAGCGTCCTGGCCAAGAACGAGACCGTGAACTACAGCCAGGGCGCGGTGCACCAGATGACGAAGACCAGTGTGTGCGCGGAGGGCGGTGACTCCGGCGGCGCGTTCATCAGCGGCGACCAGGCGCAGGGTGTCACGTCCGGCGGCTGGGGCAACTGCTCGACCGGCGGAGAGACCTGGTTCCAGCCCGTGAACGAGATCCTCGGCCGCTACGGCCTCACGCTGCACACGGCGTAACCCGCTGACGGGGGACCTGCGACACACTCAACGCCCTTACCCGCGAGGGTGGTTGACGAATGGTCTGGACCAACCTACGGTCTGCTGGAGCGCGCGCCATACCTAGGACCCCCCCCACGTCCCAAGGAGCACGCATGCCAGCGCCCCGGATCGCTCGTCTCCTCGGAGCAGGTCTCGCCACCCTGCTCGCAGCCGCCACCCTCGCGGCCCCCGCCGCCGTGGCCGCCCCCGCCGCCGCGGCGGCCGACACCTGCGCCCTCAAGCAGAAGCCCGCGGGCAAGGTGCTCCAGGGCTACTGGGAGAACTGGGACGGCGCGGCCAACGGCGTCCACCCGCCCTTCGGCTGGGCGCCCGTCGACGACCCGCGCTTCGCCGCCCACGGCTACAACGTCGTCAACGCCGCCTTCCCCGTGATCCGTTCGGACGGAACGGTGCTGTGGGAGGACGGCATGGACAGCACCGTCCGGGTCTCCACGCCGGCGCAGATGTGCAACGCCAAGGCGGCGGGGGCGACGCTCCTCATGTCCATCGGCGGAGCCGCCGCGGGCATCGACCTCAGCTCCCGTGCCGTCGCGGACCGGTTCATCGCGACCATCGTGCCCATCCTGAAGACGTACAACTTCGACGGGATCGACATCGACATCGAGACCGGTCTGGTCGGCAGCGGCAGCATCGGCACCCTGTCCGCGTCGCAGGCCAACCTGGTGCACATCATCGACGGGGTCCTCGCCCGCATGCCCGCCGGGTTCGGACTGACGATGGCCCCGGAGACCGCGTACGTCACCGGTGGCAGCGTCGCCTACGGCTCGATCTGGGGCGCGTACCTGCCGATCGTCAAGAAGTACGCCGACAACGGGCGCCTGTGGTGGCTCAACATGCAGTACTACAACGGCAGCATGTACGGATGCTCGGGTGACTCCTACTCGGCGGGCACCGTCGCCGGGTTCGTCGCGCAGACCGACTGTCTGAACCGCGGCCTCGTGATCCAGGGCACCACCATCCGGGTGCCGTACGACAAGCAGGTCCCCGGCCTCCCCGCCCAGCCGGGCGCGGGCGGTGGCCACATGGCGCCGTCGCTCGTCGCACAGGCGTGGAACCACTACGGCGGGGCGCTCAAGGGCCTGATGACCTGGTCGGCGAACTGGGACGGGTCGAAGGGCTGGACGTTCGGCGACAACGTGAAGGCCCTCCAGGGTCGCTAGGGGGGTGTCGTCGAACTCCCGTCTGCCCGCCTGTGCCGTGCGCCGGACCGGTGATCCAGAATCTCGGATCTCTGGTCCGGGGCACGGCAGTTGTGCTTTGCTGGCCGTATGACCCTGCTCGTGACGCGCCGACACGTGGACTACGTGCGCGTCACGACCACGTCCTGTTCCGGCTGACCCCGAGGCCCTCGTCCCGGCAGCCGGCCGTCGCCCGCGCGACCACCGTGCCCCCGTCACACCCCTGAGCGTCACCCTCCGGCAGCCCCTTCGGCCCCGCCGGAACGGGCCGGCGCGAGCGGTCTCCCGGTGCAAGCCCCGCATCCGATGCGCAGACGACATCAGGAGGACCCATGACCACCCGTAACGCCCCCGTTCCCACGACCGGGACCCGCGTCGACGCCGACTCCGGACTGGCGGCCTTCACCGCCGAGTGGGAGGAGTGGCACCGCGACAAGGACGCCCGGCTCGCCTCCGAGCACGGCTTCCTCGCCATCACCGGCCTGCACTGGCTCACCGACGAGCCGCAGCGCGTTCCCGACGCCCCCGGGCTCTGGTCGACCGGACCCGAAGGCGTCACCGTCGAACTCGACGAGGGGACCGAACTCGTCGTCGACGGCGCGGCCGTCCGGGGACGGTACGACTTCGGCGTCATCCCGGAGCGCGGCGGCGTCGACGCCGTCTGGGGCGACACCGTGATCGAGGTCGCCAAGCGCGGCGGCCACCACATCGTCCGGCCCAGGCGCCCCGGCCACCCGCTGCGGGTCGCGTTCACCGGGACACCCGCGTACGCGCCCGATCCGCGCTGGGTCGTCACCGGCCGCTACGTCCCCTTCGCCGAGCCGCGACCGACCACCGTCGGCGCCTCCGTCGAGGGGCTGCGGCACGTCTACGACGCACCGGGCAGGATCACCTTCCGGCTCGACGGCCGGGAACTGAGCCTGACCGCCTTCAACGGATACACCCCCGGCGGCTTCACGGTGCTCTTCACCGACGCGACCTCGGGCGTCACCACGTACGCGGCCAATCGCAGCCTGCGGATCGACGCGCCCGGCCCCGACGGCGACGTCCTGCTCGACTTCAACCGCGCCACCAATCTCCCCTGCGCGTACACCGACTTCGCGACCTGCCCGCTGCCGCCCGCCGAGAACCGGCTGCCCGTCGCGGTCGAGGCCGGGGAGAGGATCCCGCACGAGCGCGCCCGGGTCACTCCGTAGGTGCTCGGCCCGGGGAACTCCGGCCCTTTCCACGGTTGCGTCCGTGAGCGCCCCGCCGGCTGATGCCCAACTCCGCCGTGTCCGGCTCCACGTCCACCGCCGTGCCCGCCCGCAGGGGCGACGGTGAGCGTGAGCCGGTCGGCGGGAGCGCTCTCGGACGCGGGCCGCCGCGCGGATCGCCCGGGGTCCGACGGCGTGTGATCAGCGTCACGCACGCCCTCCGTGATGGTTCCGGGCCGCCTTCCGCTTGATCATCCGGCGAATCACGCCGCTTCGAAGGGGAAGGGTGATCACGTATGGACCGCGAAAACCTGACGCTGTCCGCGGCCGACATGGGGCGTCACGCAGCCGAGTTCGTGGGGCGTGCCACCGCAAGGGCGCGGCTTCCGCTCGACTACACCGCGGCGAGCCTGCGCGTCGTCGACCGGCTCATCGACGGACTCCGGCAGGGCGGCGCAGGACGGGAGGCCATGGCCGGGCCCCTGATCGGCATCGGCGCCTACGTCGGCGAGGTGCTGGTGCGCGAGGCGGGCGCGGTCTGGGTCGACATCCCTCCGGAGCACCTGCTCCGGTCCGTCTTCGCCCACCCCGTCGGGTCGCGGATGCCGGACGGCCGGGTGTGGAATCCGCTCGGCCGGACCGTGAACCGCTTCGAGATCGGACCGCAGGAATCCCTCCAGAACTACTTCCTCACCCTGCACGGCCGGCGGCCGCCACGCACCCGCAGACGGCCGGTCCGGTCGCCGGACGGCCTGGCGGCGGGCCTGTGCTGACGGTCTGACAGGATGACTGCCTTCCGGTACACCGTGGTCACCGGAGGTTCGTGGACGTACCGGTTGTGAAGAGGATCGTGTGGACGAGGGGACGGGGCATGGGCCCACCGCGGCACGCGATTCCGAACTCGGCTCGGCAGTCGCACGGGCGCAGGAGGGCGACGAGGAGGCCTTCGCGTACGCGTACCGGACCGTCTGTCCGGGGCTCCTCGGCTACCTGAGGGGCATCGTCGGCGAGGACGCCGAGGACGTGGCCTCCGAGGCCTGGCTGGAGATCGCCCGCGACCTCGGCCGGTTCCGCGGCGACGGCGTGGGCTTCCGCGGCTGGACCGCGACCATAGCCCGGCACCGGGCACTCGACCATCTGCGGAGGGTACGGTCCCGTCCCCGGCCCGCCCTGCTCGAACAGGACGTGCTCGCACTGCCCGCCGCCGCCGACACGGCGGGGGACGCGCTGGAGGCCCTCTCCACCGAGCAGGCCCTCGCACTGGTCATGGGCCTGCCGCGGGAGCAGGCCGAAGCCGTACTGCTCCGGGTCGTCGTCGGTCTCGACGGGCCGACGGCCGCCCGGGTTCTGGGCAAACGCCCCGGTGCGGTACGGTCCGCCGCACACCGGGGATTGAAGCGACTGGCGCGGGAACTCAGGGGAACAGGGAGGTGATGGGATGCCCGACGAGCATCGGTACGAAGGTCTGGAGCGGTCTCTGCGGTCCGCGCTGCGCGACGACCGGGAGGCGACGGACAGGGCCACCGAGGGCGGGGTCGTGACGGGCGGCGTCGCCGCGGGCGGGACGGCCGGGGAAGCGGTCGGTGAGGCGGAGGCGAGCGCGCGGGCCGCCTTCCGGGCCGCGCGTGACGCCGGACTGCACGTCCCCGGCCGGACGCGCCGGACGCGCCGCCGTGACGACTGGACTCCCGGCGCCGCGCGGCGGCTTCGCCGGCGCTCCCTGAGATCGGCCCTCGCCGCGGCCCTCGCCAGCGTGACGCTGGGCGGAGTGGCCATCGCCGCCGTGGACCTGCCCAGTCCCTTCGCGGACGAGCCGACGCCCGTCCCCACGACCCCCGTGCCCACGCCCGGCGGGACCACCGCCCCGGCGGCCGGCGCGACGACCCTGCCGGGTGTGACGTCCGCACCCCTGTCCGCGAGCCCGGCCACGCGGCCGGCGACGCACCCGGGCCAGGGGAGGGGCGGGGAGCACGGGGAGAGGAACGGGACGGACAACGGCCTGAAGAACGGACTCAGGAACGGACTGAAGACGGGGCAGGGGAACGGGTACGGGTACGGGTACGGGTACGGGTACGGCCACGCGAACGGACACGGGAGCGGCCCGGAGAAGGGCCCGAAGCCCGGATCGGACGACGCGCCGACCGACGCACCGAAGAAGGGGCCGAGGAACGACCCGGGCCGGGAGAAGCCCTGACGCTCCGGCGACCCGTGCCCGGTTTTGCCTGTTTGCCTGTTGGCCTGGATGCCTGGATGCGCGGATGTCCGGATGCCGCCGCTCCACCCTTGTGGAGCAGGTGCCCCGGGGATCCTCGCGCGGGCCGGACCGCTCCGGCCCGCCCCGCCGCGCCGGAGAGGCGCTGGTCCACCCGCACGTGCCGTGGCGCACGTGCCGTCACGCACTCGACCGTCGCGCGCTGACCTCGTCGACCGGGTGACGTCCTCGCGATTGCCGCAGTTCGCGCCCCTGGGTCGGCGGTCGGCGGGGATACGGTCCGCTGCATGGAAGGTGACCGGGGCGTGGAACACGATCGTGACGTGAGAGGCGATCGGGGCATGGAGGGTGACCCCGTGGCGCGGGGCGAGCGTCGGGGCTGGCTGCGGTGTCTGCTCGCCGGAGCCGTGTTCGTCGTGTGCATGGCCGGCACCACGCTGCCGACCCCGCTCTACCCGCTCTATCAAGAGAAGTTCGGGTTCTCCGAGCTGACGGTGACCGTCGTCTACGCCGTGTACGCCTTCGGGGTCATCGGCGTACTCCTCCTGGCGGGCAACGCATCGGACACCGTCGGCAGACGCCCGACCCTCCTCTGCGGCCTGGGATTCGCGGCGGCGAGCGCCGTGTGCTTCCTGCTCGCCGACGCCCTGGGCTGGCTGTACGCGGGCCGGCTCCTCTCCGGTCTGTCGGCCGGTCTCTTCACCGGCGCCGCCACCGCGTACGTCATGGAGCTCGCCCCGCGCGGCGGTGGGTCCCGGGCTACGCTCGTGGCCACGGCCGCCAACATGGGAGGGCTCGGCTGCGGGCCGCTGCTCGCCGGACTCCTCGCGGAGTACGCCCCCGACCCCCTGGTCCTGCCGTTCGCCGTGCACCTCGGCCTGGTGGCGGTCTCGGTCGGCGTCCTGCTGTGGCTCCCCGAGACCGTACGGGAGAGGCGCGGACCGGCCGCCGTACGGCCGCAGCGCCCCGCGCTGCCGCCGCAGGTACGGGCCGTGTTCGTGCCGGCGGCGATCGCCTCGTTCGTGGGGTTCGCCCTCTTCGGGGTGTTCACCTCGGTGAGCCCGGCGTTCCTCGCCCGGTACCTGCACGTCGACAACCACGCCGTGAGCGGCCTGATCGTGGCACTCGCCTTCTTCGCCTCCACCGCCGGGCAACTGGCCGTCGACCGCGTCGGAGTGGCGCGCTCGCTGCCCCTGGGCTGCGTGGTGCTCTTCGGCGGTCTCGTCCTCCTCGGGGCGGCGCTGTACACGGACCTGCTCGCGCTGGTCGTCCTGTCCGCCGTGGTCGGCGGTGTGGGCCAGGGCCTCGCGTTCCGCGCGGCCCTGGCCTCCGTCGCCGCCGCGGCGCCCCCGGACCGGCGCGCGGCGGTGATCTCGACGCTGTTCGTGGTCGCGTACACCGGCATCTCGATCCCCGTGATCGGGGTGGGACTGCTGGCCGATCCCCTGGGCCTGGAGGGGGCGGGGCTGGTCTTCATCGCCTGCATGCTGGTGCTCGTCGCCTCCGCCGCCGCGTATCTGATCCGCCGGCCGGTGCGGGCGAAGGGACCCTGAGCGGCCGTGTCAGACGGCGACGAAGACGTCCCCCGACGTGTCGCGGAGGACGAATCCGTTGTCGAGCCGGACGCGGACCCGCACCGGGGTCTCCGCCTCCTGGTACGCGGTCCACGCCGGTTCCAGGGCGGCGACCTGCTCCTCCAGCCGCGCCCTGCTCCCCGGCGGCATCTGGTGGCCGAAGTCGTCGAGGAGCGACCTGAGCCGCGCGTACTCGCGCACCTCCTCGCTCTCCCGGCGGTCGTCGTCCACATCTTCGACGGTGCCCTCGGTACCCGCCGCCAGGGCCAGGAGGCCCACGGCGGCGTACGGCTCCGTCGGGGCTTCCCCGGCCAGGGCGACCTGACCCGTCAGGACGAGTTCCACCGCCAGCTGCACGCGCCGGCCCACTTTCAGCGTCATCGGTCCTTCGTCTCTCCGCTCGGCCGGGCCACGACCGCGTACGTCCGCGGAACGGCCCGGGGGTGCCATTGTCCCGGGCCGTTCCGGTGCGGACGGACAGGGGGCGCCGCGCCCGTGCGGCGCTCGGGGGTGATGGTGAGCTCCTGCGCTGGCGCCGGGCGTCACGGACCAGGCCGCGTCCTTGCCCTCGACGGGTACCCGAGTCGGGGGCGATCCCCGCGCGCCGCCCAGGACGACCGCCCCGGCGTCGGCTGCCCGGCCCGGCGCCCGGTGGGTCGACCGGAGGGCGGGGCTTTCGTCGAACAGGATTCGAGATCGTTTCAGGTGTCCTGCCCCGGGGTGCTCGGCACCTGACGGCCGAAGGCCAGGTCGAAGAGCCGTCGCCAGTCCACGCGCGGGGCGGGGGCGACGACGCCGGGGCGGTCGCGCGGCACCAGGACCCGCAGGGCGCCCGGTCGCAGCGTGCAGACGACCGGCGTGGTCATGCGCAGGGCCTCACCGTCGACCGCGACGGGGATCTCGTCCGTACGGGAGCCGCGCGTGCCAGAGGCCCCTGTGCCCGATCCTTCTGCGCCGGAGCCCTTCGTGTCCGAGTCGTCCGTGCCGGAGCCGTTCGTACCCGATCCGTCCGTGCCGGAGCCGTTCGTGCCCGATTCGCTCGTACCGGAGCCGCCCGTCGCGGAAGAGGTCACCTCGACCCGGCGGGCGGTCGTGACGGTCAGCCCGGTGGACTGCGAACCGCGTACCGCGAGGTCCGCGGCCTCCGCCGCGCCCTCCACCCGGATCCCCAGCACGCCCAGCTCGCCTTCGTCGAGGCTGGGCCGGCGGCCGCCGCCGCTCAGCACGTCGGGCGAGGTGTACGCGTTGTTGCTGACCAGGAGGGCCTGCTGGGACGCCAACGGCATGTCGTCGATCCGGGCGTCGAGGCGGCGCATCCCTTCGCCGACCAGCAGGTCGGGCATGAGTGTCAGGGCCGTGCCCGCCTTGTCGTCACGGTATTCGGGGCGCTGCACGACATCGGCGTAGACGCCGAAGGAGACCGTGTTGACGAAGGGTCGGCCGCCGACGTCGCCGAGGTCGATCCGCAGCTCCTCGCCGTCAGTGAGCGCGTCCAGGCAGCGGGCAGGGTCGGAGCGGTCGAGGCCGAGGTCCATGGCGAAGTGGTTGCGGGTGCCGGCCGAGACGACGAGGAACGGCAGATCGTGTTCGGCGGCGACCGCCGCGACCAGGGCCTGGGTGCCGTCGCCGCCGGCGACGCCGAGCAGGTCCGCGCCTTCGGCCACCGCCTCGCGGGCCAGCGCGGCCACGTCGGCCGGCTTGTCGGGATCGAGCACGGTCACCCGGGCGCCCAGCGCCTCCGCCCGGTCGACCAGGCCGAAGCGGCCGACCTTCCCGCCCCCCGACTTCGGATTCATGATGAGGAACGCCCGCTGGGGCCGGGGAGCCGGGAACGAGCGGGTCTTCCGCCGCGAGCGGGCCCTGCGCAGCGCGGCCCGCGCGCAGGCCAGTGCGAGGGCCCAGCACAGCACCAGTACCAGCGCCGTGAGCCACAGCCCGTCGTGGGCGTAGAGCACCAGGACGCCGACCGGCGCGGCGACCGCGACGAGCGCCCCGAACAGGCGCACCGCGCCGCGGTGGGCCAGGAACCACCACACGCCCGCGGCGCAGACGACGAGCCCCAGCAGGCCGGCCACCACGACCACGAGGCCGCCGTCGCCGATCGTGAGCACCAGGACGACCAGGGAGCCGACCACCGCGAGCACGGCGATCCGGGCCAGGAGCCGCGCCGCGGCACCCGCACCGGATCCCCTCGTCCGCGTCCCGCCCCTGTTGTCCTGGCTCATCCCGTGTCCCACCTCTCGGCCCGGTCCGTGTCCCCAGCGTTCACGCTCCGGGACGGACGGGCACCCCTGCCGGGCCGTGCGGGTGAGACGCGCCGCCGGTCAGGACTCCGCGGGGCGCGGGGCGCGCCGCCGTTCGGCGACGAGGTACCCGACGCCCGGCAGTGTCAGCAGGGCGCTGGCCCACAGGGGCAGCAGGAACAGCGTCTCCTCGCCGACCAGCTTCTGCGTCAGGAACAACACCGGCAGTCCGACGACCAGCGCCACGATCCACCCCTTGCCGAATCCGATCGTGCCCTTGCGCAGTTCGAGGAACACGGTGACGACCCCGATGCTCAGCCAGAAGGCCAGCCGCCCGGCGTCGATGTCCACGACCGTCGTCCAGTGGAGGAGGTGCGAGACCAGCAGCAGCCCGCCCACGACGAACGGAACCATCGCCGCCATCCGCAGCGCGCGCCGGTGCAGTGGCATCCGCGCCCTGGCCCAGGACGCGGCGAACGCCTTGACGTCCGGGCCCACGACGTCCCGCGGAGCGCGGCCGGCGGCCGCGGCGTCCTCCAGGTGCGCCGTGAGCTCGGCGAGCATCTCGCGTACGGACGCGTCGTCGATGCCCCGGTACTCCCAGTTGCTGCGGCAGACCGCGAGTACGTGCTCGTTGGTCATGGTGTCGTTCCCCCGTGGGTCGTTCGAGTGAGGATCCGGTCGGCCTGGGCGGTGAACCCCTGCCATACGATCCGGCCGCGCTCCAGCTCGGCCCGGCCGGCCTCGGACAGTCGGTAGTACTTGCGTGGCGCTCCGCCACTGGGCGACGGGGCGCGGAACGGCTCGACGAGCCCGGCTCGCTCCATCCTGGCCAGCAGCGGGTAGATGCTGCCCTCGCCGACGAGTTCGAGCCCGCTCTCCGTGAGCGCCTCGATGAACTCGTAGCCGTACCGCGGACGTTCGGCGATCAGTGAGAGCAGGCACAGGTCGAGCACACCGCGCAGAAGCTGGCTGCGCCGCTGGTCACCGGCTGTCGGCAGCTCCTTTGTCATGCGGTGCATGATAGTCAGTGGCTATCTTGCGCCGCAAGACAACGACGGGACGTGCCGCCCTGATCGGCCAGGAGGGGGAGGCAGGTGCATGATGTGCACCAACAGCGGACGAGTTTCTGTCTGGAGGCCGAAAGAGTGAACGATGGCAACGGGAGGCGGCGCGTTGTCCGCCGTGCCTCGGCCGGAAAGGGCGCCTCGGTCCTCCGCTCGGCCGGTGCCCGCAGACGACTCGGCCGGAGCGAGGGCGACGTCCCCCTCGACCGCGTCACCACGCGCGAACGGCTCGCCTGGCTGAACTCCGCGGGATCCAGCATCGGCACCACCCTCGACCTGGAGCGCACCGCTCAGGAACTGGCCGAGTTCACCGTGCCCACCCTGGCCGACGGGGCCGCCGTCGACATCCTGGAGAGCGTCCTGCGGGGCGAGGAGGGGTCTCGCTGGACGGGGACGGGCATCCCGCTCCTGCGGGCCACCGCGGTGTCCGCCGTCGAGTCGCTCTCCTCCCTGGAACCCACCCCGGTGGGCGAGACCTTCGTCCGGACCGAGGAGGCCCACGAGACGCTCCTCCACCAGTACTGCCTGCGGCAGGGCAGGCCGGTCCTCGTGAGCCGCATGCGCGACGACGACTTCAGAAGGGTCGCGCCGACGGAGAGCGCCGCGGCGAAGATGCGCGCCGCGGGAGTCCACAGCTATCTGGCGGTGCCGCTGATCGCCCGCGGGCTGCTGCTCGGCAGCGCCGACTTCGTACGCGGTCCCGGAACGCCCCCGTTCTCCGACACGGACCTCGCGCTGGCCGAGCAGCTGGCCTCCCAGGCCGCCGTCTACATCGACAACGCCCGGCTGTACGGACGCGAGCGCGAGCACGTCGTCTCCCTGCAGCGCAGCCTGCTGCCCCGCGCGACCCCGGTGACGCCGGGGCTGCGCGTCCACGCCGAGTACACGCCCTCGACGGCCCACCACGGCGTGGGCGGCGACTGGTACGACGTGATGGCCCTGCCCGGCGGACGTACGGCCCTGATGGTGGGCGACGTCATGGGCCACGGACTGCCCGCCGCCGCCACCATGGGCCGTCTGCGGGCGGTCGCCCGCACCCTGATGACCCTCGACATGGCGCCGGAGCGGGTCCTCGCCCGGCTCGACCTCGCCACCCGTGACCTGGAGGACGAGCAGGTCGCCACCTTCCTCTGCGCGGTCCACGACCCGGCCGACTCCACCTACACCGTGGCCAGCGCCGGTCATCTGCCCCCGCTGCTCGTCGACGGCGACGGCTCCGCCGCGTTCGTGGACGTACCGATCGGCGCGCCGCTCGGCGCGGGAGTGATCCCGTACGACCCGATCCGGCTGAAGGTCCCGGTGGGCGGCCATCTGGTCATGTACACGGACGGCCTCGTCAAGTCCCGGCACGAGGACCTCGATCACCAGCTGGAGCGGCTGCGGTCGGCGGCCCGCGGCCTCACCCCCGAGGCACTCGAACGCGGCGGCCTCACGGACCGCGCCCCCACCGACGCCAGCCGCTTCGACGAGGCCGTGCTGCTCGTCGCGACGACCGCGTCGGGCCCCGCCGACGAGCTGTGCGAGTGGCAGCTGCCGCAGGAGGGGCGGGCCGCGTCGGTGGCCCGCGGTCTGGTCACGGACCAGCTCGACGCGTGGGATCTGGCGGAGCTGGCCGACGTCTGCGAGCTCGTCGTCTCGGAGCTCGTCGGCAACGCCCTGCGCTACGGCAACGGTCCCGGCCGGCTCCGGCTGCTGCGCGGCGAACGCCTCGTCGTGGAGGTCTCGGACACGGGCCCCGACCTGCCGCAGATCCAGCACGCGGACCTCAGCGACGAGGGCGGCCGTGGCCTCCAGCTCATCAACATGCTGTGCCGCCGGTGGGGCTCGTGCCGCACCGTCTCCGGCAAGGTGGTGTGGGCGGAGCAGAACCTGCCCACGTGAGACGAGCGGGAAGGGCCCCTCTCCCGCGACGGGAGAGGGGCCCTTCCGCGGCCTACAGCTCCTTCACCCGGATGTCGCGGTAGGAGATGACGTCCGTCGTGCCGTGGACCTGGAGCCCGATGTAACCGGAGGCGTAGCGCCGGCCGTCCGTGCCCGGGTCGTCGCCGCGCGGCGGCTGGAAGACCTGGCCACCGGTGTTGTCGAACTCGTTGATCAGCTTGCCGTTGCGGAAGACCGAGTAGTGCTGGCCCTCCACTCGGATCTCGTAGTCGTTCCAGGTGCCCTTCGGCGTCACCCCGGCACCGGCGAGGCCGACGCGGTCGAAGCCGTAGAGCGAGCCCGTCTTGTACATGTCGCCGTCGGGCCGGTCCAGGACCTGGATCTCATGGCCGTACTTGATGGCGACCCACTCCGGACGGCTCTCCTCGGGGTTGTCGTGGACGTACGGGAAGCGCACGAAGACCCCGCCGTTGGCGTTGCCGGCGCCGGGGGCGTCGTCGCGCCACTGGAGCCTGAGCGAGAAGTCGCCGTACTGCCGCTGCGGGAACCACAGCATGCCCATGCCCGGCACCGTGGTGCTGCTGGTCATGGCCCCGTCCCCGCTCAACGCGAACTTCCCGCCGCCGACGTGCTGCCACTTCGAGAAGCTCGCCGCGGTGCCGTCGAACAGGTCGCGGTACCCCTCGGTCCGGCCGGGCCCGCCGATGCCCGACTGCTTGGCCGCGCGGTAGATCCTCCTGTGCTCGCGGGTGTCGATGACGCCGTCGGCGAGCAGCCGGTCGAGCACCGTGTCGACGTGCTTGAGGAACAGCGCGTGCGAGGACCAGTCCTTCTCGTCCTCGATGAGTTCGTTGACCGTGCATCGGCTGTTCGTCATCCGGTTCGGGACACCGGTGTCGACGGTCCCGACGATGACCGTCAGTCGCTCGTCGAACTCCGGACAGTCGGGCGCGGGCACCCCGCCGCCCTCGGCGACGGTGAAGGCCGTGCTCCGGGCCGTGGAGGTGTTGCCGGCCTTGTCCGTCGCCCGGTAGAGCACCGTGTGGCGGCCGACGCGGTCGACGATCACCGGCGTGGTGTACGCGAGGTACGGGCCGCCGTCGAGCGAGTACTCGATCCGTTCGACGCCCGATTCCGCGTCGAACGCGGACAGCGTGACCGTGGCGCTGGTGAGGTACGCGCCGTCGGAGTCGCGCGTCCCCGCGACCGAGGCGGCGGCCTCGGGGGCGGTGGTGTCGGGATCGGGCTGGGTGACGACCGTGAAGGCGACCGACTTCACCGCGGCGGTGTTACCCGCCTTGTCGCTCGCCCGGTGGCGGACGGTGTGCTCGCCCGCCTGGTGCACCATCACCGGAGCGGTGTACGGCTGCCAGGCGCCGTCGCCGATCGCGTACTCGATGGTGTTGACGCCCGACCCGGTGTCGGACGCGGTCACCGTCACCGTGGCCATGCCGAGGTAGCGGCCCTGGTCGTCCCGCTCGCCCGACACGGTCGCCGAGGTCTCCGGCGCCGTCGTGTCGTCGGTGGGCCGGGCGACGACCGCGAACGCCGCGGTCTTCTCGGCGGCCGTGTTGCCCGCCTTGTCGCTCGCCCGGTAGCGGATCGTGTGCGCGCCGACCCGGTCGACGACGACCGGGACCGTGTACGGCTGCCACGGGCCGTCCGCGCCGACCGCGTACTCGACCTTGTCGACGCCCGAACCGGCGTCCGTCGCGCCGAGCGTGACCGTCGCCTGGCCGACATAGGCGCCGTCGGCGTTGCGGTCGCCCTCGACCTTCGCGGTCGTCTCCGGCGCGGTGGTGTCCTCGCCGCCGCCCTCGGTGACCGTGAGGATGCCCTGCATCTGGCCGTGCCCGGGGATCGTGCACTTGAAGAGGTACCGGCCCGGGGTCAGTGTCACCTCGGCCGTGTGGCGGCCGCCGTTCGCGTCGCCCGGGTTGGCCAGGATGTTGAGCGGGACGTCGTTGTTGTACTCCGGGTCGGAGACGTCGAACGTCAGGGTGTGCGGCATGCCGGTCGTGTTGCCGGTGGCCGCGCTGTTCTCGAAGACGATCGTCGTCGCGCCGGCCACCGCCGTGGTCGGGAACTCCAGATAGCGGTCGATCGGATCGCCCGCCTTCCAGGTCAGCACCTGCGCCGCGGCGGTCCGGCGTCCGCCGTCGCCGCGTCGCGCGTCGTCCGCCCTGCCGTAGGCGGCCGCCGAGGTCAGGCCGACGACCATCGCCACGGCGGCCAGCAGGGCCGCCCACAGGCTCGTGCCCCTGTGTCTCGTGATCACTGCGCCGTCCTCCTCGCCAGCTGGTCCGCGGCCGGGGTGGGCCCGCCGCCCTTGTAGGTCACGCGCCACAGCGCGGAGTCGGGGTGCGAGGTGAAGAAGCCGCGCCCGTAGTCGAGGACGTACAGCGAACCGTCCGGGGCGAACTTCCAGTCCATCAGGTTGCGGATGCCGCCCTGCCCGACCGGGACGATCTTCTTCAGGGACTCGGCGTGCACGGGGAGGCCGCCCCTGCCGACGGTCTTCGGATCGGTGAGCACGGCGTGCCGCGGCTGGTCCCCGTCGTAGAAGTCGCCGACGAACCACTTGCCGTCCCAGTACGAAGGCCACTTGACCGTGGAGTCGCTCGCCGCGTCGTAGCGGTAGAGCGGACCGTTCATGGTCGCCTGCCCGCCGCCCTTGAGCCACGGCAGCAGCAGCTTCTGCTCCTCCTGCCGGTAGCTCGGGATGCCGTCGGCGTCCCTGGGGTAGTCCACGCCGCCGCCCTGGGGCGAGTACCAGATCGTGTTCCCCGTCACCGGCGGCAGGTTCACCAGGCCGTCGTTGTTCGGGGACTCGTTCTTCGGCGCGTCGCAGTCGTACCAGCCGAGCGGCTTGGCCGGGTCGAGCGGACCGCGGTCCCGGTAGGGCTGCTTGTTGCCCATGCAGTACGGCCAGCCGTGGTTGCCCGCCTTGGTGATCGCGGCGAACGTGTCGTACTTGGCCGGGCCCCATGTCGTGGACGGCGCGCCCGCGTCGGGGCCGACCCAGCCCGCGTAGAGGATGTCGGTCGTCCTGTCGACGGAGATGCGCGCGGGGTTGCGCACGCCCATCACATAGATCTCGCCGCGGGTCTTGCCGCCGCCCTCGTCGCTCTCCTGACCGGTGAAGAGATTGCCGGTGGGGAGGGTGTACGTGCCGTCGGGCTCGGGATGGATCCGCAGGATCTTCCCATTGAGGTTGTTGGTGTTGCCGGCGGTGCGGCGCGCGTCCGCGAAGGAGACGCCCCTGAAGTTCGGGGCGGGATTGTTGCCCGAGTAACCTCCGCTGGATCCGGACGAGTTGGTGTCACCGGTGGCGATGTACAGATTGCCCTTGGAGTCCCAGGCCATTCCGCCGCCCGCGTGGCAGCAGCTGTGGATCTGCACCGGCCAGCTCAGCAGCACCTTCTCGCTCGCCAGGTCGAGCCTGTTCGTCGCGAGATCCAGGGTGAAGCGGGAGACCCGCCGCTCGCCCATGTGCTCCACGCGGTCGATCCGGGAGTGCGGTGTGTAGTGGAGGTAGACCCAGCCGTTGGTCATGAAGCCGGGGTCGAGCTCGATGCCGAGGAGCCCCTCCTCGTTCTTGATCAGCTCGTCGCCGCCGCCCTTGTTGCCGAAGACGGTGAGCGCGCCGGCCTTGGTGACCTGCCGGGTCTTCGGGTCGTAGACGTGGATCTCGCCGTTGCCCCTGCCGATGTCCGGGTTGTTCCAGTCGGTGACCACCGGGACGCTGGAGTCGGCGCCGCCGCGGCCGATGTACAGGATGCGGCCGTCGGGAGCGGCGACGAGACCGTGCGGCTCGCCGATCTGGTCGTTCTGGCCGGGCTGGTTGGGCTTGGTGACGCGCTCGGCGGTGTAGTTGGCGTCGATGGTCGCCTTGCAGTCCGCCCGGGAGATCCGCGCGGTCCAGGCGATCGCGCCGCGCAGGTGGTCGCGGAAGTCCGTCTCGGCGTAGCTGTCGACGGTGCCGCCCATGGCGGTGTAGAAGGACCGGCCGCCGTCGTAGTCACGGCACCAGGACACCGGGTGGTCCCACCCGTTGGGCCTGGCGGCGGGCTGGTACGAGGACTCCCGGACCCGCGCCACGGTGTGCACGGTGCCGGACGGGTTGCGGTCCCAGTTGAACCACTTGTCGGGCCGCCTCCACTCCAGCGGAAGGGACTTCGTGGCCGGGTGCCGCCGGTCGCCGACCTCCACCACCGCGCGCTGTGTGCCGCTCGGGGCGCCGGTGGGCCGGGCGCCGATCAGGCCGGTGAACCAGCCGGAGTAGGGCTCGGTGCGGGCGGCCTCGTGGACGCCGACGAAACCGCCGCCCGCCTCCATGTAGGCCTCGAGGCCCGCTTCCTGCTCGGGGTCGAGCACATCGCCGCCACCGGTCAGGAAGACCACCGCGTTGTACCTGCCGAGCCGCCTGGCGTCGGTGAAGACGGCCGGGTCGTCGGTGGCCTCCGTACGGTAGCGGCCGGCGGCCGGGCCGGTGAGGCCGATGGTCTCGACGGCCGCGATGCCCGCGTCGACCGTCGGCGACTCGGCCGTCGCGGACCCGTGGAAGACGAGGACCCGTACGGTGGCGCCGCCCGGTGGCGACGGCAGGGATAACGTTGTCGCCGCCCTGGCCGACGGCGGGTCCGGATCCGGCTTGGCGGCGGCGGGGTTGCCGCCGAGCAGGGAGGCGGTCAGTGCGCCTGCCCCAAGTGCCGCCACGGCGAAGCCTGTTCTCGATCTCGACCGGTGATGTGGTGTGCGCTTCATGGGTCACCCATCCCTCTGAGGTCACAACGACAGCCGTTGAAGCTAGACCTCTTTGCGCGGTTCGCCAAGGTCTATGGCCGCAACCGGACGAACTTTGTCCTGGGTGTGGATAAACCACTGTCGTCCCGCTACGGTGTGGGCCGTCCCAGGAGCCCCCGTTGGCCCCGCAGCCCGTCAATCTCCTCTGAAGACCGGAGAGTTCGACATGGACAGACGCAGCTTCAACCGTCGCCTGCTCGCGGGCGGGGCCGTCGCCGCGACCGGCGTGACATCGTTGTCTCTCACCTCCGCCTCCAGTGCCGCACCCGACGCGGCCGCCGCGGCGGCCCCGCTGAGGACTGCCCCGGCCGGCGGCCGGATACGCCATCTCAGGCTGTACGCCGAGAAGTTGGCCGACGGGCGCATGGGCTACGGCCTGGAGAAGGGCAAGGCCACCGTGCCCGGCCCGCTCATCGAGCTCAACGAGGGCGACACCCTCCACATCGAGTTCGAGAACCTGATGGACGTCCCGGTCAGCCTCCACCCGCACGGCGTGGACTACGACATCGACAACGACGGTACGAGGATGAGCGGCAGCCACGTCGAGGCGGGCGCCACCCGCACCTACACCTGGCGCACCCACGCCCCCGGCCGCCGCCCCGACGGCACCTGGCGGCCCGGCAGTGCCGGGTACTGGCACTACCACGACCACGTCGTGGGCACGGACCACGGCACCGGCGGCATCCGCAAGGGCCTCTACGGCGGCCTGGTGGTGCGCCGCAAGGGTGACATCCTGCCGGACAAGCAGTTCACCATCGTCTTCAACGACATGACGATCAACAACCGGCCGGCCGCCGATCCGCCGAACTTCCTCGCCACCGTGGGCGACCGGGTGGAGATCGTCATGATCACGCACGGCGAGTACTACCACACGTTCCACATGCACGGTCATCGCTGGGCCGACAACCGCACCGGTCTCCTCGGCGGCCCCGAGGACGTGAGCCGGGTCGTCGACAACAAGATCACCGGACCCGCCGACTCGTTCGGGTTCCAGGTCATCGCGGGAGAGCACGTCGGAGCCGGCGCCTGGATGTACCACTGCCACGTCCAGAGTCACTCCGACATGGGAATGGCCGGACTGTTCCTGGTGGCCAAGCCGGACGGCACCGTACCCGGCCACGGCGACCACGGCACGCACGGTGCGGCGACGGCGAAGGAGGGACCGGCCCCCCGGACCTCAGGCGGAACCCACCACCACTGAGTACGGCGGCGCGGGCCCGGCCGGAGGCGTCGCGGCCGGGCCCGACAGGAAGGTCTCCCGCGTGACCCACATCACTTTCACCGTCCGCGGCCTTTTCGTTATCCGCGCCCCGCTCCAGGCTCTCCCATGCGCAATCATCTCCAACGAACGGGACGGTCGGCGTGCGGCAGAGCACAGGAATCGAGCGGGACACGGAGCTGGTCCTCGCGGCGCGGAACGGTGACCCGTGGGCCCGGGACCAGCTGATCACCGCCCACCTGCCCCTGATCCACACCACCGTGGCACTCGCCATGAACGGCCGCCACGGTGCCGAACACGTCGAGCACGTCGTGCGCGAGACGATGCTCCGCGCCCTCGACGGGCTCCCCACCCTGACCGACCCCGGGGTCTTCCGGCCCTGGCTGGTCGCCATCGCCGTGGACGGGATCCGGCGGCACCGGCACCAGCAGCCGGCCGGGTACGACTACGGCGCGGACGCCGAGCGGTCGTCCGCGCACGGGCAGGCGTACGAGATCATCGAGGCGGCCCGCTGGCTGGACCCGGACGACGGCGAACAGCTGGCCCTGTGGTGGCTGGAGTGCGCGGGCGAGCTGACCAGGTACGAGACGGCGGCCGCACTGCGGTGGCCGACCGAGGAGGCGCCGGCCCGGATCGACGCCGTACGGGCCCGGCTCGACGCCGCTCGCGTCGTCGTCGGCGCCCTGGCCGGGAACCCGGCCTGCCCCTTCCTGGGCCGGGAGGCGGCCGACTGGGACGGCCGGCCCTCCGCCCCGTGGCGCGACCACCTGGCCCACCACACGCTCGGCTGCGGGCACTGCGCCCCGCGCTGGCACGCGCTGGTCCCGGCGGAGCTCCTCCTCGCGACCACCTCGCCCGTTCTGGCGGCCCGGACGGACGAGGCCTCGCCGGACACGACGACGGCCGCCGCGTTCGCGGCCGCGGCCGGCGGGCCGGGCACCGGTCCGGCCGCGTACGCGGCCACGGACGGCGACCCGTACCGTACGGCCGGAGGCACCGACCCGTCCGACACGGCACACCTCGGCGCGTACGGACAGGACCACGCGGCGGACCTGACGGAGCCGTACGTCCTGGCCGGCTCCGCGGGACACACCCGCCCCCACGTACCCCGGTCCACGCCCGCCTCCTCCGCCTCCCCGGCGCCCGGCCGGCACGGCACGCGTGCGGCTCTCCGGCGCCGTCGCCAGACGCAGGAGCGGAGCCGGCGCCGCGCCGTCATCGCGGCCGGTGTCGTGGTCATGGCGGTCACGGGCGGAGCGTTCTCGCTGTCCGGGGGCCGGGGCGACGACGAGATCTTCGAGGCGAACCGCGTGACGGCCCCGGAGCTCGACCTGCCCCTCGACCAGGACCCGTCCACCCACTCCGGCACCCCGTCGTCGGCGGCGACGACCCCCACCACCTCGCCGTCCGCCTCCACGTCCGCCACCGGACGCCCGCCCGCCTCGGCATCGCCCAGCGCGAAACCCACCACCGCGTCGCCCCGCCCGGTCCGCACCGCCAAGCCCGCCCCGGTGAGGACGAC
>NZ_LIPQ01000352.1:0-207 GCF_001418135.1 Streptomyces aureus
GGCGGCGCTCAGCTCCAGGTGCAGATCGACCCCGAGCCCGTCGTTCTCCGATGTGGTCACGACTCGTCACCTGAGGCCGTATGCGACGGTGACCTCACGGAGCAGATGAAAGATGCGCGTCTCGGGTGACTCGGCCACCGCGTCCTCCTGTTGTCTCGCTGAGCGAGAGTATCGCCGAGCGAGAGCCCCAGGCCGGGCGGCGGGTCG
>NZ_LIPQ01000352.1:230-10485 GCF_001418135.1 Streptomyces aureus
ATCGGCAAGACACCCCCTAGCGGGAGAGCGCGTCCCGCACGGCCTCCTCGGACCGGCCGACGACGGCCGTGCCGTCCTCGGCGGTGATGATCGGCCGCTGGATGAGCTTGGGATGCGCGGAGAGGGCCTCGATCCACCGCTCCCTGCTCCCGGCGTCGCGGGCCCACTCCTTCACCCCGAGCTCCTTGGCGACGGCCTCCTGCGTCCGGGTGATGTCCCACGGTTCGAGCCCGAGCCGGTCGAGCACCTGCCGGATCTCGTCGGGGGAGGGCACGTCCTCCAGATAGCGGCGCACGGTGTAGTCGGCGCCCTCGGCGTCGAGAAGGGTGAGGGCGCTGCGGCACTTGGAACAGGCGGGATTGATCCAGATCTCCATGCGCCCACGGTACCCCCCAGGGCCCGCTCCACCACCCCCCAAACCCCCTCTGGCCAGGGGCGATTGTCAGTGGGGGCCACTAAAATAGGGGGTGAAGGTGAGGGTCCCGGGGAGGGCCCGCACCCCGCCGTTCGCCAGGAGGTAGCCCATGGCTCTCGCCGTGATCCGGACACCGTCCCTCGAACCCTGGAAGCCGCTCCAGAAGAAGCCGCTCCCCGCGGGCCGCCCCCGCGAGTGGTACGTGACGCACAACCGCCGACTGAAGGCCATGCGCCTCGCGATCGCCCTCCTCGACGCCGGCGTCTACGTCCCGTCGAAGGCCACGAACGCGACGATACGCAGCACGGCCCATCACATCGGCATCCACCCGCCCTCGGACACCACCTGCCGCATGGTGCGGGCCATGATCCGCCACGGCCGCTGACGGCGGAGGGCGCTGCCCGGCCCCGGCCGGGCAGCGCCGTCGTCGGACCCCGCCCGCTACCAGGCCACCGGAAGCCGCTCGGGGAGCCGCTTCATGAAGTTGGTGCGCCACACCAGCTGTTCGACCGGCACCGCGAGCCGCAGCCCCGGCAGCCGGTCGAGGAGCGTCTCCAGGGCGATCTCGGCATGCCGCTTGCCGAGCGCCGTCGCCGGGCAGTAGTGCCGCCCGCCGCCGAAGGAGAGGTGCTCGGCGGCGTTCTCCCGGTCCGGCCGGAAGACCAGCGGGTCCGGGAAGCGCTCCGGATCGTGGTTCGCCGCCTCCACCAGCACCAGGACCAGTTCGCCGGCCCGCACCTCGACCTCGCCGAGCCGGACGTCCTCCGTGGCCAGCCGCGGCAGCCCGTCGCCGATCGACAGATTCACCCGCAGCAGTTCGTCCATCGCCCCGGCGACCCCGTGCGCGCCCGTGGTCAGTGCCTCCCGGACGTCCGGCCGGGTCAGCACCGACACGAGCGCCATCGTCAGGAATCCGGCGGTGGAGATCACCCCGGCCCCGAACAGCGTCACGCCCACCGTCGCCAGCATCTCGTCCGTCAGATGCGCGTAGTCGGGGTCCTCGCGCAGCGCCGCGAGCTCCGCCATCAGCCCGCCCGTCGCCGGATCGTCGAGGCGCTCGGTCATGTACGCGATGTCCCGGTCCCAGTGGAGCCCGGCCGCCTCGATCTCGTGCGGGGCGTTCATGAAGGCCACGTCCAGACTGCGCAGCAGCCGCGGACCGTCCTCCTCCGGGATGCCCAGCATCCGGCAGTGCAGCCCGGCAGAGTACGGATCGGCGTAGGCGCCCCGCAGCTCCCCGGGCGCCCCCTCGGCGACCAGCGCGTCCACCAGGGCCCCGGCCCGTGCCCGCAGCCACTCCTCCAGGCCGGGCGCCTTCGGGTTGATCGCCTTCATGACGGCCTTGCGCAGCCCGGCCCCGGTGATGTTGCCCATGTTGTTGACCACGTGCGGCGGGATCGTCAGCGCGTACTGCCGTGGCGCTCCCGGCGCCGAGGTGTCCTTCAGGCTGAACCTCGGGTTCTCCAGGACCTCCCTGCACAGCTCGTACGAGGAGACCAGCCAGGCCTCGGCCCCGGCGATCGTCCGCACACGCCGTACGGGTTCGGCGCGCAGCGCCTCGACCTCCGCGGGGAGCCGGGTCCCGTCCCAGTCGAAGGGGAACGCGGGCAGTTCGTTCGTCATGACCACGGTCATCGCGAATCTCCTTCGACGGGCGTGAGGATGCCGTGCCCCTGGTTGCGGGAGGCACGCAGCCCGGTGCCCCGGGCGTAGAGCAGATCGGCGAGAGGCAGGGCCTGGTGGTAGCAGTTGAGCGAGGACGGCACCCCGAGGATCGCGGGGGTGTCGAGGAACAGCGGCACCTCGGCGCAGATGTACGCCCGGCACACCTCCTTCTGGAGCCCGCTCGCCTCCTGCCCCGGCGCCAGCTTCCCGGCCAGGAAGATCCCGGTGAGGGCGTCGCAGGTCTGGCGTACGACCGGATCGCCGTCGACGGCCGCCACGACCTGGCGGTGCAGTTCCTGGTACGCGGGCAGGGCCCGGAACTCCGACATCCCGCGGGCCCGTACCCGTACGCCCGTGGGATCGGCCTCGGCCACGGCCGTCCCGACCTTCGCCCGCACCCCCCGCAGGTTCTTGACGGCCTTTCGTCGCGCCTCGTCGGCCCCGTACCCCAGCGCCTCGTACATGTCGGAGACATGTAGATCGGTGTAGACGAGATCGACCTGTTCGAAGTGGTCCAAGCCCCAGCGCGTCAGCTCGCGCAGCCGCTGGGCGGTGAAATAACTGTTTCCCGGAGAGACGCCGATGACCACGTGCGCGCCTTCGTCGGCGATGACGCGGCAGTGATCGGTGTACGGCTGGAGTCGGAGCGTCTCTGCAGGGGCGAAAGCCGCCTGAGTCACGTCGGCAGTCCTCATCGCGCCAGCTAGTCCCAGCGGAGCCCTGTGCTCCGGGTGTGGCGGCGGCGACGACCACACGCTATCGATCAGTCGCGGAGCGTGAACCCTCTACTCGTGGGTACGCACGAGAGTTCGTCACCTGTTCGCATTCCTGTGATCTTGGCCGGAAACGGCGAGGCCCGCCGCCCCCTCGAAGGGGACGACGGGCCTCGGGAGATCTCGCTCGCGCGGTACGGCCTAGAGGTCGAAGTAGAGCTCGAACTCGTGCGGGTGCGGGCGCAGCTGGATCGGGGCGATCTCGTGGGTGCGCTTGTAGTCGATCCAGGTCTCGATCAGGTCGGACGTGAAGACGCCGCCGGCCTGCAGGTACTCGTTGTCGGCCTCGAGGGCGTTGAGGACGGCCTCCAGGTTGGTCGGGACCTGCTGGACGTTCGCGTGCTCCTCGGGAGCGAGCTCGTAGAGGTCCTTGTCGATCGGCTCCGCCGGCTCGATCTTGTTCTTGATGCCGTCGAGGCCCGCGAGGAGCAGCGCCGAGAAGGCGAGGTACGGGTTCGAGGACGGGTCCGGCGCGCGGAACTCGACGCGCTTGGCCTTCGGGTTCGAGCCCGTGATCGGGATGCGCATGGCGGCGGAGCGGTTGCGCTGCGAGTACACCATGTTGACCGGGGCCTCGAAGCCCGGGACCAGGCGGTGGTACGAGTTCACCGTCGGGTTGGTGAAGGCGAGCAGCGACGGCGCGTGCTTGAGGATGCCGCCGATGTAGTAGCGGGCGGTGTCCGAGAGGCCCGCGTAGCCCGTCTCGTCGTAGAACAGCGGGTCGCCGTTCGCCCACAGCGACTGGTGGACGTGCATGCCCGAGCCGTTGTCGCCGAAGATCGGCTTCGGCATGAAGGTCGCGGTCTTGCCGTTGCGCCAGGCGACGTTCTTCACGATGTACTTGAAGAGCATCAGGTCGTCGGCCGCGGCGAGCAGCGTGTTGAACTTGTAGTTGATCTCGGCCTGGCCGGCGGTGCCGACCTCGTGGTGCTGGCGCTCGACCTGCAGGCCGACGTTCTCCAGCTCCAGGGAGATCTCCGAGCGCAGGTCCGCGAAGTGGTCGACCGGCGGGGCCGGGAAGTAACCGCCCTTGTAGCGGACCTTGTAGCCGCGGTTGTTCTCCTCCGCACCGGTGTTCCAGGCGCCGGCCTCGGAGTCGATGTGGTAGAAGCCCTGGTTCGCCGAGGTCTCGAAGCGCACCGAGTCGAACACGTAGAACTCGGCCTCGGGGCCGAAGTACGCGGTGTCGGCGATGCCGGTGGACGCGAGGTACGCCTCGGCCTTCTTCGCGATGTTCCGCGGGTCACGGCTGTACTGCTCGCCCGTGATCGGGTCGTGGATGAAGAAGTTGATGTTCAGCGTCTTGTCGCGGCGGAAGGGGTCCACGCGGGCCGTCGACAGGTCGGCGCGGAGCGCCATGTCGGACTCGTGGATCGCCTGGAAGCCGCGGATCGACGAACCGTCGAAGGCGAGCTCCTCCGACGGGTCGAACGCCGTCGCCGGGATCGTGAAGTGCTGCATCACGCCCGGAAGGTCGCAGAAACGGACGTCGACCATCTTGACGTCGTTGTCCTTGATGTACTTCTTGACCTCGTCGGCGTTCTGGAACCCGTGCGTCTCGGACATCCCACTCCTCCTACTCCCGGCCCGGGGAGGGGCGGGGTTTGCAGCTGGTTCGTGCGGCCAGTGCGGTGGCACACGCTGGACCCGACCATAGGCAGACGGGATTTCTCAAGCATGACCCATTTGTTTCGTCGAAGTTAACCGGGGTGGGTGTCGCCGCGCCTGCCGACACCCTTCGCCGACCCGGGCCGAAGTGATCAAAAACGGGCGCAGTACCGTGGTCGCGTGGACAACAGGCAAGCACTCGGATCTTGGCTCTCCGGCCCCCGCGCGGCGGCCGAGGACGCAGGCGTCGACTTCGGCTACCGCGGTCAGCAGCTGGGGCTGCCCGAGGAGGGCCCCGGTTCGATCGCCCGCCCCGGGCGGCGTCTCGGCGCCCTCGCCGTCGACTGGGCCCTCTGCACGCTGATCGCATACGGCCTGATCACCGACGGCTACAACCAGGCCACAGGAAACTGGGCCCTGGCCATCCTGCTCGTTCTGAGCGTGCTGACCGTCGGCACCATCGGCTCGACCCCCGGCAAGCGCCTCTTCGGCCTCGGGGTCGTCTCCGTGAACGGCGGCCGCCTCGGCCTCCCGCGCGTGGCGCTCCGCTCCCTGCTCGTCTGCCTGGCGATCCCGGCCCTCATCTGGGACCGCGACGGCCGCGGCCTCCACGACCGCCTCTCCGGCGCCGTACAGGTCCGTATCTGACCGCCGGGCCGCCCCGGCGGCGCCCCCGGCCTCGCGGGGCGGCGAGCGCCCGCGGAGGCTCATGAGGAAGGCCCCGGACCGTCACGCGGTCCGGGGCCTTCCTCATGAAGCAGTTCTGGAAACAATCGCTTCCGGTCGGGCGCGTCAGCGCATCTTTCC
Organism: Streptomyces aureus; assembly: GCF_001418135.1. Taxonomy (GTDB): domain Bacteria; phylum Actinomycetota; class Actinomycetes; order Streptomycetales; family Streptomycetaceae; genus Streptomyces; species Streptomyces aureus_A. Next base: position 5,499 of record NZ_LIPQ01000352.1, read on the forward strand.
GCCCCGCGGCATCCGCATGCCCTTCGGCATCGGACCCTTCGGCAGCGGCATGTTGCTCATCAGGTCACCCATCGCCCGCAGCCGGTCGTTGGCCGCCGTCACCTGCGGGCCGGTGAGCACCCGAGGCAGCTTGAGCATGGTCGTGCGGACCTTCTTGAGCGGCACCTGGCCCTCGCCGTCGCCGACGATGATGTCGGTCACCGGCACGTCCACCACGACGCGGCTCATGCGCTTCTTCTCGGCCGCGAGCAGCGCCTTCACCCGGTTCGGGTTGCCCTCGGCCACCAGCACGATGCCGGCCCGGCCGACCGCCCGGTGGACGACGTCCTGGCTGCGGTTCATCGCGACCGCGGGGGTCGTCGTCCAGCCTCGCCCGACGTTCTGGAGCACCGCCGCGGCAGCGCCCGGCTGGCCCTCCATCTGCCCGAAGGCCGCGCGCTCGGCGCGCCGCCCGAACACGATGGCCGCCGCCAGGAGCGCCAGGACGAAGCCCAGGATGCCCAGGTAGACCGGGTGACCGATCAGGAAGCCGATCGCGAGGAGGACACCGAGTACGACGATGCCCACGCCTGCGACGACAAGTCCGACCTTCGGGTCAGCCTTTCGGGTCATCTTGTACGTGAGGGCGATCTGCTTGAGCCGCCCCTGGTTCGCAGCGTCAGCGCTGCCCGTGTTTGCCTTCCTCGCCATGTCCTGAAGTTTACGTGGCCCGGGAAGTCCGGCCCGACGCGACCTCCATCACGTGCTGGGCCTCGACCCGGTCCCTGGCGCGGCGGCGGTCCTCCAGGACGGAGTTCCAGGCGTTGCGCCGGGCGGTGCGCTGCCCGGCGCCGAGGAGCAGTGCCTCCACGGCCTTCAGGGCGTCGGTGACGGACGGGATCGCGGTGACGCGGACGTGCGTCGATGCGGCCGGCATGTCGGGGTCCTCCCTCGATTGCGGATGAGACGAGGCGGGGGGCGAGCAGGGATGTGAGCGAGTCGTGGCGGTGAGTGAATCCATGCTCACAGACTGGTGTTACCAGGGCGTGACCCGGTGGTCAAACACTGGTGAAACGTTGATGCGGCCATGTGGCGGGTCCTGGAGACACGGACGCGGCCCGTACGTCCCCGCTGAGCTGCGGGGCCGTACGGGCCGCGTCCGATCCGGCCATTACCGACCGGTAACCGCTTGTGCTCCGATTCACACGGCCTGCGTGGCGTTGTCCACCGCGCCGCGCTTCTCGATCGCCTGCTGGAACAGGCGCCCCGCGCGGTACGACGAACGGACCAGCGGGCCCGACATGACACCGGAGAAGCCGATCTCGTCGGCCTCCTCCTTGAGCTCCACGAACTCCTGCGGCTTCACCCAGCGCTCCACGGGGTGGTGCCGGACGGAGGGACGCAGGTACTGCGTGATCGTGATCAGCTCACAGCCCGCGGCGTGCAGCTGCTGGAGCGCCTCGCTGATCTCCTCACGGGTCTCGCCCATGCCGAGGATCAGGTTCGACTTCGTGACCAGACCGTAGTCACGGGCCTGCGTGATGACGTCCAGCGAACGCTCGTAACGGAATCCCGGACGGATCCGCTTGAAGATCCGCGGCACCGTCTCCACGTTGTGCGCGAAGACCTCGGGGCGGGAGGCGAAGACCTCCGCCAGGAGCTCCGGCACCGCGTTGAAGTCGGGCGCGAGCAGCTCGACCTTGGTACGGCCCTCGGCGCGCTCCGCCGTCTGCTGGTGGATCTGGCGCACGGTCTCCGCGTACAGCCAGGCGCCGCCGTCCTCCAGGTCGTCGCGCGCGACGCCGGTGATGGTGGCGTAGTTCAGGTCCATCGTGACGACGGACTCGCCCACCCGGCGCGGCTCGTCCCGGTCCAGCGCCTCGGGCTTGCCCGTGTCGATCTGGCAGAAGTCGCAGCGCCGGGTGCACTGGTCACCGCCGATGAGGAAGGTCGCCTCGCGGTCCTCCCAGCACTCGAAGATGTTGGGACAGCCCGCCTCCTGGCAGACCGTGTGCAGCCCCTCGCTCTTCACGAGGCTCTGCATCTTCGTGTACTCGGGCCCCATCTTCGCCCGGGTCTTGATCCACTCGGGCTTGCGCTCGATGGGGGTCTGGGCGTTCCGGACCTCCAGGCGCAGCATCTTGCGTCCGTCGGGTGCGACTGCGGACACATCGGCTCCTGTAGCTTCGATTCTTCGGCGAACACCAGGGTACGCCGTTGCTTCCCATGCCTTACTACGTCTGGCCAACCTCTGGCCAGCGCCCTGCATTCCTGCGGGCACTCCTCAGGCCGAGGCCGCTTCCACCGGACGCTCGATCTCGCGCGGCTTCAGCTCCGCCTGCTCCAGGACCGCACGCAGATGCTTCTCCACCACCGGCAGCACCTCCTCGATCGTGACGTCGCGGCCCAGTTCGTTGGCGAGCGAGGTGACGCCCGCGTCGCGGATGCCGCACGGGATGATCCGGTCGAACCATGCGTTGTCCGGGTTCACGTTGAGGGCGAAGCCGTGCATCGTGACGCCCTTGGCGACCCGGATGCCGATCGCGGCGAGCTTGCGGTCCTCGCGGCGCTGGCCGGCGTTGGACGGGGCGTACTCGGGGCCGTTCAGGCGCGGGTCGAACTCCTCGTCGTTCAGACGCGGGTCGAAGTCCAGCGACAGGCCGCCGAACGACGGCCGCCGCTCTTCCGCCTGCCGGGGTTCGCCGAGCACCCACACCCCGCTGCGGCCCTCGACCCGGCTCGTCTCCACGCCGAACTCGGCGGCGGTGAGGATCAGCGCCTCCTCCAGCCGGCGCACGTGCGCGACGACGTCCACCGGGCGGGGCAGCTTCATGATCGGGTAGCCGACGAGCTGGCCCGGGCCGTGCCAGGTGATCTTGCCACCGCGGTCGACGTCCACCACGGGCGTCCCGTCGAGCGGGCGCTCGTTCTCCGCCGTACGCCGGCCGGCCGTGTAGACCGGCGGATGCTCGAGGAGCAGACAGGTGTCGTCGATCTCGTCGGCGAACCGCGCGGCGTGCACTTCGCGCTGCTTGTCCCAGGCCACCTGGTAGTCGACGGCTTCCTCGCCGAACCCAAGGCGGACGAATCGCAGCTCACTCACGGCCATGCCTCCTCCTGGGTGCCGGGGTCCGGAATCCGGGGATCATCCCGGGCCGGTGCGGCACCATGCGTCATTCGCGCCCATGCCACTGTACGGCGGTGCCGGGGACGGCCCTCCGTCAGGTGACCGGGGACACCTACGTCAGCGATGCCATCAATCCTCACACGATCGGATGAATGTGGGGCGAAGGTGGCGGTACAGGCCGTGAGGACCGCTAAATTCACGCCGTTCCATGAGGGTCCGACGGGGCTGCCGCCCGGACCCGGAAGGCAGGAGACCGCACAGCTGATGACGGAACGACCACCGCAGCGCATCCCGAACCGCCAGCTCGCCGCGCTCATCGCCGAAGCGGGATTCTCCCATGCGGGCCTGGCGAGACGGGTGGACCAGCTCGGTCTGGAACACGGTCTCGACCTGCGGTACGACAAGACCTCGGTCACCCGCTGGCTCCGCGGCCAGCAGCCGCGCGGCACCACGCCCGCGCTGATCGCCGAGGTCTTCACCCGTCGCCTCGGCCGCCGGCTCTCCGCCCAGGACCTCGGCCTCGACGCCTGCGCGCCGGTCTACGCGGGCCTGGAGTTCGCGGCGACCCCCGAAGAGGCGGTCGACATCGTCAGCGGGCTCTGGCGGAAGGACTCCGGCAGCCACGCCGAACTCCGCAAGATCGCCTTCACGCCGGCGGGTCTGGTCGTGCCCAGCCGCGACTGGCTGATCGGCCGTGCGGACGACCGGGTGGCGCGGGGGGACGGGCCACAGGGGCCCCGGACCCCGTCGGGCGCCGCAGCCGCGGCCGCGGTCACCGCCGCGGTCACGGCCGAGGCCCGCCTGCCGCACGACCCGCGCCCGGCCCACGACCCCCGGCTCGCCCACGACCCCCGGGTGCCACCCCAGGCCCGCTTCTCCGTGCCCAGGCAGCGCGGCATGGACCGGGGGCCCGGCCAGCGGGTCTCCAGCGGGGACATCGCGGCCCTGCGCTCGGTCGGCGAGCTCTTCCGCACGCTCGACCACGCCTACGGCGGCGGGCACGCCCGGCAGGCCCTCGTCCGCTACCTGGAGCACGAGGCCGAGCCGATGCTGCGCGGCACGTACGGCGAGTCCGTGGGCCGACGCCTCTTCGCCGCGGCCGCCGACCTCACCCGGCTGGCCGGCTGGACGTCGTACGACATCGCCGCGCACGGCCTCGCCCAGCGCTACTTCGTCCAGGCGCTCCGGCTCGCCCAGGCCGCCGGGGACCGGGCGTACGGCTCGTACGTGCTCCTCACCATGAGCTGCCAGGCCGTCTACCTCGGCCACGGGCGGGAGGCCGTGCAGCTCGCCCGGGTCGCCCAGCAGGGCGTCGGGCCGGCCGCGCCGCCGGTCGTCCAGGCGATGCTGCACGCGGTGGAGGCGCGGGGACACGCGGTCCTCGGCGAGGCACGGGCGTGCAGCGCCTCGCTCGTACGGGCCGAGCGGGCCCTCGAAGCGGCGCGGCCGGGCGACGAGGTGCCGTACTGGGCCCGGACGTTCGACGAGGCCCAGCTCGCCGACGAGCTCGGGCACTGCCACCGGGACCTCCAGCAGTACCGGCCGGCCGCCCAGCACGCCGAACGCGCCCTCCAGCTCCGGGCCCCCGGCTTCGCCCGCAGCCGCCTCTTCTGCCGGGTGGTCCTGGCGACGTCGCGACTGGCCCTGGGCGAACTGGACCAGGCGTGCGCGCTCGGCGCGGAGGCTGCCCAGCAGGCCTCGGAGATGCGGTCGGCGAGGGCGGTGGAGTACGTACGCGACTTCGAACGGCGGCTGGAGCCGTACCGGGACGCGGCGGCGGCCCGCGCCTACCGAGACCGAGTAGCAGCCATCGGCTGACCCCCGGGGCCCGCCCGCGGCCCGGTACGGCTCCAGCCGCCGTTCGAAGTCGCGTACGTACTC
>NZ_LIPQ01000353.1 GCF_001418135.1 Streptomyces aureus
ACCTCGCACAGCTCCCGGCGCCAGCCGATCCTCCCAGCATCCGCAGGCGCCGGGAGCTGTGCGAGGTGGCCATCGGCCAGGAGTTCTGGGCCGTCGCACCGTCGGGCGCCTCCGCCGACCCGTCCGACCCGCCGGAGGAGCAGCGCGCGGCCAACGCCGCCGAGCTGCACCGCTGGGCCGTGCGCCCGCTCCTCGCCGGCGGCGACGCCCCGGTCGGCACCGTGGGGGAGCTGCTGGCCCGGCTCCGTACGAGCCCGGTGCCGTCCGCCCGTGAGACCTTCTGGCTGATCGTCGACGACGAGCGCCCCGGTCTGCCGGAAGCCGTCTGGCTCACCCTCCTCAAGGACGCGTACGGCCTGCCCCGTACGGCGCGCCGCCCGCAGCCGCCCGCACCCGGGGCGGTCACCGGCCACCCGGACGATCCCGCAAACGGCTACACCCGGCGCTTCCTGCGCCGCGCCGGGCTGCTGATCGGCGGCATGGTGGCGGCGATCGTCCTGCTCGTCGTCGTACGGGAGTGGTTCGGCTGACCGGGACCGAGACCAGGACCGAGACCAGGACCGGTACCGGTACCGAAACCCGGACCGAGGCGGAGACCGCCGCCACGGGGCGCGGGGACACCGCCGGTCATCCGGCGCGCCCCGGCCCCTCCTGCCCCGAAACACAGGCCACGGGCGGCCCGCTCCGTCAGGATGGGCGCATGGGATTCCACGTCGATTCCGAGACCGGGCGGCTGCGCCGCGTCATCCTGCACCGGCCCGATCTGGAGCTGAAGCGGCTCACCCCGACCAACAAGGACGCCCTGCTCTTCGACGACGTGCTCTGGGTGCGCAGGGCCCGGCAGGAGCACGACGGCTTCGCGGACGTGCTGCGGGACCGGGGCGTGGAGGTGCACCTCTTCGGGGATCTCCTGAGCGAGTCCCTCGACGTGCCCACCGCCCGCGCGCTGGTGCTCGACCGCGTCTTCGACGAGAAGGAGTACGGCCCGCTCGCCGCCGACCATCTCCGGGCCGCGTTCGACTCGCTGGACGCGGGTGCGCTGGCCGAGGCGCTCGTCGGCGGGATGACGAAGCGGGAGTTCCTGGCGGCGCACCGCGAGCCGACCTCGGTCCGTTTCCACGCCCTGGACCTGGACGACTTCGTCCTCGGTCCGCTGCCGAACCACATCTTCACGCGGGACACCTCGGCCTGGATCTACGACGGCGTCTCGATCAACGCGATGCGCTGGCCGGCCCGGCAGCGCGAGACCGTGCACTTCGAGGCGATCTACAAGCACCATCCGCTGTTCACGGGGGCCGAGGCGGGCCCCTTCCACCACTGGTCGGAGGGGCAGACCGACTACCCGTCGACGATCGAGGGCGGGGACGTGCTCGTCATCGGCAACGGCGCCGTGCTGATCGGGATGAGCGAGCGGACGACGCCGCAGGCGGTGGAGATGCTGGCCCGGGGCATGTTCGCGGCGGGTTCGGCGCGCACGATCATCGCGCTCGACATGCCGAAGCGGCGCGCGTTCATGCACCTGGACACGGTGATGACGATGGTCGACCAGGACACGTTCACGCAGTACGCGGGGCTCGGGATGCTCCGCTCGTACACGATCGAACCGGGGGACGCCGGCCAGTCCCTGCGGGTGACCGACCATCCGCCGGAGCAGATGCACAGCGCCATCGCCGCGGCGCTCGGCCTCCAGGACATCCGGGTCCTGACGGCCACGCAGGACGTGCACGCGGCCGAGCGCGAGCAGTGGGACGACGGCTGCAACGTGCTCGCGGTGGAGCCGGGGGTGGTCGTCGCGTACGAGCGGAACGTCACGACCAACACCCATCTGCGGAAGCAGGGCATCGAGGTGATCGAGATCCCCGGCAGCGAGCTGGGCCGGGGGAGGGGCGGCCCGCGCTGCATGAGCTGTCCGGTGGAGCGGGACGCCGTCTGACGGGGCCGTGGCAGGGGCCGTACCGGGAACGAGATCAGGGCTGTATATAAATGTTGAAGTGCGTATACACTTCCAGGGTCCCTGATCGTCGTCCCCGATCGCCGACCCCTCGACCGTACCCACAGGAGCGCGTCCCATGGCCACAGACCTCATCGGCCGCCACTTCCTCAAGGAGCTGGACTTCACCGCCGAGGAGTTCCGCGGCCTGATCGCGCTCGCCGCCGAACTCAAGGCCGCCAAGAAGGCCGGCGCCGAGGTCCAGCGGCTGCGCGGCCGGAACATCGCGCTGATCTTCGAGAAGACCTCGACCCGCACCCGCTGCGCCTTCGAGGTCGCCGCCGCCGACCAGGGGGCCACCACCACCTACCTGGACCCCTCCGGCTCCCAGATGGGCCACAAGGAGTCGGTCAAGGACACCGCCCGCGTCCTCGGCCGGATGTTCGACGGCATCGAGTACCGGGGCGACGGCCAGGACATCGTCGAGGAACTCGCCGCCTTCGCCGGCGTCCCCGTGTTCAACGGGCTCACCGACGACTGGCACCCCACCCAGATGCTCGCCGACGTGCTCACCATGACCGAGCACACGGACAAGCCGCTGGACGCCGTCTCCTTCGCCTACCTCGGCGACGCCCGCTTCAACATGGGCAACTCCTACCTGGTCACCGGCGCCCTGCTCGGCATGGACGTCCGGATCGTCGCCCCGCGGGCGTACTGGCCGTCCGAAGGGATCGTCGCCGCCGCCCGCGAGCTCGCGGAGACCAGCGGGGCCACGGTCACCCTCACCGAGGACGTGACCGAGGGGGTTCGCGGCGCCGACTTCGTGGCCACCGACGTCTGGGTCTCCATGGGAGAGCCCAAGGAGGTCTGGGACGAGCGGATCTCCGCCCTCGCCCCCTACTCCGTGACGATGGACGTGCTGCGCGCCACCGGGAACCCCGACGTCAAGTTCCTGCACTGTCTGCCGGCCTTCCACGACCTGGGCACGGACGTCGGGCGGGACATCCACGCCCGGCACGGCCTCACCGAGCTGGAGGTCTCCGACGAGGTCTTCGAGTCGGAGCACTCGGTCGTCTTCGACGAGGCGGAGAACCGGATGCACACGATCAAGGCGGTCCTGGTCGCGACGATGGCCGGCGGCCCGCTTCCCGCGGTGGTCCCCGCGGCGATCCCCACGGTGCTCCCTCAGGCATAGCTTTGCGCCCGATTGGGTGAATATGTGTGGTGCGGTTTACGATCGCACCCTTACAGGGGGTTCGGGCGTGCACGCCCGAACCCCCTGACGCATGCCCATGAGAGATGAGAACCACCGCATGACCCCGTCCGCCCCGCGGATCAAGACCCCGCAGCAGCTCCTCGCCGAGTCCGGCGCCGACCTCGAAGGCCACGGCCTCAAGCGCACCATGGGCCTCTTCCAGCTCGTCTGCTTCGGTGTCGGCGCGATCGTCGGCACCGGCATCTTCGTCGGTCTCTCCGACAGCGTCGCCGAGGCGGGTCCGGCGGTGGTGATCTCCTTCGTCCTCGCCGCGATCACCTGCATCTTCACCGCCTTCTCCTTCGCGGAGCTGGGCGGCGCGATCCCGGTCTCGGGCTCCTCGTACTCCTTCGCGTACGCGAGCCTCGGTGAGCGGGCCGCCTTCCTCGTCGGCTGGTGCCTGCTCCTGGAGTACGGCGTCTCGGTCTCCGCGGTCGCCGTCGGCTGGAGCCAGTACCTCAACGAACTGCTCGAAAGCCTCACCGGCCGGCAGCTGCCGGCCGCGCTCTCCGCCGGGCCCGGCGAGGGCGGGGTCGTCAACGTGCCCGCCGTGGTCGTGATCGCGCTCGCCGCCACGCTGCTGGTGCGCGGGGTCCGGGAGAGCGCGCGGGCGACCGCCGCCATGGCGATCCTCAAGATCGGGATCCTGGTCGTCTTCTGCGTCGTCGGCTTCTCGGCCTTCCAGGCCGGCCACCTCTCGCCGTTCGCCGAGCACGGCATGAGCGGGATCACCGCGGGCGCCTCGGTGGCCTTCTTCTCGTACATCGGCTTCGACGCGATCACCACGGCCGGCGAGGAGGTCAAGAACCCGCGGCGGAACATCCCGACCGCGATCCTCATCTGCATCGGGCTCGTCACGCTGCTCTACTGCGCCGTCGCGCTCTCCGCGATCGGGGCCCTCGGCGCCGACGCCGTGGCCGACCGGCCGGCCGCGCTCTCGCTGGTCGTCGACCAGGTCACCGGGTCGTCGGTCGGCGGCGGGATCATCGCGTTCGGCGCGGTCGTCGCCATCGCGTCCGTCGTCCTCGCGGTGATGTACGGGCAGACCCGCGTCCTGATGTCGATGTCCCGCGACGGTCTCGTGCCCCGCGTCTTCGCGCGGGTCTCGCCGAAGTCCGCCACCCCGGTGGCCAACACGTGGATCGTGGCCGCGGTCTTCGCCGTTCCGGCGGCGTTCGCCCCGCTCGACGTGGTCGTCGACCTGACCACCATCGGCACGCTCGCCGTCATGGCGGTCGTCAACCTCGCGGTGATGGTGCTGCGGCGCCGGAATCCCGAGCTGCCGCGCTCGTTCCGGGTGCCGCTCTTCCCCCTGAGCCCGATCCTCGGCATCGGGTTCTGCCTCTATCTGATGTGGGGCACGGGCTGGACGACCTGGCTGCAGTTCGCCGGATTCCTGGTCGTCGGAACGCTGGTGTACGCGGGCTACGGGCGCCGCCGCTCGCGTCTGGTCACCGCTCCGAGCGAGGGCGCTGCGCCGGTATCCCCGGCAGGGTGAACCAGACGGCCTTTCCGTGCTCCGTGGGGCGGTGGCCGCAGTCGCTGCTGAGGGCCCGGACGAGGAGCAGACCCCGGCCGTGCTCCTGCCAGGGGTCCACCTCCCCGGGCGCGGGGCAGACGAGCTCGCCCGCACGGGCGGGCTCGGAGTCGTGGACCTCGATCTGACAGCCGCCGGGCGTGGCGAGCAGCTCGACGACCAGCTCGATGGGGCCCAGGCCGGCGGTGTGCTCGACGGCGTTGGCGACGAGCTCGGCGGTGAGCAGCTCCGCGGTGTCGCTGTCGGGGCGGCCGGGGGCCCCGGGGCCGAGGTCGGTGAGAGCGGTACGGATCAGGGCGCGGGCGATCGGCACGGCGGCGGTGGTGTGGGGCAGCCGGACGCGCCAGGAGGCGGCGGGTCCGTGTGCGGCGGGCCCGGCCGGTCCGGCGGGTGGGCCGGCTTCGGGTCCGGTGGCTTCGGGCATGGGGCGGCTCCCTTCACCGAGTGGGGGTGGGCGAGTGGGGTGGAGGCATCCCGAGACGTCCTGGTTTCAACCTTACGAGGTGCAAATCTTTTCTTCAGAGGCGCCCCTCCCGGATCGGTAGGGACTTCCGTCATCGGCTGCCGAGGACCTTCGGCACTACGCCCTCACCCCTCCCTTATCGCGTACTCGTGACGACGGTCACAGTAGAGTGATACCCTCCGAACGGAGGAAGGAGGCCGTTCCGGATGAGCCCCTTTACCGGCTCCACGCCCCGCACGGCACGCTGGGACCATCTGCGCGTCGACATCGACCGGGGCGTCGCCACCGTCACGCTGGCCCGCCCCGCGAAACTCAACGCCCTCACCTTCGGCGCCTACGCCGACCTGCGCGACCTCCTCGCCGAGCTCTCCCGCGAGCGGTCCGTCCGCGCGCTCGTCCTCGACGGCGAGGGCCGCGGCTTCTGCTCCGGCGGCGACGTCGACGAGATCATCGGCGCCACGCTCGCGCTCGACACCGCCCAGCTCCTCGACTTCAACCGGATGACCGGCCAGGTCGTCCGGGCCCTCCGCGAGTGCCCCTTCCCGGTCGTCGCCGCCCTCCACGGCGTCGCGGCGGGCGCCGGGGCCGTCCTCGCCCTCGCCGCCGACTTCCGGATCGCCGACCCCACGACCCGCTTCGCGTTCCTCTTCACCCGGGTCGGACTCTCCGGCGGCGACATGGGCGCCTCCTGGCTGCTGCCCCGGCTGACCGGCCTCGGCTTCGCCTCCGACATGATGCTCACCGGCCGGTTCGTGGCCGCCGACGAGGCCCTCGCCCGCGGCCTGGTGAGCCGGGTGACCGCCCCCGGCGAACTGGCCGGCGCCGCGCTCGGCCTCGCCGCCGAGGTCGCCGCGAACAGCCCGGTCTCACTGGCCCTCACCAAGCAGGTGCTCCAGGCCAACACCGACGCGCCTTCGCTGGCGGCCGCCCTCGAACGGGAGGCCCCCGTGCAGGTCGTCGCCGCCCACTCGCCGGACGTCCGCGAGGCGGTGGCCGCCTTCCGGGCCCGCCGCGCCCCCGACTTCGCCGCGGCCCGGCCCACCGAACCCCAGCACGCCGGGGACGCCGTCCCGTCGGCGACCCCCTCCTGAAAGGAACCCCACGTGACCACCGAGAACGCCTGGCAGCCCCGGATCCTGCGCCCCGCCGACGTCGGCG
>NZ_LIPQ01000354.1 GCF_001418135.1 Streptomyces aureus
GTCATGAGCAGCGCGCCGCCGACGCCCATGCCCGCGCGGGCGGCGATCAGCTGCGTGGTCGAGTCGGCGAGTCCGGCGGCGCGCTGCTCATGACCACCACCCTCGCCGTCGTCATGCAGATCTTCGACGACTCGGAGCGGGTGAAGGCCATCGCGCTCTGGTCCACCGTCGCCTCCCTCGGCTTCGCCGGCGGGCCGCTGATCGGCGGCGTGATCCTGAACCACTTCTGGTGGGGAATGATCTTCCTGATCAACATCCCGGTCGCGGTCGTGGCCCTGGTCGCCGTCCTGAAGCTCGTACCGGAGTCCAAGAACCCGCAGGGCGAGCGGCCCGACCTGCTCGGCGCGCTGCTCTCCACCATCGGCATGACCGCCGTCGTGTACGCGATCATCAGCGGCCCCGAGCACGGCTGGGTCTCCGCCCAGGTGCTGGTCCCGGCCGCGATCGGGCTGCTCGGTCTCGGCGCGTTCGCGCTGTGGGAGCTGCACACCCCGTACCCGATGCTCGACATGCACTTCTTCCGGAACCAGAAGTTCATCGGCGCCATCGGCGGTTCGATCCTGGTCGTCTTCGGCATGGGCGGCTCGCTCTTCCTGCTCACCCAGCACCTGCAGTTCGTGCTCGGCTACGAGCCGCTGGAGGCCGGTCTGCGGATGGCGCCGCTCGCGCTGACGATCGTCGGTCTCAACCTGACCGGCATCGGCCCGAAGATCGTCATGAAGCTGGGCACCCCGCCGACCGTCGTCCTCGGCATGACGCTGGTCGCCGGCGGTCTGACCTCGATCTCGCTGCTCGGCGGCGGCACCGACGGCAGCTACGCGGGCATGCTCCTCGGCCTCGTCCTGATGGGCGGCGGCATCGCCGTCTCCTCCCCGGCCATGGCCAACGCGATCATGAGCTCGATCCCGCCGGAGAAGGCGGGTGTGGGCGCCGGGATCAACGGCACCCTCGCCGAGTTCGGCAACGGCCTCGGTGTCGCCGTCCTCGGCGCCGTCCTCAACGCGCGCTTCGCCGCCCTCGTCGCCGTCACCGCGACCTCCCTCCCGGCCGCCCTGGCGGCCGCCGGCGGCGAGGCCGAGCGGCGGGAGATCTCGGACGCCTTCGCCTCCGGCCTCCAGACCAGCCAGCTGGTCGGCGCGATCGCCGTCTTCGCCGGCGGTCTGGTGGCGGCGGCCCTGCTCCGGCGGGCCGAGCGGACGGAGAAGGCCCTGCCGCCCGAGCAGTCGATCGCTGCCTAGCATGGTCACGGAGAACTGACAGACGGAGGAACGCGATGGTCAAGGCAGCCGACCGGGCCAAGAACCCGGCGCGTTCCAGCGTCTGGCTGGAGACCCGGACGCCACGGAGCGGCGGCGGGCCGGCCGGTCTCGACCGGGACCGGATCGTCGCCGCCGCGATCCGGATGCTCGACGAGGAGGGCCTGGCCGGGCTGTCGATGCGCAAGCTCGCGGCCGAGCTGAACGTCACCGCGATGTCCCTGTACTGGTACGTGGACACCAAGGACGACATCATCGAGTTCGCCATGGACAGCGTGTACGGCGAGTTCGACCTCGCGGCGGTCGAGGCCGCCGACGGCTGGCGGGACATGATCCGGGTGCTCGCCCTGGAGTACCGCCGGATGCTGGTCCGCCACCCGTGGATGTCGCCGAGCGCCGGCCAGTACCTGAACATCGGCCCGCACGCGATCGCCGTCGCAACCAGGATCCAGGAGGCGATCGGCGGCACCGGCCTGCCGATCGACCGTCAGCCCAGTGCGACGTCGGCGGTCTTCCAGTTCGTGTACGGCTACGGGACGATCGAGTCCCAGTTCGGGCGGCGCGCGGCGGAGGCCGGGATGTCGCAGGACGACTTCTACGGGGAGTCCGTCAAGGCCTTCCGCGACAACCCGGGCTTCGTGGAGGCCATCGAACCCATGGCGGAGATCCTGGACGAGCGGGCCTCGCACGGCAGCGTCTCCCAGATCTGGGACCGCGACTTCGCCTATGCCCTGGACGTCCTGGTCGCCGGCATCGAGACGATGGTTTCCCGTGAAACCGAGGCCCGGGGTACCGGCACCTCTGAGACCGGGACATGACGGAGCGGCGGGCCGTCCCCTGCCCGCCGCTCCGTTCGACCCGGCCGCGCCTCCGCTCGAAGCGCGGCCGGGAGTCTCTCTAGGCCTCCGCGGCCACCGCCTTCTCGTCGCCCTTCACCGAGCTGCTCTTCAGGGCGACTTCCTTGATGAAGAGCGTCACCACGAAGGCCAGCAGCGCGAACGGCGCCGAGTAGAGGAAGACATCGGCGACACCGTGTCCGTACGCGTCCTCCATGACCGTGCGGATCGGGGCCGGCAGCTTGTCCATGTCGGGGATGCCGCCGCCCGTGCCGCCGTTGCCCATGGCGCCCGCGGCCTTCGGACCGAGCTCGGCCAGGCCCTCCTTGACGTAGCTCGTGACCCGGTGGGCCATGACCGCGCCGAGCGCCGAGACACCGATCGCGCCGCCCAGGGAGCGGAAGAAGGTGACGACGGAGGAGGCGGCGCCGAGGTCGGCGGGGGCCACCTGGTTCTGGGTGCAGAGCACCAGGTTCTGCATCATCATGCCGAGGCCGAGGCCGAGGACCGCCATGAACAGCGCGATGTGCCAGTACGCCGTGTCGTAGCGGATCGTGCCGAGCAGGCCGAGACCGCCCGCGGCGAGGGCGCCGCCGCTGACCAGCCACGCCTTCCACCTGCCCGTCTTGGTGATGACCAGACCCGAGACGGTGGAGGAGACGAAGAGGCCCGCGATCATCGGGATGGTGAGGACGCCGGACATCGTCGGCGACTCGTTCCGCGCCAGCTGGAAGTACTGGCTGAAGAAGACCGTGCCGGCGAACATCGCGACACCCACGAAGAGCGAGGCGAGCGAGGCGAGGGTGATCGTGCGGTTGCGGAAGAGGCGGAGCGGGATGATCGGCTCGCTCGCCTTCGACTCGACGAGCAGGAAGATCCCGCCGAGCGCGATCGCGCCGAGCACCATCACGGCCGTCTGCCAGGACATCCAGTCGTACTTGTCGCCCGCGAAGGTGACCCAGATGAGCAGCAGGGAGACCGCGGCGCTGATGAAGAAGGCGCCGGCCCAGTCGACCTTGACCTTGCGCTTCACGACGGGGAGCTTGAGGGTCTTCTGCAGGACGATCAGCGCGATGATCGCGAAGGGTACGCCCACGTAGAAGCACCAGCGCCAGCCGAGCCAGTCGGTGTCGGTGATGACACCGCCGAGCAGCGGGCCGCCGACGGTGGCGACGGCGAAGGTCGCGCCGAGGTAGCCGCTGTACCGGCCGCGCTCACGCGGGGCGATCATCGCGGCCAGGATGATCTGGGAGAGGGCGGTCAGACCGCCGACGCCGATGCCCTGCACGACACGGCAGGCGATGAGCATGCCGGTGCTCTGCGAGAGGCCGGCGACGACCGAGCCCGCCACATAGATGACCAGGGCTATCTGGACGAGCAGCTTCTTGGAGAAGAGGTCCGCGAGCTTGCCCCAGAGCGGGGTGGTCGCGGTCATCGAGAGGAGTGCTGCGGTGACCACCCAGGTGTAGGCGGACTGGCCGCCCCCGAGGTCGGTGATGATCTGGGGGAGGGCGTTGGAGACGATCGTCGAGGACAGGATGGCGACGAACATGCCGAGCAGCAGCCCGGACAGCGCCTCCATGATCTGCTTGTGCGTCATCGGGGCGCCGCCGGAGGCGGTGTCCCCCTGCTTGGCGCTCCCGCCGCTCACACCGGTCTCTGGTGTGGTGGTCGTAGCCATCAACTTCCTTCGTTCTCAAGCGTGGTGGGCCCGGCAGTCCCCGAAGGAGTCGCGGAGGCGGGCGAGCAGGTCGGTGAGCAGTTCGACGTCGTCGTCGGACCACTCCGCGAGGTTGCGGGCGAGCATGTCGGTCAGCCGTCGGTCGAGGACGGCGAGCATGTCTTCGCCCGCCCGGGTCAGGTGCAGGATCCGGGAGCGCCGGTCGGCGGGGTCGGGCAGACGCTCGACCCAGCCGCGGTCCACGGTGTGGGCCACGTGACGGCTGCTGACCGACATGTCGACGGCCATCAGCTCGGACACCCGGCCCATCCGCATGTCGCCGTGGTGGTTGAGCAGGGCGAGGACGATGGCGGATCCGCTGGGGCACTCGGCGGGCAGGACCCGCGCGAGTCCGCGCTTCACCGCTCCGATGGCGCTCACCTGGCGGGCGAGGTTCTCGTAGCGGTTGCCCCGGTCCGTCGAGCTGTCCATCGAGTCGTCCATCGGGCACTCCACAGATGTTGTTGCTTAGGGCAACCATAGAGATCGATGGTTGCTCCAGGCAAACTAAATCGGTCAAACGGCGCTAAAGAATAGGCAAAGGTGGAGCGGAGGTGTGGGTCGCGGACGGTTCCGCAGAGGTGGGGGTACGGGGCTTGGGCCCCTCACCCGTACTTCGCTAGGGTCCTGACCCATGGCACACAACCCCCAAGCACCGTACGGCCAGGGCCAGGGCCCCGAGGGCTCCTACGACCCCGCCGGCAACACGCAGATGTTCCGCGCCTTCGTCGACGAGGGCGCCCCGCAGCAGCGGCAGCCGCAGGTCGCGGCCGCGTCGGGCGGCCCGAAGGTCGGCCTGATCGTCGGCGTGGTCGCGGTGATCGTCGTCCTGGCGGCCGTCGCCTGGCTGGCCCTGGGCTGACCGACCCGTCCTTCACCGAGCCCCCGGGTGGGCCGGATCCGCGTCACGCGGACCCGGCCCACCTTTCTTTTCGCGCGCCAGGGGCCCGTGCTTCGGGGGCGCGGGCGGCGAGCGCCATGCCCGCGGCCGGCCGGGGGCAGAGGTCGGCCCGGGGGTCGCGGCCCACGCGGGCCGCCAGTTCCTCCGTCAGCTCCTCGCCACCGCGGTGGCGA
>NZ_LIPQ01000355.1 GCF_001418135.1 Streptomyces aureus
TCGCCGCGGGCGGCGTCGAGACCGGTGTTCCGGGCGGTGGCGAGGCCCCCGTTGTGCTCGTGCCTGATCAGGACGGCACCCGGGATCTCGCGCGCGGCCCTTTCGAGGATCTCCGGGGTCCCGTCCGACGAGCAGTCGTCGACAAGCAGGAACTCGAAGTCCTCCCGGGCGTTGGCCCGCAGGCTCGTGAGGGTGTCGGGGGCGTATGTCTGCACGTTGTAGAACGGCACGACGACGGAGAGCTTGACCACGCGGTTGACGCTAGGTGCCGTCCCGGCATTCCCACCGACCGTCGGGCATCCCTTTGGTGAACACGAAGCGGCGGGCCGATTAACCACCTTTCCCGGCAGGGAAAATCAGCCCCGATACGTCCGGTTCACGACCCACTTCAGCAGGAGGAGAGGCTCTGTTCACCGTTTGTTGTGGCTCAGTTGGGCCGAAAAGCGGAATGCCCTTCTAGCGTCCTCGGCGTGCCAGCAAGTACCAGAGAAGCGGTACGGGTCGCCGTACTCGCCGACTCCGACACCCGGTGGAAATGGGGCGCCCTCACGGCGCGCCGCATCACCACGGCGACCGCCGAACCCACCGGATTCGTCCTGCGCGGACGGGCAACCCCCACCGAACGCCAGCTCGCCGAGACCGGGGTGTCCACCACCACCCCGCGCGAGGTGACGGGTGCGGAATTCCTGCGCGCGGTACGGGACGCGGAGACGCGCGACGAGGGATACGACGTCGTCGTCCTCGCTCTCGTCGGGGGCACCGTACGGGCCGTCCTCCAGGGGCTCGCCGACCTGGGCCTCGAACGGCGTCCCGTGGTCGTCACCGGCTATGTCGGCGTCGTCTACGAGAAGCTGACCGACGGTCTGCTGCTGCGCCACGGCGCCGACGTCGTCCTCGCCAACTCCCGTCACGACGCGGAGCGTTTCCGCGCCGTGTACGAAGGAGTGGGCGCCGGGGCCGACTCGGTCGTCGAGGCGGCCCTGCCCTTCCTCGGCGGCGCCCCGCACACCCCGGAAGCCGGCCGCGACACCCTGGTCTTCGCCGCCCAGCCGTCCGTGCCGGTCACCCGGACCGAACGCGCCTACGTACTGCGGCGGCTGATCGGGCACGCCCGGCTCCACCCGGGCCGCGAGGTGCTCCTCAAGCTCCGCTCCAAGCCGGGCGAACACACCACGCACCTGGAGGAGTACCCGTTCCAGAAGCTGGTCCGCGAGCTCGACCCGCCGGCCAACTTCAAGCTCGTGTACGGGCACATGGGCGAGGTCCTCGACCGCACCGACCTGCTGGTGACCGTCTCCTCGACGGCCGCCCTCGAAGCACTCCACCGGCGCATCCCCACCGCGATCCTCACCGACCTCGGGGTCCGCGAGGCGCTCGGCAACCACCACTTCGTCGGCTCCGGTCTGCTCGCCTCCTTCGACCGACTCGACAAGGGGCTCGCCCCGACGCCCGACGAGACCTGGCTCGCCCGGCAGGGCGTCGCCTCCGACGGCTCGTACGACGCGGCCTTCGACGCGGCCCGCGACCGGGTCACCGAGCTCCTGGCGCTCCCCGCGCTGCCCCCGATCACCCCCTACTACACGACGGAGACGGCGCCCGGCTACCTGCCCGGGATCCTGGCCCGCCACCGCCTGGACGTCACCGCCCCGGAGCCCCGCGAGAGCGGCCTCCGCAGGGTCGTCCGGGAGGCCGCGCGGGGCGCGTACCGCCACGGCGTGCAACGCGTCGCCCCCGTCATCCGCCGCCTGGGAGAACTCTGATGACCACCACCGTGCTCGCCGTGATCCCCGCGAGGGGCGGTTCGAAGGGCGTGCCCGCCAAGAACCTCGCCCCGGTGGCCGGAGTCCCCCTGGTCGCCCGCGCCGTCCGGGCCTGCCTCGGCGCCCGCCCCGTCACCCACGTCGTGGTCTCCACCGACGACGCCGGCATCGCGGCCGCCGCCCGCACCGCGGGGGCCGAGGCCGTGCGGCGCCCCGCCGAGATCGCCGGCGACACCGCCACCAGCGAGGCCGCGGTCCTGCACGCCATGGACGCCTTCGAGGCCACCCACGGCCGCCCGGCCGACGTGGTCCTCCTCGTCCAGTGCACCAGCCCCTTCCTCAGCTCCGCCGAGGTCGCCGAGACCGTCGAGCGCATCACCTCCGGTGCCGCCGACACGGCCTTCACCGCCGCCCCGTCGCACGGCTTCCTCTGGCGCGAGACGGTCGAGGACGGCGCCACCGGCGTCAACCACGACAAGGCGCACCGTCCCCGCCGCCAGGACCGGGAGCCCGAGTACCTGGAGACCGGCGCCGTCTACGCGATGGACGCGGCCGGCTTCCGCACCCACAAGCACCGCTTCTTCGGCCGTACGGCGCTCGTCGTCACCGACCCCGCCCGGGTCCTGGAGATCGACGACCCGCACGACCTGGCCCGCGCCCGCGTCCTCGCCCCGCTCCTCGACACCCCGGCCACGCCCGGCTTCGCGGACATCGACGCCGTCGTCCTCGACTTCGACGGCACGCAGACCGACGACCGGGTCCACCTGGACGCCGAGGGACGCGAGTTCGTCTCCGCGCACCGGGGCGACGGCCTCGGCATCGCCGCCCTGCGCCGCGCCGGACTGCCCGTCCTCATCCTCTCCACCGAGCAGAACGCCGTCGTCGCCGCCCGCGCCCGCAAGCTCAAGATCCCCGTCCTGCACGGCATCGACCGCAAGGACCGGGCCCTCAAGGAGTGGTGCGAGGCCGAGGGCATCGACCCGCAGCGCGTGCTCTACGCCGGAAACGACGTCAACGACCTTCCCTGCTTCCACCTCGTCGGCTGGCCCGTCGCGGTGAGCAGCGCACACGACTCCGTACGGGCCGCGGCCCGCGCGGTCACCGTCACCCCGGGCGGCTCGGGGGCGATCCGTGAGATCGCCGCCTGGCTCCTCGGACCCGAGCTCGACACCCCCAACTCCTAAGGACCGGCACCATGAACACCCGTATCCGCACCCTCGGCGACAAGACCGCAGGCCCGGGCCACTCCGTCTACATCACCGGCGAGATCGGCATCAACCACAACGGTGACCTCGACAACGCGTTCGCGCTGATCGACGTGGCCGCCGAGGCCGGCTGCGACGCCGTCAAGTTCCAGAAGCGCACCCCCGAGATCTGCACCCCGCGCGACCAGTGGGACATCGAGCGGGACACCCCCTGGGGCCGGATGACGTACATCGACTACCGTCACCGCGTCGAGTTCGACGAGACCCAGTACCGCGCCATCGACGAGCACTGCAGGAAGCGCGGCATCGACTGGTTCGCCTCCCCGTGGGACACCGAGGCCGTCGCCTTCCTCGAGAAGTTCGACGTCCCGGCCCACAAGGTCGCCTCGGCCTCCCTCACCGACGACGAGCTGCTCCGCTCGCTGCGCGCCACCGGCCGTACGGTCATCCTCTCCACCGGCATGTCGACGCCGGCGCAGATCCGTCACGCCGTCGAGGTCCTCGGCAGCGCGAACATCCTGCTCTGCCACGCCACCTCGACCTACCCGGCCAAGGCCGAGGAGCTCAACCTGCGCGTCATCCAGACGCTGCAGGAGGAGTACCCGAACGTCCCGATCGGCTACTCCGGCCACGAGACCGGCCTCCAGACCACGCTGGCCGCCGTCGCCCTCGGCGCCACCTTCGTCGAGCGTCACATCACCCTCGACCGCGCCATGTGGGGCTCCGACCAGGCCGCCTCCGTCGAGCCCCAGGGCCTGCAGCGCCTGGTCCGCGACATCCGCACCATCGAGGCCGCCCTCGGCGACGGCGTCAAGAAGGTCTACGAGTCGGAGCTCGGCCCGATGAAGAAGCTCCGCCGGGTCCAGGGCCTCGTCGCCGCATGACCGGGCAGCTGGCGTTCGTCGAGAGCCCGGTCCAGCTCCTCAACGTCCTGGAATGGGCGCACACCCAGGCTTCCGCCACGGGTGCGCCCTCCGCGGCACCCGCCGGCACGCACGGCCCGGCGGACGCCGCGCCCGCCGGCGCGGTCACCGCGGCGCCCGACTCCGCTGACGCCGGTGCGTCCGTGCGGGCGCCCCGCTCGACGGACGCCACCCAGGGTGCGGCACAGCCCGCACCCGCCCTGACGGTCGTCGTCCTCTCGCCGACCGACCCCATGTCGCGGGGCCAGCTGCGCCGGATGGCCCAGCTGGCCCGCGACGAGGGCCTCACCGTCCACTGGCAGGAGGCCCGCGGCGGCCGGGGCGCGCTCGTCCGCACGCTGCGGGAGCTCGCCCGGCCGCTGCGTTCCGCGGAGCGGGTGATCATCGGGGACCCGTTCTCCCGGTACGTCCAGCTCCTCCTCACCCTCTTCGCCCCCCGGCACCTGACCGTGGTCGACGACGGCACCGCCACCATGGAGTACGCCGCCCAGATCGGCCGCGGCGAGCGCCTGGTGCGCTGGCACCGCAAGAACAGCGGCCTCGACCCGCGCGAGCTGGTGCTCGCCCCGGTGACCCTGCTCGCCAAGAAGCGCCTCGCCCCGACCTCCGGCCGGACGGTCGAGATCTTCACCTCGCTGCCCGTCGAGGTCCCCGAGGGAGTCACGGTCACGGAGAACTCCTACGCCTGGACCCGGGCCCGCTTCGGCCCGCCGCTGCTCACCGGTGGCGCGGACCTGGTGGGGACCTCGCTGGTGGAGACGGGGGTCGTCGACGCCGGCCACTACGACCGGGTGGTGGCGGAACTCGCCCGCGCCCACGGCGCCACCCGCTATTTCGCGCACCGCAGGGAGAGCGCCGAGAAGCTGCACCGGATCGCGGTCGAGACGGGCCTCCAGGTGGTCCGCCCGGAGCTGCCCCTGGAGCTGATCGCCCGGCGCGGCCCCATCGGGCGTACGGTCGTCAGTTTCCCGTCCACGGTCGTGCACACCCTGCCGCTGGCGCTCGCCGGCACCGGGGTGAAGGTCGCGGTCTGCGAGATCTCGTCCGAGTGGCTGCGGGCCACCGCCTCCCCGCGGGCCCAGGGCTTCCTGTCCGGGGTGACGGGCACGGCGGCCCACGAGGTCGACCGGCTCACCTCGCGGGTGGCGGCCCAGACCGATCGGCTCGAATTCGGCTGAGCGTACCCATACGGAAGGGGCTTCAAGCCTGCCGAACCGAGATTCTTTCCCCTAACGGGCTGAACTTTTCGTGATCAACGGGCAGTTGACCTCTCCGGAGGCCTACCCTTCAAAGGGTGAACCAGTTGAAGTCCCGTGAGCCAGGCTCCGTCACCCTGCCCGGAACGCTGTCCGAACCCCTGCGCGTCGAACTGATCGCCTTCCGCAGGGACTTGCACATGCACCCCGAGCTCGGGAACCAGGAGTTCCGTACGACCGCCGCGCTCAAGGCCCGCCTGGAGGCGGCCGGCCTCGCGCCGAAGGTCCTGCCAGGCGCCACCGGGCTCATCTGTGACATCGGCACCCCGGACCCCGAGCGGCCGATGCTCGCGATCCGCGCCGACCTCGACGCGCTGCCCATCCCCGACGTCAAGACCGTCGCCTACCACTCCACGGTGGCCAACCGCGCCCACGCCTGCGGACACGACGTCCACACCACCACCGTCCTCGGCGCCGGACTCGTCCTCGCCGAGCTCGACCGGCAGGGCCTCCTCCCGGCCGCCGTGCGGCTGCTCTTCCAGCCCGCCGAGGAGGTCCTCCCCGGCGGCGCCGCCGATGCCGTCGAGGCCGGCGTCCTGGACGGGGTCGGCCGGATCATCGCCGTGCACTGCGACCCCCGGGTGGACGCGGGGAAGATCGGGCTGCGCCCCGGCCCCATCACCTCCGCCTGCGACCGTCTGGAGGTCACCCTCGACGGGCCCGGCGGCCACACCGCCCGCCCGCACCTCACGACCGACCTCGTCACCGCCGCCGCCCGGGTCGCCGTCGACGTCCCGGGCGTCCTGTCCCGCCGTGTGGACGCCCGCTCGGGGCTCTCGGTCACCTGGGGCCGCATCGAGTCCGGCCACGCCTGCAACGTCATCCCGCAGCACGCCGAGCTCTCCGGCACCGTCCGTTGCCTCGACCTGCCCACCTGGCGGGAGGCGCCCGACCTGGTGCACGCGGCCATCGACGAGATCGCGACCCTGCACCGGGCCAAGTCGACCGTCACCTACGTGCGCGGTGTCCCCCCGGTCGTCAACGACCCGGCCGTCACCGAGCTGCTCCATGCCGCGATGACCGCGCGGCGCGGACCGCACGCGATCGAGGACACCGAGCAGAGTCTCGGCGGCGAGGACTTCTCCTGGTACCTGGAGCACGTGCCCGGCGCCATGGCCCGCCTCGGCGTCCGTACCCCCGGCGACCCCCGTGTCCGCGACCTCCACGCCGGCGACTTCGACGTGGACGAGCGCTGCATCGAGGCCGGCGTGGAGCTCTTCACGGCGGCGGCGCTGCTCGACGCGGCACCAAAGCGCTGATTTCAGGCCAAACGGCAGCCTTGATTCCGGCCGGACGGACCCTTCATCCGTCCGGCCGACCGGCGTCCCCCCTTCGGTCCAACGGACCGGCGTGGCGCCCCCGGACTCCCTTCCCGGCGCCCGGACCCGGAGATATAACCGGCAGTACCGGGCCGAACGCCCCCGGTCGCCTCGACTGGCCGGTTCGCGACGATCCGATAACGACTCATGAACGGGTCTTTAACTGACATCTACGCGCGTTACGATCGCCGCGAAACCAGCGCCGGAAGAGGCGCTTTCGGTCAGTCTTGAAGGGACCCTCCTCTTGCGCCGGATCACCAGGATCACGACCGTGGGCATCGCCTCCGCGGCGCTCGCCCTCTCCGCCACCGCGTGTGGCAAGTCTTCGACGGACTCCGGCTCCAGCCCGAGCTCGACGGCGAAGGCGACGAAGGCTGCCATCGCGTACGACATCGGCGGCCGTGGCGACCAGTCGTTCAACGACGCCGCCTACGCGGGCCTCAAGAAGGCCGAGGACGAGCTCGGCGTCAAGGGCGCCGAGGCCGAGCCCTCCGAGGGTGAGGGCGACGCCGACAAGGTGCAGCGCCTGACCGCTCTCGCCCGCGCCGGGAACAACCCGGTCATCGGCGTCGGCTTCGCCTACGCCCCGGCCATCGAGAAGGTCGCCAAGGCCTACCCGAAGACCACCTTCGGCCTCATCGACGACACGTCGAAGACCGGCCCGAACATCGCCAACCTCGTCTTCAACGAGGAGCAGGGCTCCTACCTGGCCGGCGTCGCCGCCGCCAAGGCGTCCAAGACCGGCACGGTCGGCTTCATCGGCGGTGTCGAGGTTCCGCTGATCAAGAAGTTCGAGGCGGGCTTCGCGCAGGGCGTCAAGGACACCAACCCCAACGCGAAGGTGCTCGTCCAGTACCTGACCCAGCCGCCGAACTTCGACGGCTTCTCCAAGCCCGACCTCGGCAAGGCCGCCGCGCAGGGCCAGCTCGACAAGGGCGCCGACGTGATCTACGCCGCCGCCGGTCTGGCCGGTTCCGGCTCGATCGAGGCCGCCGCGACCGCCGGCAAGTGGGCCATCGGCGTCGACTCCGACCAGTACAACCAGGCGGGTCTGGCCTCCTACAAGGACCACATCCTGACCTCGGTCACCAAGGACGTCTCGGACTCCGTCTTCAACGTGATCAAGTCGGTCCAGGACGGCAAGCCGCAGTCCGGCGAGATCCGCTACGGCCTCGCCACGGACGGCGGTGACGTCGGTCATCTTCACGTACGCGGGGTTGGAGTCGGCCAGGCCGACACCGTCCGTGGCGAGGCCGTAGCGGA
>NZ_LIPQ01000356.1 GCF_001418135.1 Streptomyces aureus
TGCGGGCCAGCTCCGGGGTGGCGGTCTCGCCGTTCTCGAAGACCACGCCCGCGTTGATCCACTGCCAGATCTGCGAGCGCGAGATCTCGGCGGTGGCCGCGTCCTCCATCAGGTTGAAGATGGCGACGGCGCCGAGGCCGCGCAGCCATGCCTCGATGTAGCGGGTGCCGACCTGCACGGCGCTGACCAGGCCCNNGCGACGGAGACGTCCTCGCGGAGGCGGTCCTTCTGGTTCGGCTTCTCGCCGAGGACGGCGTCGAAGGAGGCCATCGCGATCGGGACGAGGTCGGGGTGGGCGACCCACGAGCCGTCGAAGCCGTCGCCGGCCTCGCGGTCCTTGTCGGCCTTGACCTTCTCGAACGCGACCTTGTTGACCTCGGCGTCCTTGCGGGACGGGATGAACGCCGCCATGCCGCCGATCGCGTGCGCGCCGCGCTTGTGGCAGGTGCGCACGAGGAGCTCGGTGTACGCGCGCATGAACGGGGCCGTCATCGTGACCGCGTTGCGGTCCGGAAGGACGAACTTGGCTCCGCCGTCACGGAAGTTCTTGACGATGGAGAACAGGTAGTCCCAGCGGCCCGCGTTCAACCCGGCGGCGTGGTCGCGGAGTTCGTAGAGGATCTCCTCCATCTCGTACGCGGCCGTGATGGTCTCGATGAGGACCGTGGCGCGGACGGTGCCCTGCGGGATGCCGACGTAGTCCTGGGCGAAGACGAAGATCTCGTTCCAGAGGCGGGCCTCCAGGTGCGACTCCGTCTTCGGCAGGTAGAAGTACGGGCCCTTGCCGAGGTCGATCAGCCGCTGGGCGTTGTGGAAGAAGTACAGGCCGAAGTCGACGAGCGCGCCGGGGACCGGGCGGCCGTCGAAGGTGAGGTGACGCTCCTCCAGGTGCCAGCCGCGGGGCCGCATGACGACCGTCGCGAGCTCGCCGGCCGGCTTGAGGGCGTACGACTTGCCCGAGCGCGGGTCCGTGAAGTCGATCTTCCGGGCGTACGCGTCGATCAGGTTGAGCTGGCCCAGGACCACGTTCTCCCAGGTCGGCGCGGAGGCGTCCTCGAAGTCGGCGAGCCAGACCTTCGCGCCGGAGTTGAGCGCGTTGATCGTCATCTTGCGGTCGGTCGGGCCGGTGATCTCGACACGGCGGTCGTTCAGGGCCGCCGGGGCCGGCGCGACCTTCCAGGAGTCGTCGGCGCGGATCGCCGCGGTCTCCGGCAGGAAGTCCAGGGTGGACGTGCGGGCGATCTCGGCGCGACGCTCCGCTCGGCGGGCGAGGAGCTCGTCCCGGCGCGGGGTGAACCGCCGGTGCAGTTCGGCGACGAAGGCCAGGGCGGCCTCGGTGAGCACCTCTTCCTGACGCGGCAGGGGCTCGGCATCGACGACGGCCAGGGGGGACGGCGCTGGTGCGGACATGAACTGTCACTTCCTTCAGCGGACTTCACGGGCGGTGCCAGACGGCCGCCGGGCGTCGCGGGACGGCACGCAGTGCCGCAGGCGCCGAGATACGGCCGCAAGCGCCTTCTGAACGGACAGGCGCTTCTGAACAGTGGATACTAGTTTCCTCATGGTGGAAGTTCAATGGTTTGTTGATGTCGAGATTCTCCGCGTCGACAGACCATGGCGCTCGGTGCCACGCCCTTCACTCCAAGTGCGCCAGATCCTCCTCGGTGTCGATGTCATAGGGCTCGGCCACATCCGAACAGTCCACCGGGGTGATCGCATCCCGGTGCGCCGCCAGATAGTCCCGCGCGCCCCGGTCGCCCACCGCGAGCTCGGCGATCCCCGCCCAGTGCCCGGCGCCGAACAGCACCGGATGACCCCGATGACCCTCGTACGAGGCCGCCGCCAGCGAATCCCGCGAGACGTACGCCGCCCTGACCCGGGCCACCGCCTCCGCCCCGATCCCCGGCTGGTCGACCAGAAGGACGAGCGCCGCGTCGACCCCGCGCGGATCGGCGGCCAGCGAGACGAGCCCCGCCCGCAGCGAGGAACCCATCCCCTCGGCCCACTCCGGGTTGTCCACGAGCACACACCCGGGCAGCTCCGCCCGCTCCCGTACGACGTCGGCCAACGCGCCCAGCACCACATGCACCGGATCGCACCCGGCCGCACGCAGCACCCCCACGGCGTACTCGACGAGAGGCCGCCCCCGATGCGTGAGCAGCGCCTTGGGCCGCCCGCCGAGTCGCCGCCCGCCTCCCGCGGCGAGCAGCAGTCCGGCGACGAGCGGCGTGTGGACATCCGTTCGATCATGCGCTGTTGTCATGGGGACTGCATACCTCATCAGGCGGAATCACACGGTCGCCTGAATTACCCGGGCGAAGGGTGGCGCGGTGGGGTGGCGAAGGAGTTAACTGACCCGCAACTCACGGCGCCCGACCACCGCCCGGGGTCGGCTCGGAGCGCTGCTCCGGGTGTTCGGAGTATGGAGTTCTGCGCACAGTGTCGTGCGAGGGGGAGAACCATGTTGCGAAGCGTGGGGCAGAGGCGAGTGACCGGCGAGGGCGTGGACCCGAGGGTGGCCGAACTGCGGTCCGCCGTGTCCCGGCTCCGACGCGAACTGGCAGCCCACCGAGTCGAGTTCGCCGACCGGGGTATCGCCGAGGACGAACTCGCCGCGCTCGACGCGATGGCGCTCAGCGGCGCCCCCGAGGTCCGGCGGCTGCGCCGCTCGCTGCTGCTCGTCGCGGGATCGGTCGGATCCGTCAGCGCGCTCGCGGAGGGGCTCGCCGGGGTCCGGCGGGCGGTGGAACTCTTCGGGCCGCCGGCGCCCCGGGGGCCTGTCGACTGACGCGTGTGCTGTGGCGACTGCCGTGTGACGGGTGTGCGGTGGCGGCCGTGGGCGTGACGGGTGCGGGCGTGACGGGTGTGGTGGCAGCGGTGGCGTGACGGGTGCGCGGTGACCGTGGTGCGTCGCTGGCGCCTGATCAGGCGGCGGGACGTGGTGCGTCGCTAGCGCCTGATCAGGCGGCGGGCCGTCGCCGTCGCCACCGCCGCCGTGCGCGAGTCCACGCCCAGCTTCGCGAAGACATGCACCAGATGGGACTTCACCGTCGCCTGGCTCAGGAACAGCACCTTGCTGATCTGCTGGTTCGACAGACCCTCGCCCACCAGCTGGAGCACCTCCAGCTCGCGCTTGGTCAGCGCCTCCGCCGGTGTCCTCATCCGGTCCATCAGCCGGTGCGCCACCGCCGGGGCGAGGGCCGACTGGCCGGCCGCAGCCGTGCGGACCGCCGCCGCCAGCTCTTCCGGCGGCGCGTCCTTCAGGAGGTAGCCGGAGGCGCCCGCCTCCACCGCCGCCAGGATGTCCGCGTCCGTGTCGTACGTCGTGAGGACGAGCACCTTCGGCCCGCCGTCCGCCGCCGTGATCGCCGCCGTCGCCTCCGAACCGTGCATCCCGGAGCCGAACTGCAGGTCCATCAGGACCACGTCCACACCCCCGGCCGCGGCCAGCTCCACCGCGCGCTCGGCCGTCGCCGCCTCCGCGACGACGGTGAAGTCCGGCTCCGTGTCCAGGACCGCGCGCAGGCCCGCCCGTACGACCGGGTGATCGTCGGCCAGCAGAAGACGGATGGTCATGCTCTTCACGCTCCAGCGGGGAGGGGGAGGGAGACGGCGACCGCCGTGCCCTGACCGGGGGCGGACTCGACGGTGAACGTGCCGCCCAGCGACTCCGCGCGCGAGCGCATCGCCGGAAGCCCGAAACCGCCGTCGGAGGAGGGCCGTACCGCGCCGGGTTCGAAACCCCCGCCGTCGTCGACCACGTCCAGGGTCACCGAGGCGTCCATGAACGACAGGGTGATCTCCGCGCGCGACGCGCCCGCGTGCCGCACCGTGTTCGCGAGTGCCGACTGGGCGATACGGAGCAGCGCCACCTCGTAGGGGGTCGGCAGCTCGACCGGCGTACCGCTGACGGAGAAACGGACCCGCGGCCCGGCCCCCGGCTCGCACAGTCGCTCCAGGGCGGCCGCGAGGGAGCCGTGCTCCAGGTCCGGCGGTGACAGCGCCCGGACGAAACGTCTGGCCTCCGCCAGGTTGTCCTGGGCCTCCTGCCGGGCCCGGTCGATGTGGTCCGCGGCGGGGGAGTCCGGCGGCAGAGCCCGCTCGGCCGCGCGGAGCAGGAGCTGGATCGAGGACAGGCCCTGCGCGAGCGTGTCGTGGATCTCGCGGGCGAGCCGTTCCCGCTCGGCGAGCGTCCCCGCGTGCCGCTCCGCGGCCGCGAGCTCCGCCCGCGTCTCGATCAGCTCCTCGATGAGCCTGCGCCGCCGCTCGCTCTCCCGGTACAGCGCGTGGTAGCCGAGGACCGTCGCCACCGCGACCGCCGCGCCGAGCAGCGGCCCGATGAAGACCCCGGGGTTGAGCGCGGCGCCGTGCCCCACGTACGAGAGGATCGCCGCGCCCGCCGTCAGCGCGACCGCCGGCAGCGACCAGCGGGCGGGCAGCAGATGCAGCTGGAGGAAGTAGAGCGGGAAGGCCACCCAGAGCGCCTCCGGGGTCAGCCACAGCATCGCGAGCCAGCACCCGCCCAGGACACCCAGCCACACCGCGGCCGCCCGCTGCGAGTCCCGTACGGACGGGAGATACGAACCGGTGGCGTAGACCGCGCCCGTCAGCACCGCGAACACCGTCCCGGCGACCGAGTCGGCCCGCACCGCCGCGAGGACGAGCAGGCCCGCCATCAGCAGGTGCAGACAGAGGCGCAGCGCGCGCAGGACGGGCGTGAGGGGCCGCTGGGTGGGGTGGGGCGAGGAAC
>NZ_LIPQ01000357.1 GCF_001418135.1 Streptomyces aureus
TCGTTCGTTCCTTAGACCGCTCCCCCGGCCCCCGCCGCAGCGGTCGGGTCGGTGGGGGCCGGCGAGGGGATGGTCGTCTTGAGGTCCTCGTCCGTGACGGCGGCGACGGAACCGGCGGCCGGCGGCGGGGTGACGGCCGCCATGGCGGTGGTCACGACGCCCGCGGGCTCGGCGTCGAGGTCGTCGGCGGTGACGTTGTTGTGGTCGACCGGCTTGCGGCGGGACAGCGACCAGATGACGCCCGAGCCGGCGACCAGCAGGACCGCGACGGCGGCGATGCCCCAGGGGCCCTGCTTGGTGAGGAACTCGGCACCGGCACCGACCACGGCGGCGGCGGGCAGGGTCAGACCCCAGGCGACGAACATCCGGGTGGCGGTCGACCAGCGGACGACACCGCCCTTGCGGCCGAGACCGGCGCCCATCACGGCACCCGAGCAGGACTGGGTGGTGGAGAGGGAGAAGCCGAGGTGCGAGGAGGCGAGGATGACCGTCGCGGCGCTGGTCTGGGCGGCGAAGCCCTGCTGCGGCTGGAGGTCGGTGAGGCCCTTGCCCATGGTGCGGATGATGCGCCAGCCACCGAGGTAGGTGCCGAGGGCGATGGCGACACCGGCGCAGACGATGACCCACAGCGGCGGGTTCGAGCCGGGGGCGACGACACCCTGGGTGACCAGGGCGAGGGTGATGATGCCCATCGTCTTCTGGGCGTCGTTGGTGCCGTGGGCGAGGGAGACGAGACCGGCGGAGGCGATCTGGCCGGCCCGGTAGCCCTTGGCCGTGGCCTTCGCCTCGGGGTTGGCCTTGATCTTGTACGTCAGCCTGGTGGCGGCCATCGCGGCGAGGCCGGCGACGAGCGGCGCGGCGACGGCCGGGATGAGGACCTTGGTGACGATGGTCGGGCCGTTCACGGCCGACCAGCCGGCCGACATGACCGCGGCGCCGATGAGGCCGCCGAAGAGGGCGTGGGAGGAGCTGGACGGAAGTCCGAGCAGCCAGGTCAGGAGGTTCCAGAGGATGGCGCCGACCAGCGCGGCGAAGATCACCTCTGTGCGAATGCCCTCTTCGTTGATGATCCCGCCGGAGATCGTCTTGGCGACCTCCACGGACAGGAACGCGCCGACGAGGTTCAGCACGGCGGACATGGCCACCGCCGTCTTCGGCTTGAGAGCACCGGTCGAGATGGTCGTCGCCATCGCGTTCGCGGTGTCGTGGAAACCGTTCGTGAAATCGAACACGAGAGCTGTCACGACCACAATGGCGAGCAGCAGCGTGATGTGTTCCATTTACCCAGGCAATCGTTTGACGTCAGTGGCTGGACGAACGTAAGCAACCTGAGTGAACGGAAGGTGAACTGGGTCGGGCGCTGTGGTGTCTCAAAGAGGCGTCAAGGGATTCCGGTTACGGCTCCGGCCGCCGGGTTGTCCACGATGCGGTCACCCCGCGAGCCCGGGTAATCCGGGCCATCACCGGGCACATGCGACCTGCCCCGGTTCCTCCTCCGCCACCCGGTTCCGGTCCCTGGACGGAACCATCCGACCGGGGGACCCCGCGGACGAGACCCATGTCACTCCCCGGAGGACCCCGGAGACCCCGGCGGGCCCCGCGGCGCCGAGCCCCGTCCGCACCTCTCCTCCGGCCCCCTGCCCGGGGCCGTACGGGTCCCACCGGTGGCAGTCCGCCCCCACCCTGCCGAGACTGGGAGCGTGCGCCCGGCTACAGCGACGGCAGCGGCCGTCACCACTCTGCTAGGTGTCGGCGCGGCCGCGTTCGCGGCCGGCCGGTACGCCAGCGACGTCGCCCTCAGGGCGCCGTCCGGACGTCCCCTGCCCGGGGATCCCCGACTCACCGTGCACGCCACGGGCCCCGAACGGATCACCCTCACCCGCAGCCTCGCCTCGCTGCGCCCCGGTACGTACGGCATCGAGGGACACGGCCAGCACGCCGTCGTCGGCCCGGTCCTCGACCGGGTCCCGCACACCGCGGACACCGTCGTCCGGCGCCTCGAACGCGTCGAGCGCGGGGTGCTCGGCCCCGGCTCCCGCGTCCGACTCACCCCCCAGCTGCACATCGGCACACCCATCAGCGCCCTCGGGCTCGCCCACGAGGACGTCGAGATCCCCGGCGAGCTCGGCCCCCTGCCGGCCTGGCTGGTGGCCGCGCCCCGTACCACCTGGGTGATCGCCCTGCACGGCCTCGGCACCACCCGCGAGCACCCGCTGAACGTCGTCCCCTTCTTCAACCGCCGCAAGATCCCCGTCCTCGTCCCCGCCTACCGGGGCGACGAGGGAGCACCCGCCTCCCCGGACGGCCTCGCCCACCTCGGCGACTCCGAGTGGCGCGACGTCGACGCCGCCATCCGCTACGCCGTCCACCGGGGTGCGTCGAAGGTCGTGCTGCACGGCTGGGGGACCGGGGCCTCGATGGCCCTGCGCGCCGCCGTCGGGTCGGGGGTGCGCGACCGGATCAGCGGCCTCGTCCTCGACTCGCCCGTCCTGGACTGGGAGGCCACCCTCCGCAACCTCGCGGCGGCCCACCATGTCCCCGCGCCCCTGCTCCCGCTCGCCGTCCGCGCCGCCCAGGGCAGGACCGGACAGCACGGCGACCTCCTCCTGGAGTCATCCGCGCCCGGCGCGCTGCGCGTCCCCGTGCTCCTCTTCCACGGCCCCGACGACACCATCGCCCCCTGGGAGGCGTCCGTCGCACTCGCCGCCCGCCGCCCCGATCTGGTATCCCTCCAGACCGTCCGGCACGCCCCGCACGCGGCGATGTGGAACGCCGACCCGGTCCGCTACGAGGAGGCCCTGCGCCGCTTCCTCACCCCGCTCCTCTAGGGCCCGGCGGCGGGGGCCGCGGACGGCGCGGCCGATTCCGATTGGGCTTTCGGGCCGTCAGCGGGAAGACTGCCCCCGTGACGTCTCGAAAGCCCGATGAACCATTGGCGCGCAACTCCAGACTCCGACTCGTCCGCCCGCGGGCGCTGGCCACCGCCCGACGGGCCGTGACGACCCGGCGCACCCGGCCGGCGCCGCGGCCGCCCGAGGGCACTCCGCCCCGTGCGGAGCTCGCCCGCCAGGCCCGGCACGTCCTCGCCGACGCCGTACGGATCGCCCGCTGGGCAGCCGTCGAGCGCGGCGCCACAACGGCACCCCGCAGCGGCCCCGGAGCCGTCCCCGCCCAGGAACGGGCCGCCGCCGCGCTGAACCTGACGCCCGGCCAGATCCGAGCCGGCTGGGACCGAGCCCGGCTCGCCGGCCTCGTCGAGCTCCACGGCGACACCGCCCGCCCCGGCTGGCGGCTGCACGCCTGGGACCGCGACGACTCCGCCGTACTGCGCGGCTGGGTCGCCCTCTTCGACGCCTGGTCCCTGGTGCACCCGGCCCCCGAGGGGGTCGAACCGAGCGCCGTCGCCGAGGTCGTCGAGGCCCTCCCGCAGGTCCTGTCGCTGCTTCAGCTCTCCCAGGGTCCGGTCCTCGTCCCCGCCCTGCTCGACCTGCTCGGCCAGCGCGTCGAGGAGCTGCGCGAGGAGCGCTGCGAGGTCCCCGGGGCCGAGCAGGCCCCCGGGACCACGGAGGCCGCCGAGACCACCGGCGCACCCGCCGTGCACGGCACCGACGGGCTCCCGGCCCTGCTCGACTGGGCGCTCGAAGGTCTGGCGGCCGTCGGCGCGCTCACCCTGGACCCCGGTGCGGAGGGGCGTCACGCCACCCTGACCCCGCTCGGCAACTGGGCGGTCTGGGTCAAGCTGGAGCAGATCTGCGTCGCCGCGCAGAGCCCCGCCGGGAACATCGAGCAGTCCGCCGAGGACATGCTCCGCGGCTGCGCCCGGCTCACCCCCGGGCCCGCCCGTGCCGAGTACCGCGCCTGGCTCGCGGCCCGCACCCTCTCCAGCGCGGTGACCGAACTCCTCACCGTCGCCCGCGGCGAGGACGCGCTGCTGCGCGGGCTCGCCTTCGAGGCGCTCCGGGTCGTCGGCGCCCCCGCCGAGGCCGAGGTGCGGGCCACCGTCGCCGAACCCTCCCTGCGGCCGTACGCGCTGCTCTGGCTCGCCGAGTACGAGGGCGCCGACCCCGACGACGCCCAGGAGGTCCTCACCCGTGAGGAGTCCACCTGGCTCTGGGTGGACACGGCGGCGGCCGTCGCCGACCACGGAGAGAGCGAGCTGCTCGTCCGGCACCTCGACTCCGCCGTGCAGGGCACCGTTCCGGCGCTCCTCGACGAGATCAGGGCCGTCGGCCACCCCCGTACCGTTCAGGTCCTGGTCGCCCTCGCGGCCGCCCACCCGGACCCGGCACTGGCCAAGGCCGTCCGCCGGGCCGCCTTCCAGGTCCACACCGGGGGAGCGTGACGGGATCCCCGCCCGGGGATCCCGAGGGGAAGCGTCCCCGGCGCCCGGCTACTCCGCGGCGCCGGGGGTGTACGTCCCGAAGCTCCAGATGTTGCCCTCGCCGTCCCGCGCCATGTAGTCCCGCGATCCGTACTCCTGGTCCTTGGGCGGCATCACGATCTCGACACCGTGGGCCACCGCCCGCGCGTGGTGCTCGTCGACGTCGTCCACGTGCACGAAAACACCGACCGGGCCGGCGTCGGCCATCAGCTTGTCGAACTCGCTGCCGGTGCCCTTGCTGCCCAGCATCACCATGCCGTTCCCGTAGGACAGCTCGGCATGCGCCACGCGACCGTCCTCGGCCTCGTACACGGCGTTCGCACGGAAGCCGAAGCCCTCCGTGAGCAGGCTGATCGCCGCCTTCGCGTCCTCGTACGTCAGCGTCGGACAGATGTGGGGAGCCTCAGCCATCCCGATCACTTCCTCTCGATTCAGTCGAATGTGACCCAGGTCTCAGTCTGGCAGTCCGCACCGGCGATCAGCGGAAGGTGTCGCACCGGGCCATGTCGCCCGTCCGGTAGCCCTCGTGGAACCACTGCCGGCGCTGGGCGGCGGAGCCGTGGGTCCAGTTCTCCGGGGTCACCCGGCCCTGGAACCTCTCCTGGATCCGGTCGTCGCCCACCGCGGCCGCCGCGTCCATGCCGTCCCGGATGTCCGCCTCCGTCAGCCGTGTGAGCAGCGGCCTGCCCGTGCGGTCGTCGGGCGTGGTCGTGGCGTGCCGGGCCCACACGCCCGCGTAGCAGTCGGCCTGGAGCTCGACCCGCACGGCGTTGGAGTTCGCGCCGGTCCGCCCGTCCTGGGCGCGGCTCAGGGTTCCCATCAGGTTCTGGACGTGATGGCCGTACTCGTGCGCCACCACGTACGCCTGGGCGAAGGGTCCGCCGTTCGACCCGAACGTGGTGCGCAGCTCCTCGAAGAAGCCCAGGTCCAGATAGACCTGCCGGTCGCCGGGGCAGTAGAAGGGCCCCACCGCCGAGGTCGCGGAACCGCAGGCGGTCGGGACCCGCCGGCTGAACATCACGGTGGCGGCGCTGCCGTACGTGCCGCCGCGGCGCGCGTACTCGCTCCGCCAGAAGTCCTGGACGCTGTTGACGACGGCGACGATCCGGCAGTCCTCACGGGTGTTGGCGTCCGAGCCCTTCTTGCAGGTCTGCGCCACCTGGGCGGCCCCCGACGAGCTGGCCACCGGCTCGTCGCCGCCCGAGGAGAGTCCGAGCTGGTCCGGCCCCACCCCGAGGAACAGGCCCAGGATCAGGGCGACGAGGCCGATGACGCCGCCGCCGACGGTCGCCTTCCCGCCCGGGATGCGGCTGCTCCGGACGTCCTTGACCTCCGAGGTGTCCAGATCGGCGTCGTCGTCGAACTGCACGGTCCACCGCCCTCCGCGTCACTGCCGCGGCAGAGGCCGCCGCCCTGCGCCGAGTATCGGTCGATCTTTCGCTGCTCGCCCCTTTTGTTCCAGGAATGGCGGTTATGTGAGAAAGCTCCGATCGCAGCCCTGGGCCCCCGCTTGGCCGAAAAGCAGTTGCAGGGGCCCGTTAGACTGGCCGTATGGCCATTCTCCCCGTGCATTAGCGGCGTCGAAGCCCTTCATCAGCAGTCCTTCCGCCGTTTCCCATCGCCCTGGAGTCTGTCCGTGATCACCGCTTCCGGCATCGAGCTGCGCGCCGGCGCCCGAGTCCTCATCGAGTCCGCTTCCTTCCGTGTCGCCAAGGGCGACCGCATCGGCCTCGTCGGTCGCAACGGAGCCGGCAAGACCACTCTCACCAAGTGCCTCGCGGGCGAGGGCGTCCCCGCAGCCGGTCAGATCGCCCGCTCCGGCGAGGTCGGCTACCTCCCGCAGGACCCGCGCACCGGCGACCTCGACGTCCTGGCCCGTGACCGCATCCTCTCCGCCCGTGGCCTCGACGTCCTCCTCAAGAAGATGCGGATGAACGAGGAGCGCATCGCCACCGGCTCCGGCGCCACCCGCGACAAGGCGATGCGGCAGTACGAGCGCCAGGAGACCGAGTTCCTGACCAAGGGCGGGTACGCGGCCGAGGCCGAGGCCTCCACCATCGCCGCCGCCCTGGGTCTGCCCGACCGGGTCCTCGGCCAGCCGCTGCACACCCTCTCCGGTGGTCAGCGCCGCCGTGTCGAGCTCGCCCGGATCCTCTTCTCGGACGCCGACACGCTCCTCCTCGACGAGCCGACCAACCACCTCGACGCCGACTCCATCGTCTGGCTCCGCGACTACCTGAAGAGCTACCGCGGTGGCTTCATCGTGATCTCCCACGACGTCGACCTCGTCGAGACCGTGGTCAACAAGGTCTTCTACCTGGACGCCAACCGTTCCACGATCGACGTCTACAACATGGGCTGGAAGCTCTACCAGCAGCAGCGCGAGGCCGACGAGAAGCGCCGCAAGCGCGAGCGCCAGAACGCCGAGAAGAAGGCCGCCGCCCTCAACTCGCAGGCCGACAAGATGCGCGCCAAGGCCACCAAGACCGTGGCCGCGCAGAACATGGCCAAGCGCGCCGAGCGGCTGCTCTCCGGCCTGGAGGCGGTGCGCGCCTCCGACAAGGTCGCCAAGCTCCGCTTCCCCGACCCCGCGCCCTGCGGCAAGACCCCGCTGACGGCCGAGGGGCTCTCCAAGTCCTACGGTTCGCTCGAAATCTTCACCGATGTGGACCTCGCGATCGACAAGGGCTCGCGCGTCGTCATCCTCGGCCTCAACGGCGCGGGCAAGACCACGCTGCTCCGGCTGCTCGCCGGCGCCGAGAAGCCCGACACCGGCGAGGTGACCCCGGGCCACGGTCTCAAGCTCGGCTACTACGCCCAGGAGCACGAGACGCTCGACCCCGAGCGCAGCGTCCTGGAGAACATGCGCTCGGCCGCGCCCGACCTCGACCTCGTCCAGGTCCGCAAGACGCTCGGCTCCTTCCTCTTCTCCGGCGACGACGTCGACAAGCCGGCCGGGGTGCTCTCCGGCGGCGAGAAGACCCGTCTGGCCCTGGCCACCCTGGTCGTCTCCTCGGCGAACGTGCTGCTCCTCGACGAGCCCACCAACAACCTGGACCCGGCCAGCCGCGAGGAGATCCTCGGGGCCCTGCGGACCTACAAGGGCGCCGTCGTCCTCGTCACCCACGACGAGGGCGCGGTCGACGCGCTGGAGCCGGAGCGGATCATTCTGCTCCCCGACGGCGTCGAGGACCTGTGGGGCCCGGACTACGCGGACCTGGTCGCGCTCGCCTGACCCGCAGAGGACCGGGTGATCATGCCCGGCTGGATCATTCGGCCCACGGGTGATCCTTCATCTGAGTGAGGGTCTCTCGTACACCCCGGCGCGGTGCTCTGCCGAATCCTTCCGGCAGAGCACCGCCGTATGCGTGTTCCCCCTGTATCGCTGACCTGCTGGTTCCCGCTCCGCGCGCCGTGGAGCCCGGTTTCCGGCTCAGCGGAATTCGAGCTTCCGCTCGTGACGAACGCGCGCTCGTCCACAAACCCGGCGGCATGGACCTTGTCGAATGGGTGGCCAGGACGGACGGGAGGGGTGATCATGAGAAGTCCAGAGCGCACTTCCCATGAGGAGGCACGGGTGGCCGAGACTCTGAAGAAGGGCAGCCGGGTGACCGGCGCCGCGCGCGACAAGCTCGCGGCAGACCTGAAGAAGAAGTACGACTCCGGTGCGAGTATCCGGGCGCTGGCCGAGGAAACGGGCCGCTCCTACGGATTCGTCCACCGGATGCTCAGTGAGTCCGGAGTCACGCTGCGCGGACGCGGCGGAGCGACCCGGGGCAAGAAAGCCGCCTCGGCCTGACATAGGACGCCTCGACCGGGCCACCGGAACCCCGGTGGCCACCCGGTCGGTCATCGCGCCGGCCGGGTGGTTACTGTGCAGTCACTTAGCATTTCGTATGCAGTGTGCTGCACCGTAACCGGAGGCGCCCCATGACTACGCTCGACGACTCTGAGCTCGTATTCGACAAGGACGGTGTACGGCTCACCGTCGAGGACGCCGTTGCCACGGTGACCCTGACCAATCCGGCGAAGCGCAACGCTCAGTCTCCCGCTCTGTGGCGGGCGTTGACAGAAGCCGGCCGGTCGTTGCCCGGCAGCGTGCGGGTCGTCGTTCTTCGCGGTGAGGGGCAGTCCTTCTCCGCCGGACTCGACCGGCAGGCGTTCACGCCCGAGGGCTTCGACGGAGAGCCGTCCTTCCTCGATCTCGCGCGCGGTTCCGACGCGGACCTCGACGCGGTCATCGCCGAGTACCAGGAGGCGTTCACCTGGTGGCGCCGCAGCGACCTCGTGTCGATCGCGGCCGTCCAGGGGCACGCCATCGGCGCGGGCTTCCAGCTCGCTCTCGCCTGCGACCTGCGGGTCGTCGCCGAGGACGTGCAGTTCGCCATGCGCGAGACCAGCCTGGGCCTCGTCCCGGACCTGACCGGGACGCACCCGCTCGTCTCGCTCGTCGGCTACGCCCGCGCGCTGGAGATCTGCGCCACCGGCCGCTTCGTCCACGCGGAGGAGGCCGAGCGCATCGGTCTCGCCAACCTGTCCGTGCCCGCCGACGAGCTCGACGCGGCGGTACGGGACCTCGGTGCCGCCCTGCTCGCGGCGCCGCGCGACGCGGTCACCGAGACCAAGGCGCTCCTCCAGGGCGTCTCCGGCCGCTCGTACGAGGAGCAGCGCGTCGCCGAGCGCGCCGCCCAGGCCCGCCGCCTGCGCGACCTCGCGGGCCTCGGCGACTGACACCTGCCCGCAAGCGAGGGGCGACCGACACCGGGCGCGCACACCGGTCCGGCGACCGACACCGCCCCCGCACGCCGGGCCCCGGCGACCGACACCGGGCCCCACGCGCCGGGGCACCCCCTAGCGCAGGTCCGACACCACGACCGTGACCGCGGCGTCCTCCGGGGCGACCGCGGTCACCGCCGTGCGCACCGCCCGCGCCACGTCCAGGGGACGGGCGCCGGCCGTCACGGCCACTTCCACCCGCACCCCGTCGGCGCTCCGGCGCACCGGCGGCCCCAGCGCGTCCGTCACCCCCGCGACACCCGCCACCCCGAGCGCCGTGAGGGCCAGGGGGTCGTCCGTCGCCGGGGAGGTCATGCCCGGCGGGGGAGCGGCGGCCGCCTCGGGTCCGGGCGGCGCCGTGTCGAGAAGTGCCGTCACACGCAGGTCCACGGCCGCGACCACGAGCCCGATTCCGTCCTCGGCCGCCGTGATCAGCGCCGCCCGCAGTTCCTCGGTGAGTTCCGGCAGTGGGCGTCCGGCCACCGCGCCGAACGAGGCCGAGACGAGAACGGCCCCCGAGTCCGCGTCCGGCTCCGTCCCGTCCCGGTCGGCCGGGCCGATCCGCAGTTCGCCCGGCACCACCCCCCGTACCGCGGCCGCCGTGCGCCCGAGCACTCGGCGCACCGCGCGCTCGGTGATCCACGCCCCCTCCGCCGCCGCTCCGAGCGGCAGCAGCCTGCCCGGAGCGAGGCGGTCCCGTACCGCCGCCGTCCAACCATCACCCGTCGTCATTGCCCCAGCCTGCCGTATCCCCGGGGCGCAACCGGGTAAGCGCCCTTAGTGTGGGCGAAGAACCCCGAAATATCCCAGAAGGGGCGAAATGTGATGACGGAAACCACGCATGCACGCGAGTCCACCGGCGACGAGCCGCGCCGGACCTCGGTCACCAAGCGGGGCGGCGGCGCTCCCGCCTCCCGGGGCCGGACCACCATCGCCGACGGCGTCGTCGAGAAGATCGCCGGACTCGCCGCCCGTGACGTCGAAGGCGTCCACGCCATGGGCAGCGGCCTCTCCCGCACCTTCGGCGCCGTACGCGACCGGGTGCCCGGCGGTGGCAGCAGCAAGTCGAACGTCACCCGAGGGGTGAAGGCCGAGGTCGGCGAGGTGCAGACCGCGCTCGACCTGGAGATCGTCGTCGACTACGGCGTCTCCATCGCCGACGTCGCCGGCGACGTCCGCGAGAACGTCATCGCCGCCGTGGAGCGCATGACGGGCCTTGAGGTCGTCGAGGTCAACATCGCGGTCAGCGACGTCAAGCTGCCCGACGAGGAGGAGGACGAGCCGGAATCGCGGCTGCAGTAGCCCCTGACGGCTTGGCACAGGGGGCTCAGGAGGACTCAGAAAGGGGTCAGGAATGAGCATGGCGGTGGTCGGCCTGGTGGCCGGTATGGCTCTCGGCTTCGCCGGATATTTCGGCGGCTTCGGAGCGTTTGTGCTGGTCGCGGCCTTGGGCGCGATCGGCTTCGTGGCAGGCCGCTTCCTTGACGGCGACCTCGAACCCGGCGACCTGTTCCGGGGCCGCGACCGCGGCGACCGGCGGCGGTGACGGGGTGGCATCCCGTCCGGCCGCCCAAGGCCCGGTGCGCGACCGGGGGGCGACCAGGATTGCCGACCGGGTCGTTGCGAAGATCGCCGCGCAGGCGGCGAGGGAGGCGGCGGGCCCCGGTCCGGAGGGCGGCTCGAAGCCGCACGCCTCGGTCGTCGTCCACCGGGACATCGCCAGCGTCGCGGTGAGCCTCGACTTGGACTATCCCTCCGACATCGGACGCCGGTGCGGGGCCGTACGCGGCCGGGTCCGCACCCGCGTGGAGGAGCTGGTGGGCATGGAGGTCCACGAGGTCACGGTGCATGTCGAACGCCTCCACTCCGCATTCACCCGGCAGGGAGCACCGAGGGGCCGCCTGAAATGACGACACCCCCCGAACCGCTGCCCGCCCACGAGCCGGCCCGGCCCCCCGACGACGAGCCGGCCCGGGCCCGCGGCAGCGACCCCGACGCGCCTTCCGGCTCCCCCTCCGAGGACGTCCCCGTCCTCGACGATGCCGCCCCCGCGCCCCGCGTCCGCCGCTTCTGGTCGGTCCGTCGCATCCCCGCGGCCGTGCTCGCGGCGCTCGTCCTCGGCGGCGCCGGGCTCCTGCTCTACGACGTCGCGGCCGTACGGGCCGACCGCGGCGCGATGGCCTGGCGGCGCGAGCTCGCCGACGGCCTCGCGACCCGGCCGCTCGACGACATCTGGGTCGTCGTCGGCGCGGCCGTCGCGGTCGTCCTCGGCCTCTGGCTCCTGATCCTCGCCTCGACCCCCGGCCTGCGGGCCGTCCTCCCGATGCGCCGCGAACACGCCGACGTACGGGCCGGACTCGACCGGGAGACCGCGGCCCTGGCCCTGCGGGACCGCGCCATGGAGGTCTCCGGCGTGCAGTCGGTGCGGGTCCGGGTGGGCCGGGCCAAGGTGGCGGTCAAGGCGGTCTCGCACTTCAGGGCGCTCGACGAGGTCCGCGCCGACGTGGAGACGGCCCTCGCCGCCGGCGTCGACGAACTGGCCCTCGCCCACCCGCCCGCGCTGACGGTACGGGTGGCCCGGCCGCCCAGGAAGGCGTGAGCCATGAGTCACGAGGAGGTGCTCCGGTGACGGTCGTGCTCCGGCGCGTCAACCGCGTCCTGCTCGGCCTCGCCGGGCTGCTGCTCGTCCTCGGCGGCGGGGGAGTCCTCGCCGCCGCCCTCGATCTGTCCGTACC
>NZ_LIPQ01000358.1 GCF_001418135.1 Streptomyces aureus
GACCGACGACCAGGGTCCGACCGTCATCGGGTCCCGGGTCGTCCGGGCCGGTGCCACCGACGACCAGGGGCCGACGGTGATCGGCAAGGGCGGCGTGGTCCAGGCCGGCGCGACCGACGACCAGGGTCCGACGGTGATCGGCAAGGGCGGCGTGGTCCAGGCCGGCGCGACCGACGACCAGGGTCCGACCGTCATCGGGTCCCGGGTCGTCCAGGCCGGCGCGACCGATGACCAGGGCCCCACCGTGATCGGCGGGGGCGCGCCCGCCGCCGGCGGTCAGAGCGTCCTCGCCGCCTGATTCCCGCCCCGTACGTCGGCCGCGCCGGCCGCGACGGTCGCGTCAGCTACGACGGCGTTCCGCCGGGACGCCCATCTCGCCGAACAGATCCTCCGCCGAGCGCTCGTTGCGCGCCGCCTCCTCCGGGAGGCCGAGGGCCGCCTGGGCGCGGGCCATGCCGGACAGGGCGTAGGCCATCTCGATGCGGAAGTCGAGGGAGTGCGCCACCTCGTGGGCGCTCTCGTGCAGGCCGAGTGCCGCCACGTACTCCTTGCGCTTGTAGAGATAGCGGCCGACGGTGTTCTCGACCTTGGCCCGGCGCAGTGGAGAAACGTTTGGCCCGATGGTTTCCATGGCCCGGTCCGCGTACCGGACGGCCTGCTCGTCCCTGCCGAGACGCTGGGCGACCTCCGCGAGCAGCGCGAGGGCCAGGGCCACCTGCCCCGGGTCGCTGTTCTCGGTGCACAGCGCGCGCGCCCGAGCGAGGGACGTGTCGGCGGCCTCGTTGTCACCGAGGCAGGCATGGGCGAACGCCAGGTCCGTGAAGGCCACCAACTTGTTCTCGTGCTGGCCCAGTTCGTCGCAGAGCGCGATCGCCCGACGGGCCGCCGACGCCGCCTCCTCGTGCCGCCCCCACTGCTCGTACAGGGTGCTGAGCAGGGTGAGGCTCTCCGCCTCCGCACGGCTGGCGCCCAGCTCCCGCTGGTGCGCGATCGACTTCTCCAGATGGGACAGCGCCTGCGGGAACCGGCCGAGCAGAC
The DNA here is from genome assembly GCF_001418135.1 of Streptomyces aureus. Taxonomy (GTDB): domain Bacteria; phylum Actinomycetota; class Actinomycetes; order Streptomycetales; family Streptomycetaceae; genus Streptomyces; species Streptomyces aureus_A. The sequence goes on from NZ_LIPQ01000358.1 coordinate 1,039, forward strand.
TGTTCAGCTGGCCGAGGGCGCCCTCGCTGTGGGCCAAGGTCTGTACGTCCCCCAGCCGTTCGGCGACGTCCCGGCCCTCCGTGGCGACCTCGATGCCCTCGGCGAAGCGGCCCAGCTTCCAGCACGCCACGCCCAGATTGGACAGGCTCACACCCAGCAACGGCAGTTCGCCGAGGCGGCGCGCGGCGGCGACCGCCAGGAGCCCCATCGAGCGGAACTCCTCCAACTGGCCCCGCGCACTGAGCTGGAAGGCGAGATTGCGGCTCAGGAACACGGTGTGGCGGTCGTGTCCGAGCCGGTCGGCCAGTCCCACCGCCCCGAGCAGGGACCCCTGCTCCCGCGCGAACCACTGCTCGGCCTGCTCGCTCTCCGCGAACCGCGGCAGCCGCGCGAGCCACGCGTCCGTGTCCTCCACCTCCGCCACCTCGGTGGGGATACGGCGCCGGCCCGGGAACATCACCTGGCAGGCCGACTCCGTCGCCGCCAGGTAGTAGTCGAGCAGCCGGCGCGTCGACGCGGAGTCGTCCTCCTCCGTCGCCGTCGACCTGAGGCTCTGCGCGAAGCTGCGCACCAGGTCGTGGAAGGTGTACAGACCGATCTCCGGCTGCTGCAACAGATGGACGTCCAGGAGGAGTTCCAGGATGTCCTCGGCGTCGGCCGGATCGGTCTCCAGGAGAGCGGCGGCCGCGTAGACGTCGAGGTCGCCGCCGGGATGCAGCGCCAGGCTGCGGAACGCGGTGCGGCAGTCCTGCTCCAGGGCCTGGTACGACAGGCGCAGGGTGGCGGCGACGCTGCGCTGGCCCGAACTCAGCTCGTCGAGCCGGCGCGTCTCGTCGCGCAGCCGGTCGGCCAGGTAACGCAGCGTCCAGCGCGGCCTATTGCGCAGCCGGGCGGTCGCGATCCGCAGCGCCAGCGGAAGACGGCCGCACAGCCGCGCCAGCTCGGCCGCCGCCTCCGGCTCCGCCGCGTACCGCCGCTCGCCCAGCGTCTCCGCCATCAGCGCCGCGCACTCCTCCGGCGACATCACGTCGATCGAGATCCACTGCGCCGAGTCGAGGTCCACGAGCCGGGCCCGGCTGGTGACGAGGACCAGGCAGCCGGGCGTGGTCGGCAGCAGCGGTCGTACGCCGTCGGCGTCGGCGGCGTTGTCGAGGAGCAGCAGCAGCCGCTTCCCGGTGACGGTCGACCGCCACAGCGCCGTACGGCCCGCGAGGTCCTCCGGGATGCGCGCGCCGGGCACTCCCAGGGCGCGTAACAGACTGTCGAGAGCTCCGCCCGCGGTCACCGGCTGCTCGCCGGGTGTGTAGCCGCGCAGGTCGATGTAGAGCTGGCCGTCGGGGAAATCGGAGGCCAGCGAGTGCGCCGCGTGCACGGCGAGGGAGGTCTTGCCGCTGCCGCCCATGCCGTCCAGGGCCACGATCCGGGAATGCCGCGCGCAGTCCCGGCCCGCCGAGTCGAGCAGCTCCCGCAGTTCGCCGCCGCGGCCGGTGAAGTCCGCCAGGTCGTACGGCAGGGTGCAGGGAGCCTCGGTGGGCGCGGCCTCCGGTAAGGGGACCGGGGCCGCGGCGGGCGGCGGAGCGGGGGTGGCCAGCTCCGGGCTGTCGCGCAGGATCCCCTCGTACACCTTGGTCAGCCGGGGGCCCGGGTCGACGCCCAGCTCCTCCACCAGGAGCTCGCGGACCCGGCTGTACTCCTCAAGTGCCTCGGCCTGCCGGCCCGAGCGGTACAGGGCGAGCATCAACTGGGCGCGCAGCGACTCGTGCAGGGGATGCGCCTGCACCAGATCCCGCAGATCGACGACGAGTTCCGCCGTCTCGCCGAGACCGAGGCGGAGCTCGAAGAGCTGCTCCGCAGCGGCGAGTCTGCGCTCCTCCAGCGCGGTGGCCGCCGCCTCGATCACCGGGCCGCCCGCCCCCGACAGGATCGGGCCCCGCCACAGGCCGAGGGCCCGGCGCAGCGCCTCCACCGCGTCGACGGCCCGGCCCTCGCCCGGGGCGTCCCGGGCCGATTTCACAAGACCGCCGAACTCCGTCAGGTCGAGCTGCTCCGGAGCGAGGACGACCCGGTATCCGGGGCCGTCGGTGACGATGACCTCGCTGCCCGCGGGGATGCGCCGACGCAGATCCGCGACCGCCTTGCGGACCTGGTGCGAGGCGGTCGCCGGCGGGTCCTCGGCCCAGGCCGACTCCACGAGCCGGCCGATCGTCAGCACCCGTCCGGGCTCCAGGAGCAGCGTACCGAGCACGCGTTCCTGGATGAGGCCCCCCAGCCTCAGCCGGGAACCGTCGGCCCAGCCCTCAAGGGGACCCAGCACGTTGAATCTCAGCGATTGCTCCTCGGCAGCGGTCATTGCCGCGAGCACCCCCCCAGGTCTCCCGTCCACGCCCTCGGCGCCGGTGATTGCGGATCCTAGCCCGTTCCCGTGACCCCCGGGAACGAGGCGGTACGGGATCGGTAAGCGGTCCCGCCACCGTATGACCCACGAGGCCGACTCCTTCACGGCCCTCGCGACTGAGGACCCCCCATGCAGCAAGGAGACTGGTCATGACCGAACAGGCATCGCCGGACGGGCTCGCCGAGCAGCTGCGGGCGGCACGGCAGTGGGCCGGGATCACCCAGGAGCAGCTGGCCGGGCTGTCGACCGTCAGCGTGCGGGCCATCCGCGATCTGGAGCAGGGACGGGTACGGCACCCGCGCCGGGAGACGCTCCGGCTGCTCGCCGGCGCCATGCGGCTGAGCGACGCCCGCCGCGCCGCCCTGGAGCTGGCCGTCGAAGGGGCGGAGGCCGGCACGGTGATGCGCGAGGCGTACGGCGCCGAACTGGCGCCGCCGCCCAAGCCGTTGCGCAGACTCGTCGGCCGCGCCGAGGAACTCCGCGTCCTGACCGGTCTGCTGGCCACCGAGCACGAACGGCTCCTCAGCGTGGTGGGCCTGGCCGGGGTGGGCAAGACCCGCCTGGCCCAGGAAGCCGCCCTGCTGCTCCACGGCCGCGACCGGACCCCCGTCGTCTGGGTCGACATGACCGGGACCGCGCCGCAGACGGCCGGGCCCGCCGGGACCCGCAGCCCGCGGTCCGCGCTGACGGGCTGGGCCCGCTCCCTGGCCCTCGGTGGCCGGGGCCTGGACGAACTCGCCTCCGTGATACGCGGCCGGGCCACCCTGCTGGTCCTCGACGGCCACGACACCGGACCCCACCTCACGCCCCCGCTCCTGGAACTGCTGCACGTCTGCGAGCGGCTCAAGGTGCTGATCACCACGCGCGAGCCGCACCGCACCCCGGGCAACCGGATGCTGCCGCTCGGCCCGCTGCCCGTACCCGACCCGGAGCCCGCGGAGTTCCCGGGCGGGGCCGAAGCGCCCGGCGCCTCCCTGACCGCCGGACAGCCCGCTGTCGAGCTCATGCTGTCGTACGTCGGTCACATGCGCCCCGACCTGATGCCAGGCGACTCGCTGGTCCGCACGGTGGCGCGGATCAGCCGGGCCCTCGACGGTGTGCCGCGGGCGATGGAGGCGGCCGCCTCCTGGCTGCTGCTTCGCTCACCCGCGGAGTTACTGCGGATCGCGCACACCACGCCGCTCGACGTCGTCGACGACGTGACCGCCGGGGACACCGGTGTAGACGGGGGCGGCGAGGGACTCGCCGCGCTGCTCGCGGCCGCCGTGGCCCGGCTCGACGACGGGCCCGCGGCGCTGCTCGGTGACCTGAGCCTCCTTCCCGACGGCTGGAGCGCCGACCAGGCCGCCGCCGGCCTGTCCGCGACCCCGGCCGCCGTGGTGCGCGACGTCCACGCGCTGATGCTGCGCGGCCTCGTACGACGCCTTCCCGGCGAGGAGGACGGAGCCCCGCGGTTCGGAGTGCTCAACCTGGTGCGGCAGCTCGCCGCCGAACGCGCCGCCTCCCTCGTACCGGCGACGGCCTTCGTCTCCTCCTGAACAGACCCCGCTCTCCCTGCGTCTCCTCCTCCCGCTCCCTTCCCGTTCCCGTTCCCGTTCCCCTTCCCCTGACCCGAAGAGAGGCCCGTCCGCCATGCGCAACCTGATCTCGCTCGCCGACCTGAAGCCCGAGCAGCTCGCCCGTATCGTCGCCCGCGCAGTCGAGTTCGGCACCGGCGGCGTCGACGACAAGCCGCTGGCCGGACGCCAGGTCGGCGTCTACTTCCGCAAGTCGTCCACCCGGACCCGGACCTCGTTCTGGAGCGGCGCCACCCGGCTGGGCGCCGACGTCATCACCTTCGGTCCCGACGAACTCCAGCTGACCACCGGTGAGACCGTGGAGGACACCAGCCGGGTCCTCGGCCAGTACCTCGACGCCCTCGTCGTCCGCACCAACGGCGACGTGGCGGAGATGCGCCGCCTCGGCGGCAGCCCGGACCTCGCGGTGGTGAACGCCCTCAGCCTCGACGAGCACCCGACCCAGGCGATCGCCGACCTGACCACGCTCGCCGAGCACTTCGGGACGCTCGCCGGGCTCCACGTGCTCGTCGTCGGCGAGGGCAACAGCTCCGGCGCGGCCCTCGCACTGGCCGGCGCGCTCACCCCCGGGCTGCGGATCACCCTGCTGAGCCCCGAGGGGTACGAGGTGCCCAAGAACACCATGGACCTCGTGGACGAACTGAGCGGCGGGGACCACCAGGTGCGCCGGATCACCGACCCGGCCGAGGTCGACGGCCCCGTCGACGCGGTCTACACGAGCCGCTGGCAGACCATGGGCGTACCGAAGGCCGACCCCGACTGGCTGGACGCGTTCGAGGGGTTCGCCGTCGACCGCGCGTTCTTCGAGCGCTACAGCGGCCCCGGCACCGTCTTCCTGCACGACCTGCCCGCCGTGCGCGGCCAGGAGGTCACCGACGAGGTCCTCGACGGGGAGCGCAGCCTCGCGTGGCGGCAGGCCCACCACAAGATGACCGCGGCGATGGCCGTACTGGAGTGGTGCGTGGTCGGCGAGAACTGAGCGGCACGGGTCCGCGACGGACGGGGGCGGCGTCGGTCCGGGTTCGTGGAACCCGGTACCGACGCCGCCCCCGCGTGTGAGCGACGGTCGTCAGCCGCCCATCGCGGCGACCACCGAACGGGGCCGCAGATCCGTCCAGTTGGCCTCGATGTACTCGGCGCACTCCTGCTTGCTGCCCTCCTCGCGGACCAGCTGCCAGCCCTCCGGGCGGCGGATCCGGGCGGGCCACAGCGAGTGCTGGCCCTCGTCGTTGGCCAGGACGACGAAACGGCCGTCGGCGTCGTCGAACGGATTGGTTGCCATGGCTTCACCTCTGTGGGTTCCGTGGAACGGGGATCCGGTGCCGCACCGGTGCCTCGACGCTACGAGACCGTGTCCGCCGGTTCGGGCAGCCGGAGCGGCAGTTGGGCGGCAGCCCGCCCGGACCTCGTGCCCGGCGGCCGGCTCCGCGCGCGGGGGCCTATACGAGGACGCGGGACACCTCGTTGGCCCGCGTGACGGCGATACCGGTGGCGACCGCGGCGGCCCGCACCGAGCCGAGCGCCCCGCGCAGCAGCTCCGTGCGCAGCCGGGGCTGGTCCGCCAGCTCCGGCCGGTCGGCGTCGATCAACTGCACCGCCGCCTCCAGGACGGCGAACTTGGCTTCGCCCAGGGGCTCGTGGCGGTCGGCATCTGTCATGACGTCGCGCAGGGCCGCGGCCAGTTCCGCGGCGGGGGCGATCTGGGACATGGGTCCACTCCTCAGGGTTCTCGGACGCGCGTGCTCCCGCGTTCCGCTCCGGCCCACGGGGCTTCGGAG
>NZ_LIPQ01000359.1 GCF_001418135.1 Streptomyces aureus
CGGGTGCCGGGTGCCGGGTGCGGCTACTGGTAGACGCGTACGTAGTCGACGAGCATCTTCGCGGGGAACGATGTGGTGGTGTCGGTGGGGCCGGGCCAGTCGCCGCCGACCGCGAGGTTGAGGATCATGTAGTGCGGGTGGTCGAAGATCCAGGGCCCTCGGGTCGTCTCCACCTGCTCCTTGTCGAGGGTGAAGACCGTTCGCCCGTCGAGGCTGTAGACGATGCCCTTGCTCGTCCAGTCGGCGGTCCAGACGTGGAAGTCGTCGGAGAAGTCGGCGTCCTGGGGCAGTTCGTAGGGCGATCCGATTCCGCCGCCGCCGTGGTAGGCGGGCGCGTGGACGGTGGAGTACGCGGTCTTCACGTCCTTGCCGAGGATCTCCATGATGTCGATCTCGCCGTTGTAGGGCCACGGCCGGCCGCTGAGGAAGTCGGCTCCCATCATCCAGAAGGCGGGCCAGAGCCCGTTGCCCTTGGGGACCTTGACGCGTGCCTCGACCCGTCCGTAGGTGAACTGGAAGGTGGAGCCCGTGTTCATGCGGGCCGAGGTGTACTGGCAGGTGGTGCTGCCGGTCAGCGGGTCGGGCGGACAACCCCTGCCGGGCGTGGCCTGCTTGCGGGCCTCCATCACGAGATGCCCCGCTCCGTCGAGTGCGGCGTTGTCGTGGTCGGTGTAGTACTGCAGCTCGCCGTTCTGGCCGGTCCCCGGGTCGGCTTTCCATTTGGCCGGGTCGGGCTTGCCTCCGGCAGCGCCGTCGAACTCGTCGCTCCAGATCAGCCGCGGCGGTTCCGCCGGGTCCGGCGGCAGCGGTGGGGCCGGGTTCGGGGCGCCGCCGGTGCCGTACACCTGGAACTCCCACAGGGAGTAGCCGTAGGCGGTGGCACGTTCGGTGCCGTACATCCGTACGTGACGGCCGGTGCCGGTGACGTGGAGCGTCTGCTTGAGACCTGTTCCGGTCGAGGACGTGGCCGTCGTCGGCTTCGACGACATCGAGGCTGCCGCGTACACCACGCCGGCCCTGACCTCCGTACGCAGTCCCATGGCCGACCAGGCCATCGCCACGGTTCACCTGCTCCTGGGGCTCATCGAGGGCGGCCCCGGCGATCCGGTCGTCATCCCGAGCGAACTCGTGGTCCGCGAATCGACCTGACCAGCAGGCTTCTTACGCTGCGCTCCCCCGTCGAAGATCCGAGGATCCCGCAGCCGTGCCTATCATCCGACGGTCGGTCCGGTCGGCGGAAGGAACACTCGCCTGGGTGACTGCGGGGCGGGTGAGGGCCGGGACATGATCATCGGTATGAGTGCCTCTCTGATCCGCCGCGCCTGCGCCGCGGCCCTGCTCGTCACGTCCACCCTCGTCCCCGCCGTGGCCGCCGCACCCCAACCCGGCGCCCCCTCAACGGAGTCGAAGCGTGCGCTGCAGGCCCGACTGCTCGGCGAGAAGACCGTCCCGCACAAGCTCGACTTCCAGGGGACCACGGTCGGCGGCCTCTCCGGCATCGACCGCGACCGGTGCACCGGCGAGTACGTCCTCATCAGCGACGACCGCTCCTTCCTCCAGCCCGCGCGCTTCTACACCGCGAAGCTCGACATCGACGCCGACGGCGTGCACGCGGTCGACTTCACCTCGACCCGCCCCCTCCTCCAGCCGGACGGCTCGGTCTACCCTTCCCCCGCCCTCGGCGACGGCAAGGCGATCGACCCTGAGGAGATCCGCGTCGACCCGCGCGACTGCCGCTACTGGTGGGGGCAGGAGGGCGACCGTCCCGCCGTCGCCGGGCCGCCGGTGATCCAGCCGTCCATCGAGATCTCCGACCCCGACGGCACCCACCACGGCCGTCTGCGGCTGCCGGAGAACTACATGATCACCGCCGAGCGCGGGCCGCGCCGGAACCAGGCCGTCGAGGCGCTGACCTTCAGCGCCCGCGGCACCGTCGTGACCAGCGCGATCGAGGGCCCACTGCTCCAGGACGGCCCGGTGCCGGACCTGACCCACGGCGCGCTCGTCCGCGTCACGCGGCAGACCCGCGGCGGCCGGGAGCTCGGACAGTTCGCGTACCCCGTCGAGAAGATCTTCGCCGAGTCCGACCCGACCAGCCCGTGGGGCCCCGATACCGGCGTACCGTCCATCCTCGCCTTCCCGAACGACCCCGAGCGCTACCTCGTGCTCGAACGCACGTGGGTCGCCGGCTCCGGGTACAAGATCCGCCTGTACGACACCACCACGCGGGGCGCCACCGACGTACGGGCCATCGACTCGCTGGCCGGGCAGCCCGTCGTGCCCATGCGGAAGAGGCTCGTCGCCGACTTCCACACCCTCGGCCTGTCCACCGTCGACAACACCGAAGGCATGACCTGGGGCCCCGCCCTGCCCTCCGGTGAGCGCTCCCTGATCCTCGTCAGCGACGACAACTTCGACAAGGAGGCGGTCACCCAGATCGTCGCGCTCGCGCTGCGCTGAACCCGATCTTCCGGGCCTCGGGCGGTAGGGGTGGTGACGCACTGTTCGTCACCGCCCTCCCGGCGGGCACGGCACTGGGCCGCCGCCCGGTCGTGCGGCACGACAGGCGGCCGGGACGGACGCCCCGAGGCCCTGCCTCCTCCGCGGGAACCGCCCGTCCCGCGGACCGGTACCGCGCAAGGGGCCGGTGAAGTGGGTGACCGTGCGGCACGGACGAGCCGGTCAGGCGCCCTCGTCGAAACGGCCCGCCTCCACCTGGAGGGCCAGGGCCTGCAGCACCTCGGCGGAGGAGACGTCGGTCCGCCCCTCGTCGTGCGCCACGGCGAGACTGGTGAAGGCCAGGGTGAACCCCGAGACCATGGTGTACAGCGCGGGACCGAGCGCCGCGGCCAGGAGGTGGGCGACGTCCTGCGGAGCGGCGTCGGCCGGCACGCTGATGTGGGGCAGCATCTCGTTCAGCATCTGCGTGACCACGCGCGGCTCGACCTCGGACGCGGCCTCGTAGGCCTCCCCGCCCTGACTCTCCTCCTCCACCGCCCTGCGGATCTCCTGAGCCTCCGTCAGGATGCCGATCACTCGCTTGAGAACCTCAGCTCGCTCCATTTCACGGAGCCTAGCCCCACGTCGGCAGGCCTGGCTGTGCGGCGAGCAGTTCACGCGTCGGTACCACCAGTCCGGGACGCCGCGTACGGGCAACGGCAGCGTCGTTCGAACGCCGGGGAGCCAGGGGGCCGGACTACCTCCGGCCGTCTCGCTGCGGCGGCAGTCAGGGGATGGTGGAGGTGTTCGGGGTGATCTTCCAGCTCCCGTTGTCGACCGCGTACACCGTCAGCCGGCGGTTGACCGTGTCGCCGTAGCTGTCGAAGGCGACGCGGCCGGTGACACCCTCGAAGGCCACACCGGAGACTGCCTGCGAGAGCTTCGCCCGGGCGTTGTCCGGGAGGGTGCCGCCGTTGGCCGTCACGAGATTCTTCACCGCCTCGATGAGGGCCCAGGTCGCGTCGTGGGCGTAGGGGCCGTACCAGCCGGGCGGCTCGGGGTAGTTCGCCTTCCGGTACCGGTCGAGGAACTCCTGTCCCGTCTCCGATGCCTCGGCGGGTACGCCGATCTGGGTCGCGAGGTCGCCCTCGGCCTGCGGGTTCTCCGTGAGGTACTGCTGGTCGAAGATGCCGTCGCCGCCCATCAGGGGGACGTTCACCCCCGCCTGCTTGAGCTGCTGGGACAGGGGCGCCGCAGTGTCGTAGTAGCCGCCGAAGTAGACGGCGTCGGCACCTGAGGACCGTACTCTGACGGCGAGGCCCGCGAAGGCGCGTTCCGCGGGGTCGACCTGCTCGGTACCGACGACGGTCCCGCCGAGTCGGGTGAACTCGGCCGTGAGACCGGCGGTGAGTGCGGTGCCGTGGGCGCTCGTGTCGTCGATGACGTAGAGCTTCGTCTTCTTCGCCTCGTACAGGTACCGGGCGCCGAACGGCCCCTGGTCGACGTCCGTGGCGATGGTGCGGAAGTAGGTGGAGTGGGGACGGGACCTGTGGCCCGCGGACCAGTCGGGGCCCAGGGTCAGGGTGGGGTCGGTGTTGGCCGGTGACACGTTGACCATGTCCGCCCGCGCGAGCGAGGGCACCAGCGTCCGGGCGACGGCCGAGTTGAGTGGGCCGACGACCCCCAGAACCTTCTCGTCGGCCACGAACCGGGCGGCGTTGGAGGCGCCCTTGGAGGGATCGGCCGCGTCGTCCAGGGGCTTGATCTCGAACCTCACGCCGGGGACGTGGCGGGACTCGTTGGCGGTTCTGGCCGCCAGGTCGGCGGAGTTCTTGATGCCGAGGCCCATCGATGACAGTCCGCCACTCAGTGGTGCGTCCACTCCGATCACCACCGTGACGGAGGGGTTACCCGCTCCACTGCCGGCCGCTCCTCCGCGAGCGGCGTCCTCGTCACGGCTGAGCGCCCAGGTCAGGAGGGAGCCCGAGGCGAGCACCGCCAGCGCTGTGCCCAGGATCGCGGAGCGGCGGGTGACGCCGCGCCGCTGGGCCGCCATCGGCCGTCGGCGTTCCGAGTCTGCCGTCGTGTCGAGCGTGACCGGGTTCTCCCTCTGGGGTACGGGCACGGGAGGGGTGGTCGGCCGGTCCGGTACGGGGCCGCGCGGAGTGCCGACGGCGGACCCGGAGTCCGGGACCGTGGGGGTCGGTGGCGGGGTCGGTGAGGGCGCCCGCTGCGGCATCGTCGGGGCGGGCGCGTTCTCGGCGGCCGCGTCCGGTACCGGCGACGGTTCCGGCGCAGGTGTCGGTGCCGGCGCAGGTGTCGGTGCCGGCGCCGGTGTCGGTGCCGGCGCAGGTGTCGCCCGCGGATCGGGCCTGTGGGTGGGCGTGGGCGTGGGTTCGGGTTCGGGTGCGCGTTCGCGCGCCGGCCCATGCTCGGCTGGTTCGGAACCGGCCGAGGACCGCAGCACCGACGCGAGCATCTCGGCCGCTTCCGAGGCGCCCACGCGCCGAGCCGGGTCCTTGGTGAGGAGCGCGTCCAGCACGGGCGTCAGCGGGCCGGCATGGACCGGCGACCGGTGCGGGCTGGTGAACACAGCCACGGCGAGGGCGTGGAGCCCGTCCGCCTCGAACGGCGGGTGTCCCTCGACGGCGTGGTACAGGGTCGCGCCGAGCGCCCACAGGTCGTTGGCCGGAGTCGGGCGCTTGCCGTCCAGCTGCTCCGGCGACATGTACTGCGGGGTGCCGATCACGATTCCGCTGTGACTCAGTTTGGTCGTGGCGTCGGCGAGGTGGGCGATGCCGAAGTCGGTCAGGACGACACGGTCCTTGGTCAGCAGCACATTGTCCGGCTTGATGTCGCGATGGATGATGCGCGCCCGGTGCGCCTCGGCCAACGCGTCGAGCATCGCGGCGCCGATCTCGGCCACCCGCCGTACGGGCAGTCTGCCGCTGCTTCGGATGGCACCGGCCAGGGACTCCCCACGGATCAGTTCCATGATGATGACGGGGGCTCCGTGATGCTCCACGACGTCATGGACGGTGATGACCCCTGGGTGGCTGAGAGTGACCGCTGCGCGGGCCTCGCCGGTGAACCGCCGGAGCAGCACTGCACGGTCGTCGTCGTCCATGCCCGGCGGGAACAGGATCTCCTTCACGGCGACCTCGCGCCCGAAGAGCTGCTGGTCGAGGCCACGCCACACCCGGCCCATGCCGCCTTGGCCGATGCGTTCGACCAGCTGGTAGCGGCCTGCGATGAGTTCGGGATTCTGCTCGGTCACGCGCACACTCTAGGACTTGTTGATCCGATCAGGTGACGGACCTACGGCCTGAACACGCCTTCGGTACCGATCCCGTACGGCGTACGGCGACTGTGCGGCGTTCGGCCGGGCCAGGACGGGGAGTGCTGCCAGCCTTCGGGCGAGTCGGGTGTGCCGCCCTTCCAGCCGGTCCGCCGGGGCGGCAAGACGGATGCCGGAGAACCGGTGACGCGGGCGATGAACGGGCGAAGCTGCGCGACGGCCCCGGTGGTGAACGCCTTCGTCACCAGTTTGCGCAGCCGGGTGTGCCGGGGCGGGTCGCCGGCCGGCATCGTGTGGGCGACGGCGGGGCGACGCGTCGGCCGGCCCGCCACAGGAGGATTCCCCGGCCGTCCGTGGTCGCGGCACAAGTACGCCACAACCACGGGACTGACCGGCCGAGCCGTCAGAAGGCGAAGGCCGCCCCTCCGTTCAGGGTGACGCCCATGGCACAGGCGTTGCCGAACGTGTACTGCCACGAGGCGCGGGATCCCTCCCACACGCCGTCCACGCTGACGGTGACGGGGTCGTAGTGCTGCGGGCACATCCGGTCCGGGGCCGGTGAGGCCAGCAGGCCCTCGAAGGCGCCGCTCCGGGAGCCGGCCTTGAGCTCGGCGCAGGCGGCCTCGGGGGCGGGGTGCGTTCCGGCGGCGGTCGGCGCGCAGCTGAGCGTGACCGCGCGCAGGACGGTGGCCGAACTCGCGTCGGCGCCCTTGCTGATGCTCAGCACGACGGCGGAGGGGGTGTAGAGGCTTTCGGTCCGGGCTTCCGCGACAGTGGCGGTGCCGACGAGACAGAGAAGAGCGGACGCGGAGACCGCAGCAAAACGGCGAAGCATGACGGGGACTCGCTTTCAATTCGAAGGGTTGAGGCGTCATCTACCTTGAGATCACCGCCTCGCTTGCGCTTTGGAGTGTGTCTGACACGCAGAGCGATCGCACCTTCGGGGTCGCTATCCGGACACGTGGACCCGTATATCGATGATCGAATGAGTGTTCTGCAGGTCAGGGCCGCCCGGGACTGTTCTGCCGCGGCCGCACCCCCGCCCGCTCCAGCCCTGTAGCGACTGCCGGCCTGCGCAAGGACGCGTCAGGTTTACCGACCGGTCGTTCAGTACGACCGATTAACGACGCTCGCGAGTCGACGAAGTCCCCCTGGTGCGGACCGTGGCAAGGCCCGGCAGTCGGCGCGAGCGGAACCTCGCGGTGTCGCGACGGGACCCGGGCGTTCGGATGAGGCACGTTGGAGCCATGGGCTCCGACCTTCGAAACGGTCCACATGGCTACGGGATCGTCACCAAGACCCTGCACTGGGTGCTGTTCGCGGCCATCGCCGTGCAGTTCGCCGTGGGCTACCTCCTGGACACGGACGACAGCGGCCGGGGACGGGGACGCGGTCGGGGCCGGGGCGAGGACTC
>NZ_LIPQ01000036.1 GCF_001418135.1 Streptomyces aureus
CGTCGGCGGCGGGGGCGGCCGTCTGCGCCGGGGCCTGCTGGCTGGAGCCGTTCGTGGTGCCCTGCGTTCCACAGGCCGTCGCCCCGAGCACGAGGGCGGTCCCGGCTGCGGCGATGGTGAGCTTGCGCAGGTTCATCATGAGAACTCCTCTTATCCGGTACTTCGTTGGTCTCTGTCGGCACCGGAAACACGCGGGCCGTACGGGGCGGGTTCAACGGATCCGGAGATTTTTTCGGCGGCAGGGCGACCGGGTCGCCGGCGCCCGAGGTCGCCGTACCGGCCCAGAAGACTCCGGCGAGTGCTGCCGCCGCGGCGAGGCCGACCAGTCCGCGGCGTCGGTTCCGCGCGCTCGCGCGCTCTCCGCGCATCTGCCGCAGGGTGCGCTGGAGGAGCAGGTCGCCGCCCTGGGGCGGGCCGTCGAGGAAGGCTTCCGGCGGGACCTCGCCGAGCGCCGTTTCCATCTCACGCAATGCGGACACCTCCTGCCGGCATGCCGCGCAGTCGTTCACGTGCGCTTCCAGGCGCCGGTTTTCGGCTTCGTCGAGTACGCCGAGGACGTACGGGCCGAGGAGTTCCTCCTCTTCGTGCTGCTGCCGGTTCATGCGACCACCTCCCTGAGTCCGGCGGGCTGCTGCGGTGCGCTCGGCCGGTTTCCTTCTCTGAACGTCTCGCGCAACGCCTTCAGCGCGTAGTGCGAGCGGGATTTCACTGTGCCGGCCGGGATGCCCAGGGCGTCGGCCGCCTCCGCGACGCTGCGCTCGCGGTAGTAGAGCTCGGTGAGGACGTCGCGGTGCTCGGGCGACAGCCGGTCGAGGGCGCCGAGGACGGTCATCGTGTCGACGACCGAGTCGGCGTGGTCCTCCTCGACGGGGGGTGTCGCGGGGGATTCCGCCACCTCTGCGGGACGGGCGGCCTTGGCCCGGTAGCGGTCGGTGATGATGTTCCGGGCGACCGTGAGGAGCCACCCGCGTACGGAGCCCTTTCCGTTGACAAGGGCCTCGGAGTGGCGCCAGGCGCGGATGAGGGTCTCCTGTACGACGTCCTCCGCGGTGGCCCGGTCGCCGGTCAGGCGGGTGGCGTACGCCAGGAGGGCGTTGCCGTGTTCCTCGTACACCGCCCTGATCAGTGCTTCGTCGGTCGATCCCCGCCTGCTGCGGGGCCATCGTGGTCCGGCCATCCCATCCACTCCGTCTGCGGTGCCAGCATCGTCGGCGCCGTCCGCGCCGTGCCCCACACGTGGCCCCGGCACCTCTGGTTCATGTGACGTGGGTCACGCTGACGCGCCTTCAGCAGTGCCGTCCCGTGTTGACGCAGGTGACGAGCTTCGCCATCCGGTCGTCCGTCATCACGTTGACGAACATCGCGTGGTCGGTCTTCGGGCTGTGGCGTTGCTCGGGAAAGGAGTCCAGGGCGATCGGCGCGTCGGCCGGGGGTGTGTCGTAGGCCAGGGTGATGCGCAGTTCGGGGACGGCGAAGGTGTTCTGGGGGCAGACGCCGTTGGCGGCGGGGAAGAGCAGGTGGGTGCGCTCGGGGTCGGCGGTGTCGAGGCCGTTCCAGCAGCTCGGGAAGACCAGGGTGCGGGTGAGGCGGTCGCCCGACGGGCAGCGCGGGTAGCGGGTGGTGGAGCGGTCGGGCACGCTCGCGCAGCCCCAGCGTGCCTTCACGCCCGCGTCGCCGCGGGCGGTGAACGCGACGGCGTCGCCGGTGAAGGCGCGCAGGAAGCGCGGCATCGGGACGACCTTGCCCGCCGGGTTGCCGTGGAACGTGAGGCGCACTTCGGCGGGCACGAGGATCCGACCCGTGTTGCCGTGGCCCGCCGCCTTCTCGTACGCCCGTGTGGCGGGGAGGTCGGGGCGGCGGAGGACGGGCCAGTAGTAGGTGGAGCGGTCGCCGCCGCGGCAGGTGGTGGGGGCGGCGGCGAGGCTCTCGTCGGTGGAGAACGCGTCGGTGGAGCGGTTTCCGACGTAGGCGTGGGTGTGGTGGGCGCCGTGGCGGAGTCCGGGTGAGATCACCAGGTTGTCCTGGTTGTAGTGACCCTCCTCGTTGCGCCCGCAGTCGACGGCGAAGGAGCCGGTCGAGGCGTCGGGGCCGGGGCGTGTGGCCGAAGCCCGGGTCGGCGGTACGTCACGGATGTCGACGAAGTCGCCGGGCACGGGCGCGCCGGACGCGGCTCCGGACATCACCTCGTGCGGCCTTTTCCCCTCGGACGCTCCGAGGACGGCCGCGGTCAGGGCGCCCCCCAGGACCAGGCAGACCAGCGGAACGAGCAGTCGGTGTTCTCTCCCCATGCCGGTCACCGTCGCCGCTGCACACGGTCGACGTCAACCGGGGTCTCGACGCCGGCCCGCCCCCCACGGACCGAGTGCCCGAACGTGACCATTTCACGGAGGAGTCGGCCAGGCGATGTGTGTGACATGGAGGCGGTGCGGAGAGCTGTTTAAGAAACCTTGTTGAATAAGCCTTTACCCCTGGTTCGCTCTTGATTTGCTCCTGCCAATCCGAACAGGGTTCTCTCGAACGTTTGACGCCCCACACGTCAACACGAGGAGAGATCCACTTTCATGGCAACTCACAAGCGATCCCACGGACTTCGCAACGCGGCCATAGCCACAGGTACCGCGGCCGCGGCCGCCGCGGCGCTGTTCGCGGGCAACCTCGCCGGGGCAGCCACCCCGGCCGAGGGCACCGTCCACGGACTCGGCGCACCGGGCGCCGTCGACGGCAGCTTCATCGTCATCCTCGACGCATCCGCGAACAAGGGGGACCTCGCCAAGAAGTACGGCGGCACGCTCGTCCGCTCCTACGGCTCCGAGGTCAACGGCTTCTCGGCGTCCGGTCTGTCCGTCGAGGAGGCCAAGCGGCTCGCCGCCGACCCCGCGGTCGGCGCCGTCGTGCAGAACAAGCGGTTCAGCATCAAGGAGACGCAGGAACAGCCCCCGTCCTGGGGTCTGGACCGGATCGACCAGGCCGACACGGCCGGCGACCAGAAGTACACGTACCCCGACAACGGCGGGGAGGGCGTGACCGCGTACGTCATCGACACCGGCGTCCGGATCTCGCACAAGGACTTCGGCGGCCGGGCGGCCCACGGCTTCGACGCCGTGGACAACGACGACAGCGCCGACGACGGCAACGGCCACGGCACCCACGTGGCGGGCACCATCGCCGGCACCGCCCACGGCGTCGCCAAGAAGGCCAAGGTCGTGGCCGTCCGCGTCCTCGACGACAACGGCTCGGGCACCACCGAGCAGGTCGTGGCCGGCATCGACTGGGTCACCCAGAACCACTCCGGGCCCTCGGTCGCGAACATGAGCCTCGGCGGCGGCGCCGACGAGGCCCTGGACGCGGCGGTCAAGCGGGCCATCGCCTCCGGTGTGACCTTCGCGGTGGCGGCCGGCAACGAGTCCTCCGACGCCGGCCAGGGCTCGCCCTCCCGCGTGCCGGAGGCGCTCACCGTGGCGTCCAGCACCAAGGACGACGAGCAGTCGGAGTTCTCGAACTTCGGCTCCGTGGTGGACCTGTACGCGCCCGGCTCGGAGATCACCTCGGCCTGGAACGACAGCGACACCGGCGTCAAGACGATCTCCGGAACCTCGATGGCCAGCCCGCACGTGGCGGGTGCCGCGGTCCTCTATCTGGCGGCCAACCCGTCGGCGACGCCGGCCGACACGGCCGCCGCGCTGACGGGGGCGGCCACCGCGGACGCCATCAAGAACCCGGCCTCCGGCACCGCGAACAAGCTCCTCAAGGTGACGCCGTAACAGCACGTCCACGACTCGCCGGGGCCGTTCCCGCCCCCGGTGAGCTGTGAAGAGGTGGCCCTCCACACACCCGTGGAGGGCCACCTCCTTCGGTTCGGTATCCGATACTGCTGGGATGCCGCAGACGCCGCCCGCCGTGCTCCCCGAGCCGATATCGGCCGACCCGCCGCACCGCCAGGACCTCACGCTGCTCACCCAGTCCTGGCTCGACCTGGCGTTCCTGCACTGGGCCGTGGACCCCTCCGACGTGGCCCCGCTCCTGCCCGCGGGCACCGTGCCCGACACTCACGACGGCGTCACCTACGTGGGCCTGGTCGCCTTCCGGATGCACCGGGTCGGCTGGCTCCGGCTCCCCGGGATCCCGTATCTCGGGACCTTCCCCGAGACCAACGTCCGGCTCTACTCCGTGGACGCCCACGGCCGCCGGGGGGTCGTCTTCCGCTCGCTCGACGCGTCCCGGCTGATCCCGGTGACCGTCGGACGGTGGGCGTTCCGGATCCCGTACGTGTGGTCCAGGATGAGCGTCCGCAACGACGGTTCCACCGTGACGTACACCAGCAGCCGACGCTGGCCCGGCCCCCGCGGGGCGCGCAGCGCGATCAGCGTGGAGATCGGCGATCCGGTGGAGGAGCCCACCGCGCTCGAACACTTCCTGACCGCCCGCTGGGGCATGCACAGCTCGTTCCGGGGGCGGCCGCTCTATCTCCCGAACACCCACCCGCGCTGGCCGCTCCACCGCGCCCGGCTGCTCGACTGCGACGAGACCCTGCTCACCGCGGCCGGCCTGGAGCAACCGCCCGGTCCGCCCGTGAGCGTGCTCTACTCGCCGGGCGTGCCCGTCCGCTTCAGCGCCCCGCCGCGGGGCCCGCAGGTCGTGCCGGTCCCGCGCCCGAGGGACGGGAACAGGTAGGCGGCTCGCTCGCGGTCTCAGCGCGGGGCGATCCCCGCCTCCGCCGCCGCCTTGATCCGGGCGCCGAAGCCGGGGGCGTCCTTGCGGGCCGCCGAGAGCGCGAGGCCGGCGAGGAGTCTGCCCACGCCGTGGCCTTCGAGCACGTTGTAGATCCGGACCTGGGTCCGGCCGGCGGTGAGCGGTTCCAGGTCGTAGCCACCCTCGCTCGCCGTGACGAGGTTCTTGGACACCTCGGCCCAGCGGATCTTCACGGGCGCTTCGAGGGCGGTGATGCGGAACTCCCTCGCGGTCTTCATCCCGGCGTCCTTGACGGTGCTCCGGAAGACGGTGCCCACGGCGGTCGGGGCGTCCGGCACCCGCTCGATCCTGAGGACCCGGGGGCTGAACTCCGGATCGTTGCGCCCGTCGGCGAGAAAGGCGAACACCTCCTCCACCGGCCGGTCGACCTCGAACGTCGCTTCGAACTGTCCTGTCATGGGCACCCCAGATCGGTCGAGCGGCGCCCCGCCCGCGCCTGCGGCGACGAGGCGTCAGCCCTCGTCGCGGCACCGCGACTGTCGTAGCGGCATCACGACCCTACGTGACCGCCGGTCGGCCCGCCCGCCGAGCGACGCGCTCCCCCAGTCGGTACGTCCGCATCGCCCTGCCCCCGAAGACCGCCGCCCGCTCGCCGGGGCTGAGCGCCTCCGTGAGCTCCCCCGCGGTCGCGAGCGTCCGTCCGTACGACGCCGCCAGGGTGCACACCGGCCAGTCGGAACCGAACATGACGCGGCTCGGGCCGAACGCGTCGAGCAGGGTGTCGGCGTACGGCCGCAGGTCCCGCACCGTCCAGGCGCGCCAGTCGGCCTCGGTGTGCAGGCCGGAGAGCTTGCCGACGGTGTTGGGCAGGGCGGCGAAGGCGCGCAGGTCGGCCGCCCAGGGCTCGAGGTCTCCGCTCGCCACGGGCGGTTTCGCCGCGTGGTCGAGGACGAAGGTCAGCTCCGGCAGTTCCCTCGCGGCCTTCGTCGCGGCCGGGAGCTGGTGCGGGAGTATCACCAGGTCGTACGCGAGCCCGGCGTCGGCCACCGCGGTGAGACCGTGCCGGACGTCGGGGCGGAGCAGCCAGGCGGGATCGGGTTCCGACTGGACCTGGTGGCGGATGCCCACGAGGTGGTCGCCGCCCGGCAGGGCGAGCAGCGAGGCCAGGGTGTCGGCGACGTCGGGCGCCGTCAGGTCCGTCCAGCCGACGACGCCGGCGATCAGGTCGCTGTCGCGGGCGGTGGCCAGCATCTCGGGAGTCTCGTCGGCGACGGTGACCGTCTGGATGAGGACGGTGGCCGCCACCCCCGCGGCGGCGGCCTCGGCCCTCAGTTCGCCCTCGGTGAAGGTGCGGCGCAGGGGCGCGAGGGCCGGGCCGGTGATCCAGTCCTGGTCGCGTGCGGACAGGTCCCAGAGGTGGTGGTGCGCGTCGACGACGAGGGGGCCGCTGGGAGTGCTCACAGGTGCCACACCACGGGCAGCCCCGCGTCCGCGCCGTCGCCGGAGTAGTCGTGGACGACCTCGAGGAGTTCGGCCATCCGGGCCTGCCACTCCACGTTGACGGGCAGTGTCCCGAGTTCGGCCAGGAGACGGGCGTAGTCCTCGCAGTCGAGCAGATGAAACAGGTCGGTGCCGCTGCGCCAGATCGTCCAGGACGTGCAGCCGGCGGCCCGGATCGCGCTCGTCAGCTCGGGAGGAACATCGCGGTGCGCCTCCTCGTACGCGGCGATGCGGTCCGCGCGGACCCGGGTGTGCAGGGCGATTCTCATGGGCTCGCTCCAGGGGTGTCGGTGACGAACAGTGCGATCCTCATCGGCGCCTCACCGGCGGTCCTGGCTGGGAGCGGACCCGGGGGTGTGGTGCTCGCGCCGCAGCTCTTCCCAGAGGTCTCCGGGTATCTCTCGGGCCAGCATGTCGGCGGCGTCCGTGGCCTCCGCCGCGCTACGCAGGCCGAGGAGGACACCCGCCACGGCGGGATGGCCCAGCGGGAAGCGGGCCGCCGCGGCCCTCAGGGGCACTCCGTGGCGCTCGCAGATCTCCCGCAGCCGGAGCGCCCTGGCCAGGGTCTCCGGCGGGGCCGCCGCGTAGTCGTACGTGGCGCCCGGACGCGGATCCGCGAGCAGGCCCGAGTTGAACACCCCTCCGGCGACGACCGACACGCCACGGCGCTGCGCGGCGGGCAGCAGTTCGGCGAGGCCGCTCCGGTCGAGCAGGGTGTAGCGGCCGGCGAGCAGGACGACGTCGATGTCGGTCTCGGTGACGAAGCGGGTGGGGATCGCGGTCTGGTTCATGCCCACGCCGATGGCACGGACGACTCCCTCGGCCCTCAGGCGTTCCAGGGCGGGGTACGCCTCGCGCAGCGCCTGGTCGGCGTGGTCGTCGGGGTCGTGCAGGTACACGATGTCGACGCGGTCGAGCCCGAGCCGCTCCAGGCTCGCCTCCAGGCCGCGCCGGATGCCGTCCGCCCCGAAGTCCCAGACCCTGCGGTACGCGGCGGGTACCGCGAAGCCGTCGGCGAGGTCGTCGCCGGTCGCGCCGGGGTCGGGGACGAGGAGGCGGCCGACCTTCGTCGAGACGGTGTACGTGTCACGGGGCCGGTCCCGCAGAAAGGCGCCGAGCCGGCGCTCGGACAGGCCGAGGCCGTAGTGGGGCGCGGTGTCGAAGGAACGGATGCCGCGGTCCCAGGCGGTCGCGAGGGTGCGGTTCGCGTCCTCGTCGGTGACGGTGCTGTAGAGGTTGCCGATGCCGGCCGCGCCGAAGGCGAGGCGGGTCGTCCAGGCGGTGGTCCGGCCGAGGGGGACGCGGGTGAGGCCCGCGGGGTCGGCGGCCGGTTCGCCGGCGGTCGGTCCGTCCGTGGCCTGTTCGTCCGTAGCCCGATCGTCTGCGGCCCTCTTGTCCGCGCTCATGTGCCCGCCGGCCGGAGTCGGAGACCCGCCATGCCGCCGTCGACGGCGAGGGCGGTGCCCGTCACCGAGGCCGCCGCCGGGGACGCGAGGTAGACGACGGCCGCCGCGACCTCGTCGGCGTCGACGAGCCGTCCGGTGGGCTGGCGGGCGCTGAGTGCCGCGCGTTCGGCCTCCGGGTCCGCCGCCGCGTCGAGCAGACGCGCGACCCACGGGGTGTCCACGGTCCCGGGGTTGACGCAGTTGACCCGGATGCCCTCCCTGACGTGGTCGGCGGCCATGGCGAGGGTCAGGGAGAGGACCGCCCCCTTGCTCGCCGAGTAGAGGGCCCGCTGCGGCAGGCCCGCGGTGGCGGCGATGGAGCAGATGTTGACGACGGCGGCGTGTTCCGAGCGGCGCAGGTGGGGCAGGGCGGCGCGGGTGGTGCGGACGACGCCGAGGAGGTTGACGTCGAGGACGCCGTGCCACTGGTCGTCGGGGTTGTCCTCGACGGTGCCGGCGGCGCCGATGCCCGCGTTGTTGACGAGGATGTCGATTCCGCCGAGCGTGGCGGCGGCCGCCGCGACGACTTCGCGTACCGAGGTGTCGTCGGCCACGTCCGCGCGGAGGGCGGTGAACGTGTCGGGGGTGGCCGCCGGATCGAGGTCGAGGACGGCGACGGCGGCGCCCTGCGCGTCCAGCAGGCGGGCGACGGCGAGTCCGATGCCGGAGGCGCCGCCGGTGACGACGGCGCGGAGGCCGGCGAGCGGGTACGAGGTCATGCGGTCACCTCCACGGTGGCTTCGTCGGCGAGTGCTCCCGCCAGGTCCGCGGCCCAGAACGTGCCGTGGGGGTAGACGAACGTGGCGAGGGAGGCCTCGTGCATGTCGGCCGAGAAGCCGGGGGCGAGGGGCGCCGTGTAGGCGCCCTCGCGTATGACGGCCGGGTGGGCGAAGTGCTCGTGCAGATGGTCGACGAACTCGATGACCCGGTCCTCGGTGGTTCCGCTGAGCGCGACGAAGTCGAACATCGCGAGGTGCTGGACCAGTTCGCACAGCCCGACCCCGCCGGCGTGCGGGCAGACGGGTACGCCGAACTTGGCTGCGAGGAGGAGTATGGCGAGGTTCTCGTTCACGCCGCCGACCCGGGCCGCGTCGAGCTGGACGATGTCGACGGCGTCCGCCTGGAGGAGCTGCTTGAACACGATGCGGTTCTGTACGTGCTCGCCCGTCGCCACCTTCACCGGGGCGACGGCGGCCCGTACGCGCGCGTGCCCGAGGATGTCGTCCGGGCTGGTCGGCTCCTCGATCCAGTAGGGGTCGAACTCGGCGAGCGCCCGCGTCCACTCGATGGCCTCGCTGACGTTCCACCGCTGGTTGGCGTCGACGGCCAGGCGGACGTCCGCGCCGACGGCGGCGCGGGCGGCACGGCAGCGCCGGACGTCGTCCGCGAGGTCGGCGCCGACCTTCAGCTTGATCTGGGTGAAGCCCGCCGCCACCGCTTCCTTGGCGAGTCGGGTCAGCTTCTCGTCGGAGTAGCCTAGCCAGCCGGGCGACGTGGTGTACGCGGGGTAGCCCCGGTCCCGCAGGACGCTCTCGCGCCCGGCGCGCCCGTCCTTGCCGCGCCGGAGGAGGCCGAGGGCCTCCTCGGGGGTGATGGCGTCGGTGATGTAGCGGAAGTCGACCTGCGAGACGAGCCACTCGGGGTCGGCGTCGGCGAGCAGCTTCCACAGCGGCTTCCGCTGCCGCTTGGCCGCCAGGTCCCATACCGCGTTGACCACGGCCCCGACGGCCATGTGCATTACGCCCTTCTCGGGCCCGAGCCAGCGGAGTTGGCTGTCGCCGATCAGCGCGCGGCTGACGAGGCCGGGGTCGGCGCAGAGGTCCTCCACGGACCGCCCGACGATGTGGGGGCGAAGTGCTGCGATCGCCGCGACCTGGACATCGTTGCCACGCCCGATGGTGAAGGTGAAGCCGTGTCCCGTGGGGCCGTCGGGCTCGTTCGTGCGCAGGACGAGGTAGGCCGCGGAGTAGTCAGGGTCCGGGTTCATCGCGTCGGACCCGTCGAGTTGGCGGGAGGTCGGGAAACGGATGTCGTAGGTGTCCATCGCAATGACCCGCGTGATGTCAGTGGACAACGGGGTTCCTTTCACACCTGGGCTGCTTGCTCGGTGTTCGGCTTCAACTGCCCGACCGACACGGAGCAGCCCCAACCATCAGCACAGATCGGGTGATTGGCCTATTGAGCGAGAACGATACGGCGCTCGCGAGAGGTGAGGCAAGTAGACATCGGATGTTTCTCGGACCTTGAGAAAGGCGGCAGGGAGGGCATCACGAACGGCATGACGAGGGCGGGCGCTCCCCGGGGAGCGCCCGCCCTCGTCATGCGTCAATGGCGGTGGAGGCGGAGGGAGGATTCGGGACAGCAGGTCACAGCACGCTGTCGAGCCAGCGAACGACGTTGGAGATGTGGATCGTCGCCCAGGCCTCCGCCGTTCGCGCGTCCCGTGCGGCGAGCGCGTCCAGGATCGCCCGGTGCTCCGACAGGGTCCGGGCCACGGCCGTCTCCTCGGTGATCCCGCGCCACAGCCGCGCCCGCACAGTGGCCCCGGAGATGCTGTCGAGGAGCGAGCACAGCAGGGGAATCCCGGAGGCCGCCGCGATGCGCCGGTGGAACTCCAGGTCGCTGGCGACGAGTTCGTCCAGGCTCGGGGCGTCACCGAGCCGGTCGAGGAGCTCCCCGAGCTCCCTGATCTCGTTCTCGGGGATGCGCTCCGCGGCCAGCGCGGTCGCCGCCGGCTCCAGGATGCCCCGCACCTTCAGGGCCTGGAGCGCCTGGTCGTCCTGGTGGAAGTCCAGGACGAACGACACCGCCTCGAGCAGCAGCGGAGGTTCGAGGCTGGAGACGTACGTCCCGTCGCCCTGCCGCACGTCGAGGATGTTCAGCAGGGACAGGGCCTTCACCGCCTCGCGCAGGGAATTGCGCGACAGGCCCAGTTCGGCGGCGAGGTCGGCCTCCTTGGGCAGCCGGTCCCCCGGGCGCAGCGTGCCGGAGACGATCATCTCCTTGATCTTGCCGATCGCCTCGTCCGTAACTGCCAAGGCGTCCTCCTGTGCAAGGCCAAATACATCGGATGTGTCTGCTGGGCGCCACCTTACTGCAGGGTGGCGCGGGGCAGACCGGCCCCGTCCACGAGGGGGATTCAGGAGGCGACAGCCGGACCGGAGCCGACGTACGACGGGCCGGCTGTCCTCCCCCCTTCTCCGTCAGCGGGCGTTGGGGCCGACGTCCGCCGGGGTCAGCGGCCGGCGGATCGGCGTCGCCGTCGCGTACTCGTCGGCGCCGACGTCGCGCACACCGCCACGCGCGTCGCCGTCGATGTCGTGGGTGACGGGCGCCGGGGACAGTGTGGCCGCGCCGATCGCCCGGCTCGTGCTCGACAGGCGGTACACCCCGTCGGAGCCCTTCACCAGGCGGGGATCGGCCCGCAGGAATCCGCCGGCGGGGATGTTCCCGTCGGACGCCGCGCCGAACAGGATGTTGCTCTGCCAGGTGAAGCGGACCGTGGTCGCCATCTCCACCAGGCTGCCGGTCTGGCCGACCAGCAGGTTGTCGGCGACGGTGACGTCACGGGGTTCGTGCGGGCGGTGGCTCTCGCCCGACAGCGCGCCGCCCGCGTTGTCGAGGAGGGTGTTGTGGGCGATGAGGACGCGGTCGGGTGCGTCGTTGCCCCGGCGGGCCTCGGCCGATTCTCCGGGAAGGTGGTCGCGTTCCGTTCCGCTGCCGATGACCATCGCCCGGCCGGTGAGGCCGGCCAGGTAGTTGTTGACGATGACGTGGTCGTTTCCGTAGATCCGTACGCCCTCCTCGCCGCCGATGAGGTAGTTGCTGTCGACGAGGGTGCCGTTGCCGTGGCGCAGAACGATGCCGCCGAGGCTGTCGCGGATGGTGTTGTAGCGGATGACGTTGTCGGAGCTCTTGACGGAGATCGCCTCGGGGTCGCCGTTGACCCGCTCGAACAGGTTGTACTCGACGAGCGCGTTCGCGCTGGACAGGGCACGGGGGCTGACGCCGAGGCGGATGGGTTCGCCGCCGTTGGCGCCCGTGAAGGTGTGGTCGGAGAAGTAGTTGCGGTGGACGTGCACGCCCTGGGCCATGGCCTCGCTGCCCGAGCCCTCGATGCCGAGGAAGATGCCGAGCGTGGTCTTGCCGTGGAAGTGGTTGCGGTCGATCACGGCCTCGTCGCCGCGCACCATGACCCAGTGCAGGCCCTCGATGTCCGCGAGCTGGAAGTCGTTGCGGGTGAGACGGATGTACGCGCAGTTCGGCGGGATCTCCAGGGTGGTGCTCTGCCGGAAGGAGAAACCGCTCACGGTCACGTTGCTGGACGCGTCGAGGACGAAGCTCCGCTCGCCTCGCAGCACGACGCCGCCCCGTGACGCGGCGACGATGGTGATCGGCGCGGTGCGGGAGCCGTTCTTGCCGGTGATGGTGAGGGGCTTCGCGGCGGGGACGGTGTAGGTGCCGTTCGCGACGACGATGCGGGTGCCCGGCCCCGCCGCGTCGATGGCGTCCTGGAGGTCGTCCAGGGAGCCGACGTCGACGGTGCGGCCCAGTGGGCGCGTGGGCTTGCGCCGGGCGGCATTCGCGTACGCCGGGGCGGAGAGGGGCAGGGCGGCCGCTGCCGCCCCCGCCGCGGTGCCGGTGAGGAACGTACGTCGTTGCATGGTGCCTCCGTGATCGGTCGGATGGTGGGACGCGTACGGCCCTTCACATCGAGGCGACGGGCCCGGACGGGTCAGTCAGGTGCAGCTCGATGACGGGCACGGGTGTGTCGGGCCGCTGCACCGGGAGCCGGAGCGTGAGGGTGCCGGCCGGCTGGCCGCCCATCTGGGTGTTCATCGCCGGGCGGTCGGGGTCGAGCGGCTCCTGGACGATCTCCGAGGCGTCGTTCAGGAGCTGGGCGTACCGCACCCGGCCCGCGAGACCGGGCAGGTGCAGATGGCGCAGCGGCCAGGAGAAGAGGTGCACGTAGAGCCGGTCGCCGCGCTGGGTGTACCGGCAGTCGGCGGGCGGGGTGTACGGGGAGGGGCCGCAGCCGCGTACGGACCGTTCGTGCAGGTCGGTCCAGCGGCCGATCTCGGCGAGGGCGGCGGTGTCGCGCGGGTCGAGGTCTCCCCGGCCGGTGGGCCCGACGTTCAGCAGGAGGTTGCCGCCCTTCGAGACGCCGTCGACGAGCATCCGGATGAGCAGGTCGGGACTCTTGTGGTCGAGGTTGTCGCGGTCGTAGCCCCAGCTTCCGTTGAGGGTCTGGCACGCCTCCCACAGGACGGGACGGCCGCCGACGGTCATCGGCGCGGACGGCTGGTACTGCTCGGGCGTGACGAAGTCCCCGGGGAGGCCGGCCCGGTCGTTGACCAGGATGTGCGGCTGGAGTTCGCGGACCATCGCCATGAGTCGCGGGGAGTCCCAGTCGCCGGGGCCCTTGCCGCCCCACCACTCGCGTCCCGCGTAGGAGAAGTCGAAGAAGAGGTAGTCGACGCGTCCGTACTCCGTGAGCAGTTCGCGGACCTGGCCGTGCAGGTATTCCTGGTACTCCCGGATGTCGCGGTCGGCCGCCGCGGCCTTGAACTCCTCGTCGTCGCGACGCGGGTGTGTTCCGTCGACGGGGAACGAGGGGTGGTGCCAGTCGATCAGGGAGTGGTAGAAGCCGACCTTGAGGCCTTCGGCGCGGCACGCGTCGACGAACGGACCGACCAGGTCGCGGCCGTGGGGTGTCTTCGTCACCTTGTAGTCGGTGAGCCGGCTGTCCCAGAGGCAGAAGCCGTCGTGGTGCTTGGTGGTCAGGACGACGTACCGCATGCCGGCGGCCTTCGCCGTTCGCGCCCACCGGACCGGGTCGTAGCGGTCGGGGTCGAAGTGGTCGAAGTACACCTGGTACTGCTCGTCCGTCATCTTCTCCCGGGTCTTCACCCACTCGTGGCGCGCGGCGAGGGAGTAGAGGCCCCAGTGGACGAACATGCCGAAGCGGTCGTGGGTGAACCAGGTCGTGTCGGGCGAAGGGGCTGCCGGGAGTTCGGCGTCGGCGCTGGTGGAGGTCATGGGGCATCGTTCCTGTGCGGTCGGGAGGGGCGGGCGGTCCGGCGACGCCGTCAGGCGGGTTCGTGGACGTCTTCGCGGAGCCGTACGTCTGGGGCGACGCGGGCCAGGTAGCCGGTGTCGTCGCGGCGGGTCAGGCCGCACACCAGGTACTGCTGGTGCAGCCGGTCCAGTGCGTCGCGGTCGAGGTCGACGCCGAGTCCCGGCGTGCGCGGGACGGTGATCGCGCCGTCGACGAAGTGCCACGGTGTGGTGACGACGTCGTCCTCGGGCCGCTTCCAGGGCCAGTGGGTGTCCAGGTCGTGGGTGATGGCGGGGGTGGCAGCGGCGAGGTGGACCATCGCGGCGAGGCTGATCCCGAGGTGGGAATTGGAGTGCATGGACATCCCGATGCCGAAGTGGTGGCAGGCGGTCGCCACGTGCTGGGTGGCCTTGAGGCCGCCCCAGAAGTGGTGGTCGCCGAGCAGGACGCCCACGGGCCGGGCGGCAATCGCCTCGGTCAGGTGCTCCCAGGTGACCACGCACATGTTGGTGGCGAGGGGCATGGGGGCGGTCCGGGCGAGGTCCGCCATGGCGGGGATGCCGGCGACCGGGTCCTCGAGGTACTCCAGTACTCCCGTCAGCTCGTCGGCCACGCGGGCGGCCGTCTCGGGGTCCCAGCTCGCGTTGGGGTCGAGGCGGAGCGGGTGACCGGGGAAGGCTTCACGCAGGGCACGGATCGCGGCGATCTCGTCGTCCGGGGGGAGTACACCGCCCTTGAGTTTGAACGAGCGGAATCCGAAGCGGTCCGCCAGGAGCCGGGCCTGCGCCACGAGTCCGGCCGGGTCCAGGGCCGGCCCCCACTCGTCCGGCTCGTGGCCGGGGTGCGCGGCCCATTTCGCGAAGAGATAGCCGCAGAAGTCGATCCGGTCGCGGGTGGCGCCGCCGAGGAGGTCGGACACGGGCCTCCCGAGGTGTTTGCCCTGGAGGTCGTGGCAGGCCACCTCGAACGGCGAGGTGACGCTCGCGACCGTCTTGGCCGCCCCGCCCTCGCCGATGAGGCCGTGGGCGTCACGCGCCACCCGGCCGCCGACGATCGCGTCGACTCGCCGGGACAGCTCGTTGAGGTCGAAGGGGTCGAGGCCGGGCAGCTCGTCGGCGACGGCGCGGAGCAGTTCGAGGTGGGCGGCGTCGCCGTAGCTCTCGCCGAGGCCGTAGGCGCCGGTGTCGGTCCCGACCTCCACCACCGCGCGCAGGGCGTACGGCTCGTGGACTCCGACGGCGTTGAGAAGCGGCGGGTCGGCGAAGGCGACGGGGGTGACGACGACGGAGGTGACCTTCACGAGGCGACCGCCACGGCGGGGGCGGCGGGAGCGCCTTGTTCCGGAGTGGGTTCGGCACCCGCGCCGTCCGTCACGGCGGACTCCGCACCGCCGCCCGTCGCTTCGGCCAGTGCGCGGCGGCCCCGGGCCAGGAGGTCCTTCAGCTGGTCGACGTGATCCGGTGCCGCGTCGACCAGGGGTGCCCGGACGTGGCCGACGTCGAGGGCGCGCAGGCGGGCTCCGGCCTTGACGAGGGAGACGGCGTAGCCGGGGACCTGGTCGCGCAGGGCGGTCAGCGGCAGGTAGAAGTCGGTGAGGAGCCGGCCGGTGGTGGCGGTGTCGCCGGTCGTCAGGGCCGTGTGGAAGGCGCGGGCGATGTCGGGGGCGAAGCACAGGACGGCGGAGGAGTAGTCGCGGATGCCGATGGCCCGGCAGGCGGTCGCGCTGACCTCGGCGGTGGGCAGTCCGTTGAGGAAGGCGAAGGTCTCGGCGCGGGGGTGGCCGCTGGTGCGTACGGCGGTGACCATGCGGGCCATCGAGTCCAGGTCTCCGTTGCCCTCCTTGATCCCGGCGACCTGGGGCACGGAGAGGAGCCGGAGGGCGGTGGCCACGCCGATCCTGGCGAGGCCGCGCCGGTAGACGAGGACGGGGAGCCGTCCGGCGCGGGCGACGGACTCGACGTACGCGAGGTAGCCGTCCTCGGTGCCGCCGACGAGGTACGGGGGCAGGAGCAGGATCCCGTCGGCGCCCGCGTCCGAGGCGGCGGCGACGGCTGCTCGGGCGGTGCCGAGGCCTCCCCCGGCACCGGCGTACACGGGCACGCGGCCGGCTACGACACGTACGGCGTGCCGGACCACCTCGGCGTACTCGGGGGCGCTGAGCGAGGAGTACTCCCCCGTGCCGCAGGCGACGAAGAGCGCGGCGGGGCCGTGGGCGAGCTGGTCCTCGATGTGGTCGGCGAACACGCTCGGGTTCACCTCGTCGGCGGGGGTGAACGGCGTGAGCGGGAAGGACATCAGGCCGGACGGGATCACGGGAGGTGGTCCTTTCGGAGGGGTCGGCCGTTCGGGTCAGCCCTTGAGGGCGCCGCTGGACAGGCCGTGGACGAAGGAGCGCTGGAAGAAGAGGAAGACGATGACGGACGGCAGCAGGGCGAGCAGCGACGCGGCCATCACCACGCCGGGGGTGACGAGCGGGTCGACCCGCAGCGTGCGCAGGGCGAGCGGCAGGGTGTATGACGAGGAGTCGGTGGCCACGAGCAGGGGCAGCAGGTACTGGTCCCAGATCATCGTGAAGCCGAAGACTCCGATGACGCCGAGCGCGGGCCTGCACATGGGGAGGATGATCTGCGCGAAGATCCGCAGGTCTCCGGCGCCGTCGATGCGCGCCGCCTCCTCCAGCTCCTTCGGTACCTCCTTCATGAACTCGGTCATGACGAGGATGGAGAACGCCCAGGCGCCGACGGGCACGATCATGCCGGCGAGGGAGCCGATCAGGTTGATGTGGACGACCGGCAGGTCGGCGAGGATCACGGAGAGCGGGATGGCCAGGATCTCCTCGGGCAGCATCAGGGTCGCCAGGATCGCGACGAACGCGAGGGTCATGCCCCGGAACCGCTTCCTGGCGAGGGCGTAGCCGGCGAGGACGGAGACGGCGACCTGGAGCAGCAGTCCGAAGCCGACGACGAAGAACGAGTTGAGGAGGTACTTCAGGACGCCCTGGTCGAAGGCGACGGTGAAGTTGTCGACGGTGGGGTCGGAGGGGACGACGCTGAGCTGGGTGGGGTCCTTGACGTGGTTGAAGGCGCTGACGAGCAGGGCGAGCAGTGGTCCAGCGAAGACCACGAGGACGAGGAGGTGGGTGAGGACCTTCAGGGCGCGGCCGGCGGCGCTGCGGCTCTCGGTCAGTCCGAGGGCGGTCTCGGTCGGCGCGCTCATTCGTTACCCCTCCGTCGGAACAGGTGGACGCCGACCGTGAGGAGCAGCGTCGCCAGGAACAGCAGGACGGCTCCGGCCGCGCCGACGCCGAGCCGGTTCTGTTCGAGGCCCAGTTTGTAGATCACGGTCATGACGACCTCGGTCGAGCCGTCGGGGCCGCCGTTGGTGAGCAGGAAGACCTCGGTGAAGACGCGCAGGCCCCGGATGGCGGCGAGGATGAAGAGAATGGTGAGGACGGCGCGCAGGCCGGGGAGCGTCACGTGGCGGATGCGCTGGAACCTGGACGCGCCGTCGACCTTGGCGGCCTCGTACAGGCCGCGGTCCACCCCGGCGAGACCTGCGAGGAAGATCATCATGTCGTAGGGGGCTCCCCGCCAGATGCCGGTGAGCATGATGGAGACCATGGAGGTGTCGGGGTCGTTGATGAATCCCGACGGGCCGAACCCCACGAGGCCGAGAAGCGAGTTGAGCATGCCGTCCTCGGTGGGGTGGTACATGATCCGCCAGAGTTCGGCGACGACCGCGATCGGCACGACGACGGGGAGGAAGGCGGCCGATCGGACGAAGCCGAGTTTGCGGCCCTGTCCTTCCATGAGGAGGGCGAGGGTGAGGCCGAGCAGCATCGAGCCGGCGGTCTGGCCGAAGGCGAGGACGACGGTGTGCCAGGCGGCCTCGCGGAAGCCGTCCGAGGAGAGCACGGTGGCGTAGTTCTCGCCGCCGACCCACCGGTTGCCGAGGTAGGGCTGGACTTCCTGGAAGGACATGGTCAGCGCGCTGGCCATGGGGATGAACTTGAAGTAGAGGAAGAGGATCAGGGCCGGGGCGAGGAAGAGCCACGGCGTCCACCATCTGCCGCCGCGCCGGTTCCTCACCCGGCGGGAGACGGGCGGCCCGCTTCCTCCCGGCGCGGTCGGCGTCGGCCCGCGCCCGGCGGGCGGGGTGGAGCCGGCCGCCGGGCCGGCGGCCGCCTTCACCTGGTCGAGGCTCGTCATCCGGCGATTCCCTGCTCCTGGAGGATTCCGGCGAGCTTCGTGTCGAGTTCACGCAGCTTCTCGCCCAGGTCGAGCGAGCAGTCGGCCATCAGCGCGTTGACGGTCTCGGCGGTGGTCTGCCGTACGGGGGTCCAGTTGGGGATGGAGGGGGCGTAGCGCCCTGAGGAGCGGTAGACGTCGGCGTACGTCTTCCAACGGGGGTCGGGGCGTACCTCGGTGACGTCGACCGTCTTGTTCACGGGGAGCTGGACGGTGGAGCCGTCGACGCCCTCCATGCCGAGTTTCTGGCCCTCGACGGAGATGGCGTACCCGGCGAAGGCGTCCTGTCCGGCGCGGTTCTCCGAACCGGCCATCAGATAGACGGAGCCGCCCTCGGCGAGCACGGTGGCGTCCTTCGGTCCCTTGGGCATGGGGACGACCTCGTACTTGTCCTTGCCGAGGGACTTGTCGAAGCGGGGCATGAGGTAGGGGCCGACGACGAACATGCCGGTCCTGCCCGCCTCGAACGTCTCGTTCGTCGGCGGGGTGTCCATGGTGACGGCGCCGGGCTGGACGACCTTGTCGTCGCAGCCGAGGGCGCGGAACCAGCGCATGGCCTCCGTCGACTCCTTGCTCGTCATCGACGGCTTGTACGTGCCCTGTCCCGCCTCGGTGATGAAGTCTCCTCCGGCGGCCCAGAGGAAGTTGGAGAAGTACCAGGAGGCGTAGCCGCGCTTGGTCGACAGCGGGGCGGCGAGGCCGTAGGTGTCCTGCTTGCCGTTGCCGTCGGGGTCACGGGTGGTGAAGGCGGTGGCGAGTGCGGCGAGGTCGTCCCAGGTCCGCGGGGCCTCCAGCTTCAGCTTCTCGCGCCAGTCCTTGCGGATGAGGAGAGCGCCGGCCTGGGCGGAGTACGGGATGCCGTACTGCTTGCCGTCGACGCTCTTGCCGGAGTTCAGGCCCTGCTCGACGAGGTCCTGACTGTTCTTGATCTTGCTGAGGTCGATCTCCCTGAGGAGCCCCTGGCTGTGCATCGCGCCGAGCTGGGTGACGTCGTTCATGACGATGTCGGGCAACTGCCGTTGGGCGGCGCGCTGCTGGAGCTTCGTCTCGAAGTCGTCGAATATCGCCGTGACCTTGACCTTGTGTCCGGTGACCTTCTCGAAGCCTTCGACCAGCCTCAGGGTGGCCTTCTCGCCGGGGCCGCCGGGTGTGGTCCTGGTCCACAGCTCCAGCTCCGCCTTGGAGTCCTGCTTGGCGTCCACCCCGGCGGGGCCGGACGTACAGCTCGTCAGGGCCAACGCCGAGGCGAGAAAACCCGCACCGATCCATCGCGTTCTCTGCATGACAACTCCTGTTCGCCGCCGTCGGCAGCTGGCCTGTAAGCGCTTGCCGGGACGCTAACGCGCGGCCGAACGAGGGTCAATAGTCCGATGACTGAAAAGAGTTGAAACGAATGAGGCCTCTTGGTGACACACACCTGCCGAGGCCTCAAAACCCGCTTGAGCAGTCAAGGAGCGGGATCGGGAGGCGAAGCGCTTCACCTCGACATCGGGAGCGCTCCCGAAGGTCATCGCTCAGACATCGATCAAAGCTCCGATGTCTGAGCGGACACGAGAGATCAGGGCATGGGAAACAGGCCAGGCTAGGCCCGCGTCGACGCCTGGGCCGGCGCGACGGCGTGCCGCAGGGGCTCGCCGCGCACGAGCCGCCCCAGTTCGTCGCGCACGAGTTCACCCAGGCGGGCGCGTTCACGGCCCATGGCACCTGCGAGGTGCGGGGTGAGCAGCACGTTGGACAGCGTGAAGAGCGGCGAGTCGGGGGCGGGCGGTTCGGGCCAGGTCACATCGAGTACGGCGGTGAGGTCGGGCCGGTCGCGGAGGACTCCGATCACCTCCGGCTCGTTCAGCACGGCACCGCGGGCCGTGTTGATCAGGGTCGCGCCTTCGGGGAGCATCGCCACGAGCCGCCCGCCCACGAGGCCTTCGGTCTCGGGCAGGAGGGGGGCGTGGACACTCACGACGTCGCAAGAGGCGAACAGCTCGTCGATTCCCGTGAGTCGGACACCCAGCTCCCCGGCGGCGGCCGGGTCGATCACGGGGTCGCAGGCGAGCACCTCGACGCCGAAGGGTTGCAGGTGCCGGGCGACGAGCCGGCCGATCTCGCCCAGTCCGAGCAGGCCGACGCGGGAGCCGTACCCTCCGGCCACCCGCGGGTCGTGCGGAAAGCGGCGGCTGACCGCCGCCTCGCGCCCGAGGCGGTGGACCTGCTTGAGGCCGAGCAGGATCTGGGCGAGGCCGAACTCGGCGACCGGGACCGCGTTGGCCGCGGCCGCGGAGACGATGGGGATGCCGCGCGCCCAGAACTCGGGCGGCGTCAGATGCCGTACCGAACCGGCCGCCACCATCACCGCGTTCAGTCTCGGCGCGCGGGAGAGCAACGCCGCGTCGAGCACCGGCGCTCCCCAGCCGGTGAGCAGGACGTCGACCTCTTCCAGGACGCCGGGCTCCCGGAGAAGGCCGTCACGGGTGAGGGCGGGGGCGTGCCAGCGTGCCAGGCGTCCGATGTCCTCCAGGACGTGCGCCGGATAGACATCGCCTCTGCGCTCCTCCTCCATGACCAGTAGGACGTTGGGCGTTGTTGTCGCAGCTGCCATCGGCTCGGCCTCCTGGGGGGTGGCGGTATCGGCGGGCCACACGATACATCGGAGGACAAACCTGACCCCGTCGAAGGTCTGGACAAAACTGCAGGCGATTGCTTGCATTCCCGAGTCGATACATCCGATGTCTATGGGAGGGATGGCTGGCATGCGCGTGCTGAGGGTCGGGGAAGCAGGGGCGGAACGCCTCGCGGTGCTGGACGGAACCGGTGGGCTGCTCGATGCCTCCGGCATCGCCGACGACATCGACCACCGCTCGCTCGCCGACGGGGTGCTCGACCGGCTCGCCGAGGCCGTGGCGGCGGGAGCCCTGCCCGCCATGGACGCTCCGGTCGACCGCGTACGGGTCGGGGCGCCGGTCGCACGGCCCGGGAAGGTCGTCTGCATCGGCCTCAACTACCTTGACCACGCGGAGGAGACGGGAGCCGAGCTCCCCACCGAGCCCGTGGTCTTCATGAAGGACCCGTGGACGGTCTCGGGACCGTACGACGAGGTGCTGATTCCGCGGGACAGCGTCAAGACCGACTACGAGGTCGAGTTGGCCGTGGTGATCGGAAGGACCGCCCGGTACCTGGAGAGCGACGAGGACGCGCTCGCGTGCGTCGCCGGGTACGCGGTCTCGCACGACGTCTCCGAGCGCGCGTTCCAGCTGGAGCGGGGCGGTCAGTGGGACAAGGGGAAGAGCTGCGAGACGTTCAACCCGCTCGGCCCGTGGCTCGTCACTCCGGACGAGGTTCCCGACCCCCAGAAGCTCTCGCTCCGGCTGACGGTCAACGGTGTCGAGCGTCAGCACGGCTCGACCGCGGACATGGTGTTCCCCGTCGCCGAAACCATTCGCTACCTCAGCCGGTTCATGGTCCTTCACCCCGGGGACGTCATCAACACCGGCACCCCGGCCGGTGTGGCCCTCGGCCGGCCCGAGCCCCGGCCGTACCTGCGCCACGGCGACGTGGTCGAGTGCGGGATCGACGGCCTCGGCACCATGCGCCAGACCTTCCGACAGGCCTGAGAGGAGACGCGCATGCGGTTCACCCGGGACGACCGGCTGCTCTTCATCGGTGACTCCGTCACGGACACCGGCCGCGACCGCCAGGACCCCGCCTCCCTCGGAGACGGCTACGTGCGGATGATCGCCGAGGCCCTGCCCTCCCCCGCGACCGTCGTCAACAAGGGTGTCAACGGCCATCGGGTCCACGACCTGGAGGCACGCTGGGCCACCGACGTCCTCGCCCTCACCCCCGCGGTCGTCAGCGTCCTGATCGGCATCAACGACACCTGGCGCCGTTACGACCGCGGACTCCTCAGCCCGGTACCGGAGTTCGAGGCGTCCCTCGACCGCGTCCTCACCCTGACCGAGGAGAGGTGCGGCGCCACGTTGTTCGTCATGACGCCGTTCCTGCTCCCGGCCCGCCCCGAGCAGGAGGCCTGGTTCGAGGACCTCACGCCCCGTATCGACGCCGTCCTGCGCACGGCGACCGCTCACGGCGCGACGGTGGTCCGCACGGACCTGGCACTGGCGCGCGCCGCCGAGGTGCACGGCGCGGCGGCCATCGCCCCGGACGGGGTCCATCCGAGTCCGCTCGGCCACCGGGTCCTCGCGCGCACGTGGCTGGCGGCGGCCGCGGGGGAAAGGGGGAGCGAAAGGGGCAGCACCTCGTCTGAGAGGCTGTGAGCATGACTGACATGCCCCTCTGGCGTCGGCCCACCCGCAGTGGCTGGCGCATCGACGTCGACGACGCCCGCACCCGCGCCGACGTGATCGACTCCGTCGGGAGCGTCCGGGCGTCCGTCCCCATCGCACCCGTGCAGCACTTCACGGGGTGGTTCGCCAAGCGCCAGAACGCGGTCATGAGCCGCGCGTTCGAGGCCGACGGACCGTCGCTGCCGTCCCGCGGGCCGAGCGCGATCTCGCTCCGTCCGCACGACCCGGGCGCCTTCGTCAGCGACGGTGACGCCGACGGGCGGCGCCGGGAGAAGACCGGGCGGGCCGCCGCCCACGGCCGGAGCTACACGTTCCTGCACACCGACGGCCGGAGTGCGGACGCGATGCGGGACGGTGCCCGCATCGCGTCGTTCGTCAAGCACGGCTTCGGCCCCCGGGACGGGCACGTCCGTCGCGACGATCACCTTCCCCTGGACGAGACCGACGAACTGGTCCTCACCGTCTTCGAGAAGCTCCTGAGGCCCGGACGCCCCGGCGCCGTGTCCGACGTGCTCACCGACCTCAGCTGATCAGGAGTGCGTACGGGCTCGGAGCCCGGGCGGTGTTCCCGGGCCTCGTCAGGGGCAGCTGACGCGGATGTCGCCCGGGTCGGTGGTGCAGGTGTCCGAGCCGGCGCCGCCGTTGGCGGTGTCGTTGCCCGAGGTGCCGTCGGTGGTGGTCAGGCGGTCGTTGCCGTAGTAGCCGGTCAGGGTGTCGTTGCCCGGGCCGCCGTTCAGGGTGTCGTCGCCGAAGCCGCCGTCGATGTTGTCGTTCCCGAAGCCGCCGTGGACCGTGTCGTTGCCGTAGCTCGCCCGGATGGTGTCGTTGCCGCCGAGGCCGCAGATCACCTCGTTGCCGAAGCCGCCGTTGATGGTCTCCGCGGCACTCGTGCCGATCACGGTGCACCCGCGCGCGTTGTTCACCGAAGTGGTCGCGGTGGCCGTGTTGTTGGAGGTGACCGGGTCCTGCGGCGAGCCGCTGACGCCGACCGAGTTGGTGAGGGTTCCGACGGCGCGGGGTTCGGCCGTGACCGTGACGGTCGCGCTCGTGCCCGGGGCCAGGGAGCCGAGGGCGCAGGTGGCACCGGTCGTGGTCGTCGTACAGGTGCCCTGTGAGGGAACGGCCGAGATGAGCGTCGCACCGGCTCCGGAGAGCGAGTCGGAGAGCGACACGCCGGTCGCGGTGGCCGTGGACGTCGTGGCGTTGCCGACCGTCACCGTGTAGGTGGCGCGGTCGCCGATGCTCACCGTGGTCGTCCCGGTCTTCGTCACCGACAGGTCCGCGCTCGGCGGGGGCGTACCGTCACCGCCCTGGTAGCGGGCGAGGGCGAAGGCGAAGCCCGCTCCGTAACCGGCCGCGACGATCTTGCCGTCGGGCTGGACGAGCACACCACGCGCCTCGTCGAAGTCGTTGAAGCCGGTCACGACGAAGCCGTCGCCGCCGAAGCCGGTGTCCACCGAGCCGTTGACGTGGAGACGGGCCAGGCCGAAGTCGTTGGCCTCGGAGCTGTTCGGGTCGTCCGCGCGGCCGGCGAGCACGATCTTGCCGTTCTGCTGGAGCGCCAGACCGTACGCGATGCCTCCGTCGCCGGGGGCGTTGACCGACGTACGGCCGCCCGTGCCGAAGCCGACGTCAGGGGTGCCGTTGGCGTTGTAGCGGAGGACGGCGAAGCCGAGGCCGCCCGAACCGGCGGCGACGATCCTGCCGTCGGGCTGGACGGCCACGGCGTTGCCGAACTCGGTGCCGCCGAAGTCCGCGGTCACCATGCCGTCACCGCTGAAGGTGGTGTCGAGGGTTCCGTTGGAGTTGTACCGGGCCACGCCGATGTCGAAGGCGGTGTTGCCCACATAGCCGACGGACACGATCTTGCCGTCCGGCTGGAGCGCCATGCCCCGTGCGATGCCGCCGCCGTCCTGCGGCGAGGTGGGGGTGAAGCCCGCGACGACCGCCCCGTCACCGCCGAGGGCGGGGTCGAGGGTGCCGTCGGCGGCGAGGCGGACGAGCGCGAAGCCCCCGCCGCCGCCCTTGCCCGCGGCGACGATCCTGCCGTCGGGCTGGACGGCCACGTCCGCGCCGTCCGCGGACCCGCCGAACTCCTCGACGCGCACCAGGCCGCCGTCGCCGAAGGCCGTGTCGAGACTGCCGTCGGTGTTGTACCGGGCCACGGAGAAGAAGCAGCAGCCGCCGCCCTCCTCTGCGATCACCTCGGTGGTGCCCGCCACGACGATCTTCCCGTCGGACGGCTGGATCGCGACGGCGTTGGCGGTGTGACCGCCACCGCCGAAGTCGCTGGTCACCGTGCCGTCCCCGCCGAAACCGGTGTCGAGGCTGCCGTCGGTGTTGTAGCGGGCGAGCGCGAAACCGGCCTCGCTCACACCGACCACGACCAGTCTGCCGTCGGCCTGCCGCGCGATGTCGTGGCCTTCCGCGTACCCGGTGATCGGGGTCGTCACCCGGCCGTCGGGACCGAACGTCGGATCCAGATCGCCGGGCGCGGCGAGCGCGGTGCCGGGCAGGGCGAGGACGAGCGCCATGGAGAGCGCGGCCGGCACCCCGGCCCTCCCGCCGGGCCTGCGCCGCCGAACCGCCGGTCTCAGCTGTACGTGGGTCATCTGCGTACGAACCTCCGTCTTCGTGGTGTACGGGGAGCAGCGCACAGCTTGGTCCTGGAGCGGGCCCCCTTCCCGCGGGCCGTGCCGGACTACGCTCACCGGCCCCCGGGAACCACCCCCGCGAGGGAGCGCACGGGGCGCGATCCCCGTGTGCCGGATCCCCGTGCCGGATCGTCGCCGGGGCGCTCCCTCCCTCGGTGGGCGTGCGGTGGCTGCTCGGTGGTCGGCCATGTGGGGCGGGGACCGATCCCCTGATGTGATGTCAGGGATGGTTCAGGGTGAAGCCGGGGGCGGTCCCTGGCGCGGTGGGCCGGCCGGGTGGACAGACTCGAAGGAGTCGATCACCGTCTTCCCGAGGGAGTCCCGATGCGTCACTCCTCGTCCCTGCCGTTCCGCATCGGCTCCCTGTTCGCGCGCTGAAGGGCCGGGTCCCCAGCAGCGGGGGCCGCGCGGGCACCGCGTACCCTCGCATCGGACACCGCCACGGCCTCGCCGGGCGCGGGACCAGCAGGTCGAGCAGGTCGAGCAGGTCGAGCAGGCGAGCAGGGAACGGGACATGACTCAGGCGCGCGGGCAGGGGACGGAGCCCGGTGAGGGCGAGCGGGATCGGGATCGGGCGTCGACGGTTCGCGTCTTCATCGCCCTCGCCCCGCCCGACGAGGCGAAGGACGAGCTGGATCGGGAGCTCCGCCCCGCCTACGACACGTACCCGCAGATGCGGTGGAACCGCATCGAGGACTGGCACATCACCCTGGCGTTCCTCGGTGAGCTGCCGGTCGGGACGGTGCCGCTGCTCCGGCCGCCGCTCGCGGACCTCGCGGCGTCGCGTGGGCCGGTGGAACTGGCACTGCGGGGCGGCGGGCACTTCGACGAGCGGGTGCTGTGGAGCGGGATCGACGGTGACGTCGACGGACTGCACCGGCTCGCCGCCGACGTGCGCGGTGTCGTCAAGGACTGCGGCGTCCCCTTCGAGGACCGGCCGCTGCGCCCCCATCTGACGCTGGCCCGTGCCCGCCGCGACGACGAGTCGAGCGTGATGGACGTGGCCGCCGGTCTCGCCGGCTTCGCCGGTCGCCCCTGGCGGGCCGAACGGCTGCACCTGGTGGGCAGCAACTTCGGCCGGGGTCCGGGCCCGATCCGGTACCGCGACATCGAGGCCTGGACGTTCGGCGGGCGCTGATCTCCCCCTGCCGGTGCCGCACCCGGATTCCCTGACGGCGCATCACCGCGGTGTCCGTGGCTGCGAGGATGCCCGGTATGGAGACGACACTGAACGGCCCGCGCGCCTCTGCCGCGGTCGGTGATGCGGGGTGGCGCTATCTGCTGGGCGGCCTCCGCACGGCGGTCCCGGTCGGGTCGCTGGCGCAGGCGGCCGACGTCGCGGCGCTCGCGGTCACCGCGTGCGGTGACGACGCCGACCGGCATCTGGCCCTCGACCTCCGGCGCGGGCGGGTCCTTCTGACCCTGCAGTCCGCCGAGCACGCGGGCGTCACCACCGTGGACGTCGAACTCGCGCACCGGGTGTCCGCCGCCGTCGGCGGAATCGGGCTGCGGACCGAGCCCGAGATCGCGACGGGGGCACCGCGGTCGCTCCAGCTCCTGGAGATCGCGATCGACGCGCTCGACATCGCCGCGGTCCGGCCGTTCTGGAAAGCGCTCCTCGGGTACGCGGACGAGCCGGGCCCCGACGGACTCGTCGCCCCGCTCGTCGATCTTCTCGGGCAGGGCCCGGCGGTGTGGTTCCAGCAGATGGACGTTCCGCGCCCGCAGCGCAATCGCATCCACTTCGACCTCTGCGTGCCGCACGACGAGGCGCCGCGGAGGATCGACGCCGCGCTGACGGCGGGCGGCCGTCTCGTGTCCGAGGACCGGGCCCCCGCCTTCTGGGTCCTGGCCGACGGCGAGGGCAACGAGGCCTGTGTCACGACCTGGCAGGGGCGTGACGGCTGACACGGGCGCGACCGCCGGAAGGTGTCTTCCGTCCGTCCCCGGAGCCGCCGCCGTCCGCGCCGGCGCCGTGGCGTCCGTGCCGTCGAAACCGACCGGGGGCGCCTGTGCGTGTTTCCCTGTGCAGTGATCGCTCCGGAAAGGGAATCACCTTGTCCATCACAGGTTTCAGCCCGTCCCGTCGCAGTGTGCTCGGCCTCGGTGCCGGTGCCGCGCTCGCCGCCGCGTTACCGCTCGGCGGGACTGCGCACGCCGCCGCACCCGGCGGGGAGGACCTCGTCGCACGGCTCCGGGAGCTGGAGGAGCGGCACTCCGCACGGCTCGGGGTGTTCGCCCACGACGTGCGGACCGGGCGCTCCGTCGCGTACCGCGCCGACGAGCGCTTCCCGATGTGCTCGGTCTTCAAGACCTTCGCCGTCGCGGCCGTGCTGCGCGACCTCGACCACGACGGATCTTTCCTCGCACGGCGCATCCGGTACACGGACGCGGACGTCAAGCGGTCCGGCTGGTCGCCCAGGACGGAGCTGCCCGAGAACCTCGCCAACGGGATGACCGTCGCCGAGCTGTGCGACGCCACGCTGCGCTTCAGCGACAACACCGCCGCCAACCTGCTCCTCCGCGAGCTGGGCGGTCCGACCTCCGTCACCCGGTTCGCCCGGTCGATCGGCGACCGAACGACCCGGCTCGACCGCTGGGAACCCGAGCTGAACTCGGCGGAGCCGTGGCGCGAGACCGACACCTCGACGCCCCGCGCCGTCGGACGGAGCTATGGACGCCTCGTCCTCGGCGACGCGCTCCCGCGCCGGGACCGGGAGCGGCTCACGGGGTGGATGCTCGCCAACACGACCAGCGGTGAGCGGTTCCGCAAGGGGCTGCCCGCCGACTGGATCCTCGCCGACAAGACCGGCGGCGGTCGCTACGGCGGCAACAACGACGCGGGCATCACCTGGCCGCCGGACGGCGGCCCGATCGTCCTCACCGTGCTGACCACGCGGTTCGTGGAGGACGCGGCGCCCGTCGACGCGCTGGTGGCGGACGCGGCCGCGCTGGTGGCGGCGGAACTCGGCTGATCGGGAAGAAGAACTCGAAATAAATGGCTTGAGCGTCGCCGCGGGCTTTCCTAGGCTGTGGTCACACGCTGAAAGGAGGTGATCCGAGAACATGGTTTCTTTTCGGATTCGTGAGGTGACTGCGGGCTAACGGCCTGCCGTCGCACTCTGTGCACCTCGGCAGGTCATCTGCCGAAAACCACGCAGTCACCCGACCCGTGGGCCGCCGGTAATCCGGCCGGCTCCCGTCCGAACTCGAGCGGACGGGACCAAGGCCCGCGGGTCGTCTGCGTTCCCGGCCCTCTGCACCCCCTCCCCCTACGCCTCCACACTCGCTACTGTGAGCCGGATCACAGGGAACCTTCGGACGGTGCCTCTCCTCCTCGGGGTGTCGGCGCGCTGCGGCGCCGGCCTCGGAACGAAGGGGAACCCCATGGCGGTCACCGACATCGAGCGGCCTCGCACGATCATCGGCGGGCGCGGCGTCGCCGCGCTGCTCGCCGTCCTCGCGCTCGTGCATCTCTGCTGGGCCACCGGCCTGACCTGGCCCGCCGCCGATGAGCGGGCCCTGTCGCTCGCCGTCCTCGGCAGCGTCGTGTCGTTCGGGCCTGCCGTGGTCCTGCCGCTCGCGGCCCTCGAGGGGTGCGCGGCGTTCGCCGTCTCGCTCCACGCGCGCGGTGGTGGCCGGCGCCCCGGTATCCCGCGGTTGATCACGGCCGCCGTCGCCGCCGGGATACTGCTCCGCGGGGCCGTCGGGCTGGTGTGGATCGTCGTCGGCAAGGACGGCTCGGGAGCGGCGTTCCCGTGGCTGAACGCGCTGGTGTACACGCCGCTGTGCCTGGTCTTCGGAGGGGCGGCCCTGCGTGCCGCCCGCTGATCCCGTCCACGCCGCCGACCCCGTCGACCGGGGCGTCGGGCTGGTCCGCGCCGCCCGGCGCGGTGACACTCTGGCCCTGCACGACCTGCTCGATCACCTCACCCCGTACATCTCCCGGATCTGCCGTCCCATCGCGCTGGACGACGGACCGGACGCCACGCAGGAGGCTCTGGTGGCGGTCTTCACCTCGCTGCGTTCGCTGCGCGAGCCGGAGGCGCTGTACGGGTGGGTGCGGGCGATCTCCGTACGGGAGGC
>NZ_LIPQ01000360.1 GCF_001418135.1 Streptomyces aureus
GCCCTCGCCCCCCGGCCCGCCCGCCCCACCGGGACCCCGTCCGTGCCGAACGTCCCCAAGCCCGACCTGCGGTCCCTGCCGGCCTATGGCATCACCATCAGTGACGGCGGCCCCCAGGACATCCCCGGCAAGGACTACCTCGCCTTCAGCGCGAACGTCTGGAACGCCGGCCCGGCCCAGCTCGTCGTCGACGGCTTCCGCTCGCCCGGCAAGCCCACGATGGACGCCTACCAGTACTTCTACGACGCCCAGGGCAAGCAGGTCGGCTACACCCCCACCGGCACCATGGAGTGGGACCCGCGCCCCGGCCACGTGCACTGGCACTTCACCGACTTCGCCAGCTACCGGTTGCTGAAGGCCGACCAGAAGGAAGCCGTCCGCAGTGGCAAGGAGGCCTTCTGCCTCGCCAACACCGACGCCGTCGACTACACGGTGAAGAACGCCAACTGGCACCCGAACAACACCGACCTGTCCACCGCCTGCGGCCAGGAGAACTCCATCTCCGTCCGCGAGGTACTGGACGTCGGCTCCGGTGACACCTACACGCAGGACCTGCCGGGACAGTCCTTCGACATCACGGACCTGCCCAACGGCACCTACTACATCCAGGTCCTCGCCAACCCGGCCAAGCGGCTGAAGGAGACCAACCTCGCCAACAACAGCGCCCTGCGCAAGGTCGTCCTCGGCGGCACCCCCGGCCGGCGGACCGTCACCGTCCCCGCCCACGACCTCGTGAACGCGAACTGACACGCCGATCCCCGCGGTATCCGCCGAGCCGGCCCCACAGGGCCGGCTCGGTCGTCATGAGCAACCCCTGTGGGGCGCGGACCCCGGGGAGGTCGGAGCGTGACCGGTCCGTCCTCCCGCACATCTCACCGGTCGTGCGGACGCTGCTGGGCCTCCGTGTCCGGCGCTTGGGGGTTCGGGCCCCGGAAGCGGGCGAGTGTCTTCGTGAGGGTCTTCCAGGGCGAGGGATCCTCCTTGGCCGCCGCCGGTGATGCCGTCCGGGGGGCGCCGTCGCCGCTGTTCGCCTCGGCGAGGGCGTCGAGCGCCGACTCGGCGGCCTCCCGGTACAGGTCGCAGGATGCCGTCATGGCTTCGAGCGCCTTGGCGTACCTGGTGACCATGGCCCGGGCGTGCTCCAGTTCCTCGGCGGTGGTGAGCAGGTGCCAGCCCTGGCGCAACCGTGTCAGGACCTGTTCGGCGTCGGCCGGCATCGGCTGGGGCCGTGAGGCGAACTCCTCGATCTTGTCCAGCAGCTTGGTGGGTTCCGTGCCGTCCAGGAAGACATCGCGAATCGTGAAGTGCTCCGCGTCGTATTCGGGGGCCTGCGGTGTCGGGGGCAGGATGACGGCGCCGCCGCGCGGTAT
Organism: Streptomyces aureus; assembly: GCF_001418135.1. Lineage (GTDB taxonomy): Bacteria > Actinomycetota > Actinomycetes > Streptomycetales > Streptomycetaceae > Streptomyces > Streptomyces aureus_A. The sequence continues at coordinate 1,371 of NZ_LIPQ01000360.1, forward strand.
CCCCACACCCAGCTCACGCTTCATCACGAAGTCGGCGATCAGCGCCTGGTCCGGCGTGGCCCGGTGCTCGACCACCCGGTGCCGCAGGCTCGGCGGCAGGAACGCCGTGACCGGCCGGCGTCCCAGGGCGTCCGGCGTCATCGCCTCGTGCACCACGACATGGATGAACCAGCTCTGCCGGGTGCAGGCCCGCAGCAGGCGGCGCAGCTCGTCGTCGTCCTTCGGCAGGTGGTTCGTGGTCCGCAGACGCACGCCGGGCACCGACTCGTGGTCCCAGGCGACCTGGTCGCTGTCGGGCCAGAACACGGTGGCCGGTGAGGGCCAGCTCGCCTCCCACGCCCGCTCGGCCTCGGCGGCGAGGACCCAGGAGACCCCCTCGCTTCTGGCGCGGCGGGACTCGGGCTCGTACGTGGTCAGCTGTGCGCGCACCGTGACGTCGTCGGCCACACGCCAGCGGGCTTCGAAGAGTCGTCGGGCGGACGGGCCGGGGTCGGCGGACGCGTCCCGGGGGTACAGGTCGGTGGAACGCGCCGCCTCCACGGGGTCGAGGTCCAGGAAGTCGTCGATCACCCGGGCCGCCTTGAGAGCGAGCAGGTTGCGCCGGACGTCCCGCTCGGGCTCGGGCCCGAGGTGACGCCCACGCCCGAGCCAGGCGGTGTCGGGGACGGTGGTCGATGAAACGCTGTTCTTGGCCATGGAACCGTTCGGTGGGCGATCAGGGCCCGACCAGTATGGTCCGCAGCCCGCCCGAGGCAAGCGGTACCCCACCCGCGCCGCCGTGGCCGTCAGAGCCGGACCGTCCAGCTGACCGTGGACCTCATCGTCCGGGCGATGCCGCGGTCCCGTACCGAGGGCGTACGGTCCTCGGCCGTGAGGGACAGTGTGTGCCTCCGAAGGTCGAGCAGCCGCAGGGCCAGGTCGGACACCCGTACCTCGGTACGGCCCGCGAGAGACTTCATCTCCCGTCCGTCCAGATACCAGCGGATCGTGAGTTGACGCCCGTCCGCCCCTGTCAGCCGGGGTACGAGGGCCTTGGCGGTGTCGCCCGTGCGCAGCGTGCGATCGGAGGCCGTGACGGGGGAGGCGATGCGCGCCTCGCGGTAGAAGCCGGCGATCATCGCCTCCACTCCGGGCAGGTTGAAGGGCTTGCCGAGGGAGCGCATCAGGGAGTCCTCGGTGGGGCGCCGCAGCCCGGTGACGTAGTAGCCGCCGCCCTCGTACGTCCCGACGGTGCCGCCGTCGGGAGACTGCTCACCGAGCCAGCGGTGCCACTTGGTGCCCCGGTCGGCCATGTCGTCGGCGGTGAGGGTGGTGATGTTGGAGTCGGCGGGCTCGGGGCCCAGGTACCGCTCGTAGCCGGGGTAGTCGGGGTAGAAGTACTCGTCGGCGAGCTTGCCCAGGGAGTGGCCGGTCTCGTGGATCGCGACCTGGCCGGACTTCTCGTTGCCCGCCGAGGCCGTTGATATGCCCTCGTAGCCGAGGGTCTCGCTGGGCTCGTTGTAGCCCGCGCCGCCGTACTTGGTGCTGTTGGCGAGGACGAGCACCAGGTCGGCCTCCGGCGCCTTCGCGACGTATCCGTCGACCTTGTCCTGGTCGATGCAGAGCAGCCGCTCGATCTTGTCGCACCAGAAGTACGAGCCGAGGGCCGTGTCCCGGAGGGTGTCGGGAGAGGGGTCGCCGGAGACGCCGGACTGGTTCGAGACGGCGTCGACGGTCCAGACGTTGAAGAGGTTGCGGTAGGTGGCGTACGGCTCGACGGCCGTCAGCTCGGCCCATTTCCGCTGGGCGTCGGTGTGGAAGCGGGGCAGTTCGGCGACGGTGTAGCCGTCTCCGACGACGACGATGTCGAGCCGGTCGGCGGTCGGGCCGTTGTCGACCATCTTGGTCACCTCGCCGTCGGCGGCCGCTTCGGTCGACGTCAGGCGGGAGACCGTCCGGTTCCGGCCCTCCGGCGGTACACGCGTGTGACCGGAGCCGGCGAACGTCCCGTGTTCCGGCCCCGGTATCTCGACCTCGACACCGGCCGTGGCGGGTGCCGTCGGGTCCGCGGCGGCGCTGCCGGGTGCGGCGGCGAGTACGGCCGTGAGGGCGACGGCCGCTCCGACCGCCATGGCTCCGCGTCGTGCTGAACGCATGAAATCAGCCCCTTGCCAGGCGAGTTAAGTGCATCAATAAATGTGCTGAACGAGTCGCTTAACCTAGAGGGAGGGCGAGGGCGTGCGCAATGCCTACTGCTTCTGAATACTGGGCAGTTCACGAACCAGGGGGTCCACATGGACGATCCGGCCACGATCGGCCGCCGAGTGCAGCGGCTGCGTGCGCAACGCGGTCTGACACAGCGGCAGTTGGCTGAACCGTCGTACACCCCCGCGTACGTCTCGACGCTGGAGTCGGGCAAGGTCAGGCCCTCGGAGACCGCACTGCGCTTCCTGGCGGATCGGCTCGGTACGTCGTACGAGGAGCTCGCCACCGGCAGGCCCGCGCACCTCGCCACGGAGCTGAGGCTCGCTCTCGTCGACGCGCGCCGGCAGCTGGCCACCGGGACCGCGGAGGAGGCCGCCGCGCGCTACCGGCGCCTGCTCACCGACGCGGAGCAGCTCGGCCTCGTGGCCGAGCAGGCCGAGGCGCTGCTCGGACTCGGCGACTGTGCCCTGGAGACCGGTGAACTGGTCGACGCGGGACGGCACTTCCAGGCCGCAGAGCGGCTCCTCGCCGAAGAGCCGCTGCCCCGCCGCGCACGTGCGATCCGGGGCCGTGCCGTCGCGCACCTCCTGGCCGGCGAGCTGCGTTACGCCTGCTACCTCCTCGAGTCCACCATCGACGAGCTCGGCGCGAGCGGTCTGGCCGACCCCGAGGCGCTGGTCATCCTGTACGCCGCCGTGATCGGCCCGTACATGGACATGGGCGCCCACGCCCGTGCCGCGCACGCCGCCGAGCTCGCCCTGGCGCTGGCTCCGCAGGTCGACGACCCGGCGCTGGTGGCGGGCATGCACCGGCAGGTGGCCCGCACCTTCCTCGCCGAGGGGCGCACGGCGGACGCCGACGCCTCACTGGCCAAGGCGCAGGCGATCTACCAGCAGCTGAGCCTGCGGACCGATCTCGCGCACTGCCACTGGATGCGTGGGTACGTCCAGGCTCAGAACGGCGAACTGGCTTCAGCTGAAAAGGAGTTGCGTGCCGCCCGGGACATGCTGAGCGTCAGACGCGCGACGCTGTTCACCGCGCACGTGGAGGTGGAGCTGGCCGATGTCCTCCGGCGGCTCGGGCGGCACGGCGAGGCGTCGGACCTGCTCTCCGCGTTTCTTGAGCCGGGTGACCGGCACGGCGCGGTGCACGCGGGGGGTGCGCACAGACTGCTCGGGCTGATCGCCGAGGAGCGGGGGGACAGCGAGACCGCCGAGCAGCACTACGTCATGGCGCTTGGGCTGCTGGAGCGCAGCGGCGCGAGCGGCGACCTCGCCGATCTGTGCCGTCTGCTGGGTGACCTGCTGCGCCGCGGCGGCCGTACCGAGGCCGCGCTGGACGCGTACCGTACGGGGCTTGGCCACCGCTCACCACCTGGCACGACGACACTGGGGCCGGCTCCGACGCCAGTGGCGTTCCCGCGGTACTGACGGCCGGTTCGACCTGCCGGGGATGACGTCGCACACGGTCGGCGTCACGCGTCCGTGCCCCACGCCCCTCCAGGACTCTGCCGCCCGCCGATGCCCTGGTGATCGGCCTGCTCCGCGACGGCCCGGCGGGCCGGGTCGGTGAACTCGCGTTCGACCGTCTCCCGTAGAAGACGCGACTGCGTGCGCACGGCGGAGTGCTGCGATGGCGGCAGGGCGTCGAGCAGGCCGTCGAGCATGGCCCGGAGCCTCCGGCAGATCTGCACGGACGAGCCTCCGTAGTCACGGATCTCGCAGACGGCGAGTTCGAGGTAGTTGTCCCAGTCCCGGCCCGGGAGCACGAGCCGGGCGTCCCCGTCGCGGTCGGCCAGGACGTACCGTCCGGGGAGCCGCGTGTTTCCAACCGTGTGCAGGAAGCGCTCGATGTAGTTGATGACCTGCACCGCGGTCGTGGGGTCGTTCACCGCGGGCGAGAGGGCCCGGATCGCGATGTCGACGAGGACGCGGAGTGCGAAGGCGGGATCCTGTTCGATCGTGCGCTCGGCCCCGAGGGCGACAAGGCTGTTCACCCGCTCCGGGTCGGGCCTGGACGTGCCCCCGCGGACCTCCACCAGCACGGCACCGGGAGGTACGAAGTCCCCGATCAGCCGGGTCACGACGAAGACGCACCCGTGGCGGGCCGCCTCCGCGATCAGACCGGGTACGTCGAAGGCCTGAACGGCTCCGCCGCGGACCGTACGGATCTGCAGCACCGAACCGTCGGACGGTACGGCTCCGGCTCCGCGGGGCGCGGCGCCGCGGATCGCCGCGGCGCCGTCGGTGAAGACGGTCTCTCCCATGTGGGCGACCAACTCGGCGATGGCCACCGGCCGGAGGCTGTGGGTGAACCGGTTGAGATAGATGAGCAGGAGTACCAGGCTCACGGCCACCGCGGCGCCGGCCAGGGTGACCCCGAGGTCGGGGACCGATGCGGATTCGATGCTGCGCAGCAGGGAGAAGGCGAACGCGAACGTCCCGGTGAACGTCGCCAGAACCGCCTTCTGCAGCCGGTCCCGGTACCACAGGCGCATGTACCTGGGGGAGAGGGTTCCCGTGGCCTGCTGCACCACCAGCACGCCGATCGTGACGACGAACCCGAGCAGCGCCACCATCGCGCCCACGATGGCGGTGAGCACGCCGCTCGCGGTCGTGGCGGAGTAGTGCCAGCCGCTCGGCGGCCGGTCCGCGCTGTCGGCGGCGAGGGCGGCCTCGGCGAGAAGGGCGCCTAGGACGAGACCGATCATCGGCACGATCCACAGGCTGGCCTTGACGTACTGCCGCAACCGGAACCTGTCCGCCCAGGACGTCATGACACCCATGCCACGCTCCTTCGCGGGAGGAATCAGGTGCTCGTGAGGCAGGACGTGACGGCGGGCTCCCTCGAAGGATCCGCTCCACCTCACGGGATCCGCTCCACCTCACGGTAGGGCGATACCCGGACCCGCGCGCAGCGGCGGCGTCGTCACCCCGCGTCACCCTCTCGCCAGGACGGAGCGACACCGTCGGCCTAAGCTGATCGGGTGCCGTCCGGTCCACCTCACTCCGGCGCGCAGGCGCCCGCATGCGGTCGACCGGGGCTGAAAGGGGCCCGCGATGGAGGACTACCCCCTGATCGAGGACCACGGTCTGATCGGTGATCTGCAGACCGCGGCGCTCGTGACGACGGATGCGACGATCGACTGGTTCTGTTGCCCGCGATTCGATTCGCCCAGCGTCTTCGGCGCGCTGCTCGACCGGCGGAAGGGCGGCCACTTCACCGTGCGGCCGGCCGCCGACACGTACACGACCAAGCAGCTCTACCACCCGGACACGGCCGTCCTGGTGACGCGCTTCATGACGGAGGCCGGGGCGGGGGAGGTCGTCGACTTCATGCCGGTGACCGGAACCACCGCGACGGACCGGCATCGTCTCGTCCGCATGCTTCGCTGCGTACGCGGCAGCATGACGTTCGAAGGGGAGATCGCTCCGCGCTTCGACTACGGCCGCAAGCCGCACGAACTCCACATCTCCGAGCACGGCGCCCTGTTCACCTCGGAGGACCTGGACCTGGCCGTCCACGCCGTCCGTGAGCCGCAGGACGAGCGGCTGCTGAGCATCATCCCGGGAGACAGCGACGACCTGCGCTTCTCCCTGAGCCTGCGGGCGGGCCAACAGCGCGGCTGGGTCATGGAATCCGCCCCCGGTGGGCCCCCGCGTGAGATCCGTCCGGAGGAGTTCGAGCGCCTCTTCCACGAGACGGTCCGCTTCTGGCGCTCCTGGCTGGGACAGTCCACCTACTCCGGCCGCTGGCGGGAGGCGGTGGAACGTTCGGCCGTGACGCTGAAGCTCATGACCTACGCACCGACCGGCGCCCTGGTCGCGGCACCTACGGCGGGGCTCCCCGAACAACTGGGCGGGGAGCGCAACTGGGACTACCGGTTCACCTGGATCCGTGACGCGTCCTTCTCCGTGTACGCCCTGCTGGGCATGGGATTCAAGGAAGAGGCGTCCGCGTTCATCAACTGGCTGCACGACCGGGTGAAGCAGGAGGCCGGTCAGGACAACGCTTCGGGGCCGTTGAACATCATGTACCGGGTCGACGGCTCGGCCGATCTGGTCGAGGAGACCCTCGGCCACTGGGAGGGATACCGCGGCTCCGCACCGGTCCGCATCGGCAACGGAGCGGCGACCCAGCTCCAGCTGGACATCTACGGCGAGGCGCTCGACAGCATCTATTTCGCGCACGAGCACGGCATGCATCTCGACCACGGTGGCTGGAAGGCCCTGCACACCCTGCTCGACTGGTTGGTCGATCACTGGGACCAGCCCGGCGAAGGGCTCTGGGAGACGCGCGGGGGCCGGAAGGACTTCACCTACGGTCGCGTGATGTCCTGGGTGGCCTTCGACCGTGCCCTGCGGATCGCCCACGACGACGGCCGTCCCGCGGCCGGCGGACGCTGGGTCGACGCGCGGGACGAGATCTACGCACAGGTGTACGACCGTGGCTGGGACCCGGGGAAGCGGGCTTTCGTGCAGCACTACGGCGACGACGTGCTCGACTCCTCGCTGCTGCGCATGCCGACGGTCGGCTTCATCACCCCCGACGACCCGATGTGGAAGTCCACTCTGAACGCGATGGAACGTGAGCTGGTCAGCGACAGCCTCGTCTACCGCTACAACCCCGAGGCGTCGCCCGACGGGCTGCGCGGCTCCGAGGGAACCTTCTCCCTGTGCACGTTCATGTACGTCGACGCCCTGGCCCGGGCCGGACGCACCGACATGGCCAGACTGGTGCTGGAGAAGATGCTCACGTACGCCAACCATCTGGGGCTCTACTCGGAGGAGATCGACCTGACGGGAAGGCAGTTGGGCAACTTCCCGCAGGCTTTCACGCACCTGGCGCTGATCGACGCGGCGATCACCCTGGACGCGATGCTGCGGGGTGACGGTACGTAGGCCGCGGAGCCGCGGAGCGAGGTCTCAGAGCGGGGGAGCGGTCGTCGTGGTCGGCGCGGGCCCGAGGAGGACGACGGTGTCACCTTCCTGGGGCACGGTCTTCCGTCTTTCCGTGACGGGGTCCAGCCGGTGGTCCGCCCGCACCACGAAGAGCGTGTCGTACTCCGGCGGCAGCGGGGCGGCGGCCGGCTGAACCAGGAACCGGGCGCCCCGTCCGTAGCGCTCCGCGAGGACGTGCCGGACCAGGGAGTGGCCGAAGAGGATGTCGCCGCCGGTGTACGGAGCGACCACACCGTGGCTGTCGTGCGGTGGCCCCACCCGGTAGACGGGACCCTCGACGTTGTCCTGCATCACGATGGAGGCGAGCGCGTTGAAGTCGTCGTCGTCGGTGGCCAGGAAGACGGCCGTGACGCCCTCCAGACGAGCGCCGGGATTGATGGCGGTGGCCAGCAGATCGCCCTTGGCCAGCTCAAGGCCCGCCCGCTTGATCTGTTCCCTTTCCTCGTCCAGTCCCGCCCACATCAGCACGTCGAGGCCGGCGGACCGCAGGGCCCTGCCCAGGTCGACCACCCACGGCTCGCCACCCACCAGGAGGACACGGACGCCCTCCTCCTTGACGACCCCCAGCCGTCTGGCCACCGGCGCCGCCGTCAGCGCGTAGAGCAGAACGGTCCCCACGATCACCAGGAAGGTGACGGGGAGGACCTTCGCCGCCCCGGGCACTCCCCGTTCCACCAGGCCGGCGGAGAAGGCGGAGGCCGTCGCCGCCGCGACGATCCCGCGTGGGTCCATCCATCCGACGAAGGCGCGCTCGCCGCGTGACAGGTCCGTGCGTGCCGCGGCGCCGAAGGCCACGACAGGGCGGACCACCAGGACGAGGATCGCGATCAGGCCGAGCGCGGGAAGCAGCACCGGCACCAGGGACGCCGGGGTGACGGTCGAGGAGATGGAGACGAACAGCAGTCCGATGATCAGCTGGACCAGGGTCTCCAGGAAGGGGCGGCGCGCGGGCATGTCGAAACCACGGATGTTGGAGACGGCGAGGCCCGCCACGATCGCGGCGATGAGCCCCGTGTCGTCCCGCACGATGTCACAGCCCGCCGACACACCGATCACGATGGCGAGCTGCGCCAGTGTTCCCAGGGTCTCGCCGAGCCGCAGGGTGCGCAGGGTGAACCACAGCAGGGCGATCGCCACGACCCCGCCCGCCAGCCCGAAGGCGAGGCTGAGCATGAACTGGCCCAACTGGTAACCCCGGCCGATGTCGATTCGGTGCGACGAGGCGACCGCGTGGAAGGTGAGCGCGCCGAGGATGGCGCCGATCGGGTCGGTCAGGGTTCCTTCCCAGATCAGGATGCGCCGCACCTTGTCGCTCGGCCGTACGAAGTCGAGGATCGGCCCCACGACGGTGGGCCCGGAGACGACGAGGATCATGCCGAGCATCGCGGCCACGCGCAGGGGCATGTCGAACAGCGCCGGCGCCACCGTCCCGGTGACGAGGAAGGTGAGCAGCACGCCGTACACGAGCAGCCTCCCCACGATTCCTCGGGTGTGGCGGGCCAGCTTGCGCAGGTCGAGTCCCAGACCGGCGTCGTAGAGGATCACCGCGACGGACAGCGACACGATCGCGGAGAAGTCCGGGCCCAGCAGCTTGTCCGGGTGGATGACGTCGGTCATCGCGCCGGCGGCGAACCCGACGGGAAGCAGGATGATGAGGGCGGGGACGCGCAGCTTGCTCGCCAGGATCTGCGAACCGGTGGCGAGCACCACCGTCAAGGCGAGTCCGAGAAGGATCTCGTCGTCGGTCACAGCGGCTTCCTTCCTCTGAATCCGGTCGTGGGGGCGTCCAGAACGCAGGTGAACGGGCGATCAGAGGTCGGGTGCCGCACCGTCACCCGTGATACCGCTCCCCCTGCGCAGTTCGGCGTCGGTGAGCTCTTCGAGCTCACCGTGGCTGTCGAGCCAGTAGAGGAGGACCACGGCCGGCACGACGAGCAGCAGGGCCACCAGGGTGACGACCGCCAGCCACGTCAGCGTGGCGGGCGAGCCCGCGGCGTCGGCCACGGTCAGCGAGGTGGGAAGCAGATAGGGGCGCTGGGCCATCCCCCAGGCGATGACGGCCGACGCGACGACACCGATCGCCGTGACACGCGTCCAGATGCTCGGGGGCCGCAGAAGCATCACCAGGGTGGCGAGGGCGGCTGCCCCGGCCACGACGACGAAGAGCAACCCCAGGCCGTGGGTGAGTCCGTGCCACACGTAGGGGGCGTCCTCGTGGGTGACGAACCCGGTGACCACCGCGAGGACGGTGAGTGCGGCGAGTCCGCACAGCGCCCGCCGCCTGAAGTAGCCGACCAGATCGGGCGCGTCGAACCTGCGGGCGTCGCCGGTCAGGAACACCGCGCCGAGGAAGGCCGTGGTCGCGACGGCGACGAGCCCGAACACGAGGGAGGTGGGGCTGGTCCAGATGTCGGCCGAGGCCTCGGTGCCGGGAGCGACGCGTTCCGAAGCGACGCCGCCGACGGCGGCACCGAGGAAGAACGGCGTGACGAGCGAGGCCGTGGCGAACACGGCGCCGTACAGACGCCGGCCGGCGAGCCGGCGGGAGGGCTTGCGGAGCGCGAATCCGGCACCCCGCAGGACCATGCCCACGACGGCCAGGGCCAGCGGGAGCCACATCGCGGAGAACACGGTCTGGAACAGGACGGGGAAGCCGGTCCACATGACGACGAGAACGAAGATCAGCCAGACGTTGTTGACCTCCCATACGGGAGCCATGGCGTGGTCGATGAGCCACCGGGGGCGCCGACCGCGTTCCGTCCCTCCGGCGGTCAGATCCCAGAAGCCGGCCCCGTAGTCCGTGCCACCGGCGCAGGCGTACGCGGTCACGGCCAGGAGCAGGACCACGGCGATGAGGTCGGCCGTCACAAGCGGTCACCCCCGTGCCGGCCGGCACCGTCTCCGGCGGGAGGGACGTCTCCCACGGGAAGGGGAGCTCGCGGCCCGTAGGGCAGGTCGTCCTCCGGCGGACGGCCCGTACCCGCCGCGTCCTGCTGCCGGTCGGCGAGGCGCCACCGCGTGCGCATCTTCAGCAGGACCACGAGGAACGAGCCGAAGAGGAACACGTACACGACCATCACCACAGCGAGCATGATCCACAGGGTGGTGGAGCGAGTCGACGTCACCGCCTCGGCGACCCGCATGTTCTGGTACACGATCCAGGGCTGGCGTCCCACCTCGGTGGCGATCCAGCCGCACTCGACGGCCACCACGGAGGCCACGCCAGCACAGGCCGCAGATCGGTAGAACCACGCCGAGGCGGGCAGCCGGCGGTGCCGCAACCAGACGAACCCGTACCAGAGGGCGAGCAGCACCAGCGCGGATCCGATCAGAACCATGATGTCGAAGGCCCAGTGGGCGATGGTCGCCTGCGTCGCGGTGGGGCGCTGGTCCGCCGGGACGGACGTCAGTCCCACCACCTCGGTGTCCGGACTGAACCCGGCCAGCACCGAGTCGAGCAAGGGGATCTTGATGCCGCCCGAGACGGTGCCGTCCTCGTTCAGGCGCCCGAAGAGGTACTCCGGCACCCGGGTGTCGGTCTTCCAGACGATCTCCATCGCGGCGAACTTCACCGGCTGCTTGTGGAACACCGACCGGGCGATGGAGTCGCCGAGGACGAACTGCACCGGGGTGGCGACGGCGGCGATGGTGAACGGAACGGCGAAGCCCAGCCGGTGGTAGTGGTCCCGGCGGCCGCGCAGCCAGCCCATCGCGTAGACCCCGGCCACCACGAAGCCCGCGGTGAGAACCATCGCCACGACGAAGTGCCAGTACTGCGGACCGAACATAGGTGTGAAGATCGCCTTCCAGACGTTCACGTCGACCGGGTCGCCCCGGGAGTCGAGCGAGAAGCCCTGCGGCGTGTTCATCCAGGAGTTGGCGGCCAGAATGCCGAACGCTCCGAGCAGTGCGGCGAACGGCAGGGGCAGCCCGAGGAGGAAGTGTGTCCGCGGCTTCAGCCGCCGCCATCCGTACAGGTAGATGGCGATGAGCACGGCCTCCAGGAAGAACGCCCAGGCCTCGACGCCGAATCCGATGCCGAAGACATCACCCCACCGCCCCATCAGGCCGGGCCAGAGCAGACCGAACTCGAACGAGAGCACCGTGCCGGTGACGATGCCGAGCGCGAACTGCACGGCCATGACGGCCGACCAGCGCCGCGCCAGGAGCAGTGCCGTGGCGTCCTTGCGGCGCAGCCCTCGGTAGTGCATGACCAGGGTGATGAAGGGGAAGGCCACGCCGAGCGGTACCAGGATGATGTGAGAGGCCAGGGTGAAGGCCATGAGTTCCCGGGCCGGCAGGAGCTGGGCCGGGGCATCCGCCAGCAGGTGGAGCGAGGTGGACATGCAAGCCTTCGCTGTTCGTGGACGTCACGGGCCGGGGACGGTCATCCGCCCGTGGCGAAGCCCGGGAAGAGGGTCATGCCGCCGTCGACGTACAAGGTGGTTCCCACCACGTAGTCCATGAGGTCGGAGGCGAGCGCGACGACGGCGTTCGCGATGTCCTCGGGATCGCCGATGCGGTCGTACGGAATGAGCCGCAGGAGATCCTCCCGCGCTTCCGGCGTCTCCCAGGCCGCGCGGTTGATCGGCGTCCTGATCGCCCCCGGCGCGACCGCGTTCACCCGGATCTTCTCGGGTGCCAGCTCCTGGGCCAGGGTCTGCATCATCATCTGGACGCCGCCCTTGGAGGACGCGTAGTTGACGTGGCCCGACCACGGGATGAGCTGGTGCACCGAACTCATGCAGATGATCTTCCCGGCTGAGCGGGAGACCTCGGGGACCACGCCCCGGCGCCGGAACTCCCTGGTCGCCTCCCGGGCGCACAGGAACTGACCGGTGAGATTGACGTCGATGACCTTCTGCCACTGAGCGAGCGTCATCTCCGTGAGCCGGGCGTCCCGCTGCAGTCCCGCGTTGGCCACGAGAACGTCGATGGTGCCGAACTCCTGGACCATCCGGTCCATCATGGCGACGACCTGGTCCTCCTGGGACACGTCGGCCTCGTACGCCGCGGCGCGCACCCCGAACGAGGCGATCTCCGCCACCACCTCCTCGGCGGCCTCACGCCCCGCCACGTAGTTCACGACCACGTCGGCACCAGCTCGGCCCAGGCCGATGGCCGTGGCCTTGCCGATGCCCGAATTGGCACCGGTGACCAGAGCCTTCTGGCCGTGCAGCAAGCGCGCCGGGTTCACATCCCGCGGTGCCTCCACAGTGGAATCCATTCCCTGCCTCCTCGCTCCGCGACCGCCCTGGGCCCGGGGCCGGCGCGGCCGGGCATCTCACGCAATCACCCGATGAGGCGGTCGGCATCTCCTCCACATCGCCTTTGGGCCGTTGAGGCCAACGTCTTCGTCCGGACGGATCACGAGCAGGCCCGGCCGCGCCGGTCTCAACCCAGCCGGGCCACGAGGTGGTCCCCGACCCGCAGGGCGTTGGCGATGGCCGTCAAGGACGGGTTGACCGCGCCGATGCTCGGGAAGAAGCTCGTGTCGACGACGTACAGGTTGTCGAGGTCGTGCGCCTTGCAGTTCACGTCCAGCGCGGAGGCGGCGGGATCGGTGCCGAAGCGAACGGTGCCCGCCTGGTGCGCCGTCGCACCGATCGGCATGCCCTTGTGCAGGTAGATGCTGCGGGACAGCAGATGGTGCTCGTGCATGCCGAGGTGGCCCAGCATTCCCTGCAGCTTGTGCCTCAACCGCTTCAGACCTTCGACGTTGTTCTTCTCGTCGAGCGTGAGACGGATACGGGCGTCGCCGTCGAGAGTGACCCGGTTGTCGGGCAGAGGGAGATCCTCACCGCACAGCCAGAAGTCGACGGCGTGATGCGCCAGCACCTCGAAGGGCATGTCGGGTGTCACCGCACCGGCCCATCGGGGGGCCTCGCCGTGGATCTGCTGGGCGTCCGACTTGCCCAGCATCTGGATGCCGCCCAGCGGGAAGTCCCAGTCGTCCGCGCCGAGGTACCAGTCGTTGACGGCGAGGGTCTTCTGGAACCGGGTGTCATTGGGTTCCTTCGACACCGCCATCAGAGCGAGGTTGTTGTGCCGCATGTAGAAGCGGCCGACCACGTCCGAACTGTTGGCGAGGCCACGGGGGTGGTGTTCGTTCGCCGAGGCCAGCAGCAGCGCCGCGGAGTTGACCGCCCCGCAGGAGACGACCACCATGTCCGCCGAGTAGCGGACCTCGGAACCGTCCGCCAGCCGGCCGACGACCGCGCTGACCCTGCGTCCCCGGGCATCCGTCTCCAGACGGACCACCTGGGTGTGCGTGACCATCTCGACGTTCGGGTGCTCCAGGGCCGGTTCCACACAGATCACCTCGGCGTCGGACTTCCCGCGCACCAGACACGGAAAGCCGTCGACCCGGTCGCACCGGATGCAGACGCTGGAGTGGGTGGCCCGCCCGCCGTTCTCCTGGCTCAGGTCGACGCCGATCGGCAGGTGGAACGGATGCAGGCCACGCCGCTCGAGATCGTCGCTCAGCTGCTGGATGCGCGGCTCGTGCTCCACCGGCGGATGGGCGTACTGCGCGCTCACCGGGCCTTCGCCGGGATCCTCGCCGTGCCGTCCGTGGACGAGGTAGAGGTGCTCGGCCTGCGTGTAGTACGGCTCCAGGTCCTCGTACCGGAGCGGCCAGGCGGGGGAGATGCCGCCGTGATGACGGATCTCGCCGAAGTCCTCGGGACGCAGCCGGAAGAGGGCGGCCCCGTAGAACTTGGTGTTGCCGCCGACGTAGTAGTTGACCTCGGGTGGGAACTCGTCGCCGTTCCTGTCGAGCCAGAACTCCGGCGCACGGTACTTGCCCCTGACGAACACGGCCGTCGAGTCCCAGTTGTCCCGCTCACGCGGAAGGTGGCCGCCGCGTTCGACGAGGAGGACGCGCTTGCCGGACGGGGCGAGCCGATGGGCGAGCGTGCCTCCGCCGGCGCCGGTGCCGATGATGATGACGTCGTAGTGAGGGGTGTCGCCCACGGCGACCACCGTCCTTGGAATCACGGCCCCGACCTGCTGTCAGGCACCTGGCACCCCACGGGGCGAGGGTCCGGCGGCCCCACCTCTCTCGAAAGTAGCCGCCGTCCTCGTGGACGGCGACCGGAGCGACCGGAGCGGGGTCCCCGGAGCGAGCAGGCCTTTTCCACGGCACCGCGTCGGGCCCCGGCATCAGGCCTGTTCACTTTCACAGCACCGCTACGGGGTTCACGGGCGACCCCGTGGCTCCGGTCAGCCGCAGGGGGGCGACCACACAGAGGAAGCTCCAGCGCCCGGCCTTCGCGCAGACCGGGACGAGGTCCTCGAACCGCAGGTAGTCCATGAGAGGGACCCCCATGGCGTGGATGGCCAGGACGTGTACGGGGAAGGCGATGCCGTCCACGCCGCCGGGCGCGGTGTCGTTGTTGCCGTCTCCGCCCAGAGCGGAGACCTCGCGCTCGGCCAGGAACTCCACGGCGGTCGGGTGAAGACCCACCCGCGCCCTTGCCGAGTCCCACGGCCCGAGTTCGGTGCGCCGAAGGCGATGCCCCACCCTGACGAACAGCAGGTCGCCCGGTCCGACACGGACCCCCTGCGTGGCCTCGGCGGCCCTCAGGTCGCCAGGGGTCACATGGTCGCCCGGTTCCAGCCAGGGCACGCCTCGCAGCCGTGGGATGTCCAGCAGGACGCCCCGGCCGACGATGCCGTTCCCGAACAGGTCGACGGAGAGCCGACGGGCACCCCCGGCCGTCAGGGTGCTCGCGGGTACCCCGCCGTAGAGCTCCCCGTCGAACACCACATGACAGAGGGCGTCGAGATGGCTGTCGGCGTCGCCGTGCACGTTCATGGCGAAGCGGTCGGTGGCGAAGTGGAGCGCGTCGGAGCCGAGCTCGCGCGGGCTCGGGCCCGTCATGCGGTGCACCGCGGGCTCAGGGTCGTCGGGGCCCGGCACGGTCTCGATGGGAGCCGCCATCGACACGGTGTGTCCGAGACGGACCTCCGAGGCCGCCGCCGCCACCCGCTCAGGTGTCAGATGGCGGAGTGCCCCACACCGGCCGTCCACCGCCGGCGGCGCCGCCCGGTTCCGGAGCCGCTCGTAGAGCGCCCGGAAGTCGTGCGCGGTCATGTCGCCCGTCCCCGACGGCTCCACGGACGGGGTCACGAGTACCCCCAGGGGCTCAGGCCCCAGCGGAGCACGTGGGTCGCGCCCGGCTGCAGGACGGCGAGGTCTGTTCCGCTCCGGAAGGCGTCCGGGGGACAGGACATCGCCTCCACGGCGACTCCCCGTCGTCGCCGCTCGGGTTCGGCCAGGGTGTCGCCCGTGTACACCTGCACCCAGCGGGTGCCGTCGCCGAGCCGGAGATCGACGCCGTGGAGTCCGGAGGGGTGCGCCAGCCGCACGACCGCCCGCCCGTCGGGATCGCGGTCGAGTCCGGTGAAGGCGGTGTCCAGCCGCAGGTCGCCGATGGGGCGGGCGGTGCGGAAGTCGTACGGGGTGCCCTCGACGGGCTCCTGGCCGATGGGCAGGCCCCTCTCGTCGGTACGCAGCAGACTCCGCGCCGGAACGGTCAGCACGACGCTGTCGACGAGATCGGTACCGACCGTCAGGTAGGGATGCTGGCCCACACCGTAAGGCGCGGGCTCGGTACCGGCGTTGGTGGCCCGGACCGTGGTACTGAGTCCTTCGGCCCCCAGCCGGTACTCGACACGGACATCGAGGAGGAACGGATACCCGGGCTGGGGACAGAGCGTGGTGCCGAGCATCACCGTGTCCTCGGTGCGGGCGAGCAGCTCCCACAGGGTCCAGCGAAGCAGTCCGTGGATCGCGTTGTCCTTCTCCACCTCGGTCAGGGGGAGCTGCAGGTCCCTGCCGTCGAAGCGGTAGCGCCCGCCGCCCACGCGGTTCGGCCAGGGGACGAGCAGTTGCCCGCGCCCACCCGTGATGGCGGACCCCGTGGAGAACCCGTCGAGCAGCGGTCGGCCGTTCACGACGTAGTCGCGCAGAGCGCCGCCCAGCCGGACCACTTCCGCGCTCTGCTCTCCCCGGACCAACCGCCACGACCCGCCCGTGGGGCCGGGGGACGCGGAAGAGCCGTCGCGCACGGCGGTGCGGAAGGGCCGCTCCGTGCCCGGCCCTTCCGCCGGTCCGGCAGAGGATTCCCCGCGCATCAGCGACAGCACGGCCGTGACGACGGCCTCCGGAGACTGGTCGATCTCCACCACCAACGGGTGCTCGTCGGGCTCCGGCTCCTGGAGGGCGGCGAGCTGGCTGTCCAGCAGGCCCGCGGGGAAGAAGTGACCGTCGCGCGCGGCCAGCCGGGACTCCAGGAGCTCGCGCGAGCCGTGCAGGTACACCAGAACAGTGTCGGGACGCCCTGCCAGCAGCGTGTCCCGGTACTGACGCTTGAGCGCCGAGCAGGCGACGACGGCCCGTCGGCCGGCCGCGGTCGCCCGGTCCATCCAGTCCCCGATCGCCTTGAGCCACGGCTCCCGGTCGCTGTCCGTGAGGGCATGGCCGACGGCCATCTTGGCGCGGCCGGCCGCGGAGTGGAACTCGTCCGCGTCCCGGTACGCCCAGCCCAGCCGCTCGGCGAGAAGACGCCCCACCGTCGACTTGCCCGACCCGGCGACGCCGACGACGAGAACCAGCCGCGGCGACTCACCTGTCGCTTCTTCGCGAGCCATGGTCTGACAGGCTCCTCCACGTCGTCTGCCCGCCGAGGCGTCTCCGTCCGGCGGCTCTCTCCAATCTGACCCCCGTCGTCCCGCGGCGCACGTCGGTACCCGCGGCCTGCCACGTCTTTCCGCCCGGAATCGCGCGTTTCACGACTGACAAGCCTTTGCCATGGCGAGGACTTGCCGTCGTGCGGCCTTCACGGCGGTGTTCACCGGTCGATAGACCCATGCCATGGACTCCCCTTCTCATTTCTCCGCCTCCCGGCGTGGGCGCCGGCAGCTGATCGCGGCGGCCGCCGTGGTGCCCCTGCTGACCTCGGGGCTCTTCGCGCTGCAGGCACCCGCGCAAGCCGCTCCGGACAGGCCCGCCGTCCCCGCCAAGCCCTCGGCGACCCACAAGGTCACCCTGGTCACCGGCGACGTCGTCACGGTCACCACGACCGCCGACGGCAAGCAGATCGCCGACGTCGACCGGCCCGACAACGCCGTCGGCGGCGTGAAACTCCAGGAGGTCAAGGGCGACTTGTTCGTCATCCCGGACGAGGCGGCGCCCCTGCTGGGAACGGACAAAGTGGACCGGCGGCTGTTCAACGTCACCGACCTGATCGAGATGGGGTACGACGACGCGAAGTCGGCCGCCGTACCGCTGATCGCGACGTACACCCAACCGAAGTCCCGCGCGGCCGTCGAGCCCACGGCCCCCCGGGGCAGCAGGCTGACCCGAAAGCTCAAGGGCATCCGAGGCGCCGCGCTCACCACCGAGAAGCGGCAGACCCGCACCTTCTGGAACACCGTCGCGCCGCAGGGCAGCCCGTCGCTCGGCGCGGGCGTGGCGAAACTGTGGCTCGACGGTCGCGTCAAGGCCAGTCTGAAGGAGAGCGTGCCGCTCATCGGCGCGCCCGAGGCCTGGGCGGCCGGCTACGACGGAAAAGGCGTCAAGGTCGCCGTGCTCGACACCGGCATCGACGTCAACCACCCCGACTTCGCCGGCCTGATCGACGGCACGGCGAGCTTCGTGCCGGGTGAGGCCGTCACCGACGTCAACGGACACGGCTCGCATGTCGCCGGCACGATCGTCGGTTCGGGCGCCGCCTCCGGGGGCGGCAACAAGGGCGTCGCCCCCGGCGCCGACCTGTACGTCGGCAAGGTGCTCGGCGGTGCCGACGGACACGGCCAGGACTCCTGGGTCATGGCCGGCATGCAGTGGGCCGCCGAGTCCGGTGCCGACGTCGTCAACATGAGCCTCGGCGACTCCTACCCGACCGACGGCAGCGACCCGATGTCGCAGACGGTCGACGCGCTCTCCGCGCAGTACGGCACGCTGTTCGTCATCGCCGCAGGCAACTCCGGACCGGAGAGCATCTCCGCCCCGGGCGCGGCCGCGTCGGCGCTGACCGTGGCCGCCACGGACAAGCAGGACCGGCTCGCGTCCTTCTCCAGCACCGGCCCGCTGGCCTGGTCCGGCGGCATGAAGCCGGACATCGCGGCGCCCGGCGTGGACATCACCGCGGCCCGCTCGCAGGAGATGACCGGCGGTGGTGAAGGCCTGTACCGCACCATCAGCGGTACGTCGATGGCCACCCCGCACGTCGCGGGTGCGGCGGCGCTCCTGGCCCAGCAGCACCCGGACTGGACCGGCGCGCAGCTCAAGGAGCACCTGACGAGCACCGCGAAGGGCCTGGACGGCGGGTACTCGCCGTACGAGGTCGGCACCGGCCGTCTCGACGTGGCCGCCGCCGTGCGGACCACGGTCCGGGCGACCGGGTCGCTCTTCTTCGGCAACCACACCTGGCCGCACGACCCGGGTGAGGTCGCCGTCACGAAGGACCTGACCTTCACGAACGCCGGTCCCGCCGACGTCACGCTGAACCTGGCGCTGACCGACGACGGGCCGTTCACGCTGGGAGCGGCCCAGGTGACCGTCCCCGCGGGCGGCACGGCCGCGGTCCCCGTCACCGGTGACCCGCGGGCCGCCTCGGCAGGCCGTCACACCGGCTACGTGACGGCCACCGACGCGGCCACCGGTCACCCGGTGACCCGCACCTCCGTGGCACTGCTCAAGGAGGAGGAGCGGTACGACCTGAACATCAAGCTGGTCGGACGGGACGGCAAGCCCGGCGCGGGCTGGGTCACGGTCAACCTGGCCGGCGACTTCTGGCCGTGGCAGGTCTACGTCGACGGCTCGACCACCATGCGCATGGCACCCGGTCTGTACACCGTCGCGGGGTACCTCGACGTCGCCGGAGAGAAGGCGGACCGCTCGGGTCTGGCCGTCCTGGTCGACCCGGAGACCGTGCTCAAGGACGGCTCCGCGGACGTCGTGCTGGACGCGAGCAAGGCACGCCTCCTCCAGACCGAGGCGCCGCAGCGCACCGAGGACCGCCAGCGCAAGGTCGACTTCAACGTCCACTACGACGGCCTCGACCCGTACATGGACTACCGCAGCGCGTACGTGCTGCCGCCGACGTACGACGACGTCTACGTCGCGCCGACGGAGGCGATGAAGCAGGGCGAGTTCATGCTGGTCACCCGCTGGCGCAAGGGCGAGCCGCAGCTCGGCCTGAGCACGCCGGGCGGCCGACTCCAGTTCGAGGCGCGGGTACAGGCGGGCAGCGCACTGGGCACCGGCACGGAGACGCTGCACGCCGTGTACGCGGGCAACGGCGCGGCGGCCGCCTACGAGAAGATCACGGCCGAGGGCCGGATCGTCGTCGTCGAGCGGAGTGACGAGGTCTCGCCGCAGGAGCGCACCGAGGCCGCGGTCGCGGCCGGCGCCAAGGCGCTGATCGTGGTCAACGACGGCGTCGGTGGCCTGATGGAGTACGTCGGCGCGTCGGCCATCCCGGTCGCCACCGTGCACCGCGACGCGGGCAAGGGCCTTGTCGCGATGGCCACGTCAGGCCACCTCAAGCTGACAGTGAAGCAGACCGAGTACACGCCGTTCGTCTACGACCTGACCCGGAACTACCCCGGCCAGGTGCCGGACCGGGCCCTGGTCTACAAGCCGAGCAAGGGTGACCTCGCCCGGATCGACGCCCGCTACTACGCGGCGGCGGGCGGCCGGCTCGCGGAAGGCTACCGGTCCGACTTCACCCTCAGCCCGTCGTTCAACATGCCCGAGCTCGAGTGGCACCCGGGCACCCGCACGGAGTGGGTGACCCCGGGCCAGGTCTGGAGGGAGTTCCACACGCAGGGCGTCGACCGACCGCTGCCGTGGTCGATGGTGTCGGGGGACAACACGTACACCAAGGGCAGCACCACACGCCTGGACTGGTTCGCCCCGGCGATCCGGCCCGCCCAGAGCGAGTCCTTCGGCGTGTACAACTCCCGCTGGCAGAACTACATGACCTGGAACGTGCAGGCGTGGGCCTCCGCCAGCGACACCATGCGTCTCGGCGGCTACCTCCCATGGGGCGAGACGCCGTCCCACCTGCAGATCTTCCAGGGCGACACGCTGATCCACGACAACCCCGTCAGCGGAGACATGCAATGGGTGGAGGTGCCGGCGGGCAACCGTCCCTACCGCGCCGTCCTCGACGTGGCACGGCCCGGTGACGTCTTCCGGCTGTCGACGCGTACCCACACCGAATGGACTTTCCTCTCCGACACCGTCGACTCGGACTTCTTCGAGCCGTTCTCGGTGCTGAACCTGGACTACAGGCTGGAGACGGACCTGCACGGCGACGTCAAGGCCGACGCGACCCAGAAGATCACGCTCAAGCCGGTGTCCATGGACCTCGGGACCGTGCCGGGAACCGTCACCAGGGTGACGCTGGACGTCTCGTACGACGACGGCGCCGGCTGGCAGAAGGTGACCTTGGCCAAGCGGGCCGACGGCACCTGGACGGGTTCGTTCAGGACGCCCAGGAAGCCCGGTGGCTTCGTCTCGCTCCGCGCGAGCGCCGGGACGGACAGCGGCTTCGGCGTCAGCAACGAGATCATCCGGGCGTACGGCCTGCGATGAACCGCACCGTCGGGCCCCGGGGCGGCGACGCCCCGGGGCCCCTCCGCACAGACCCGCTCCCAGCAGGGACTGTTCAAGGTCTGCCGCCTTGGCGCATACTCTCCCCGCTGCGACAAGCGGAGGAGAGTCGACCGCCGATGCTGGATGTTCTTGGCCTCGATCCCGACGAGGAGCGCGTCTACCGGGCGCTGCTCGGACGGCCGAACTCCACCGCGATCCTTCTCGCCGACCTCGCCGACCTGTCGCAGGCCCACGTCGACAAGGCGTTGTGCCGCCTCGTCGAGTGGGGACTGGCGACCAGGGCGGCGGACGAGCGGTTCACCGCCGCGCCGCCGGCCATGGCCCTCGGCGCCCTCATCAGCCAGCGCCGGGACGGGCTGCGCATGGCCGAGTACGCCCTGGTGACCTTCGCCGAGGAACACCGGGCGGCGATGACCGGGAACAGCATCAGCGACCTGATCGAGGTCGTCACCGGCGTCGACGCCATCCGGCATCGTTTCCTCCAGGTACAGCAGGCGGCCCGTACGCAGGTCCGCTCCTTCATCACCGCGCCGTTCGTCGCCCTGCCACCCGACGAGAACACGGCCGAACCCGTGGCCATCGGCCGCGGTGTGCACTTCCGCGCCGTGCTGGACCGGGCCGTGCTGGCGGAACCCGGCATCGTCGACGACGCGATCGATTCCCTGGGGAAGGGCGTGCAGCTGCGGGTCGCCGACGAACTGCCGATGAAACTCGTCCTGGCCGACGCCGACCTCGGACTCGTCCCGCTCGCGGTCACGGCGGCCGGAGAACCCGGCGCCGTGCTGTTGCACCGCAGTGGCCTCCTGGACGCGCTGGACGCGCTCTTCGAGACTGTGTGGCGCACAGCCCGCCCCCTCGAACTGTCGGGCACCGGCGGAGCGACCGACCCCACCGTCGAGGTCGGTACGGACGGTCCCACCGACCTCGACCGAAGGATTCTCGTCCTGCTCCTGGCCGGCCTGACGGACCTGAGCGCCGCGTCGCAACTCGGTCTGTCACCGCGTACGCTGCACCGGCGCCTGCGTCACCTCATGGACCTGGCCGGAGTCAGGACCCGGATGCAGCTGGGAGCCCACGCCGTGCGAAACGGCTGGGCGGAAGTCCCTTGAACGAGGGGGTCCCCCTCCGTACCGCGCACGGACGGGCATCCCGGCGTCCTCCGCCGGACGGAGTACTTCGGCAGCGTCGCCGAACGCTGTGCACATCATCGCTTCGGCGACTCGGTAGCTTCCTGACCAGATTCCCTCGCACACGGATGCCCATCGGTGCCCTGTGAGGGCCGGTCGACGATGGCCCGCGGCGAGGAGAGAGCAGCGTGTCCCGACCTGTCACTGTGGGAGTGGACGGCTCTGAAGGAAGCGTGGCGGCGGTGGACTGGGCCGCCGACGAGGCGGCGCTGCGCGGCGACGGCCTGCGACTGGTGTACGCCACACGGTGGGCGGAGCATCAGTTGGGGGCGATGAAGGTGTCGCACGAGGACCGTGCCGGCGCGGCGGAAGGCGTGCTGGCCGAGACCGAGCGGCGTGTCGGGTCCCGCCGGCCGGGCCTTGCCATGACCGCCGACGAGGTCGAAGACGCGCCCGCCAGCGTGCTGCTCGCCGCCGCTGCCGAGGCGGATCTGCTCGTCGTGGGCTCTCATGGGCTGGGTGGCGTCCGTGGGTTCATCGTCGGTTCGGTGGGGCAGGAGGTCGTCGCGGAAGCACAGCGCCCCGTGGTTCTCGTCCGCCCCGGATACGAGAACGACGGCTCCGGAGCGTCCGAGGGGAACAGTCGCCGGAAGGTGGTCCTCGGGCTGGACGTGAACGAAGTCAAGGACGAGCTCCTGCACTTCGCGTTCGATTTCGCCGGGCGGCACCGCGTCCCGCTGGAGATTCTGCACACGTGGCATGAATCCTTCGTTCATCACCCCGGCGCAGCCGCGAAGGACGAGATGGCGTCGGCGCTCGCCGGCGCGGTTCGACCGTTCCGGGACAGGTTTCCGGCGACGGAGGTGGTCGAGGTGTCCGCTCCCGGACGGGCGGCCGAGCATCTCATCGAGGCCGCGTCGGATGCGCGCCTGGTGGTCGTCGGCCGGCGCAGGGCGGCCAGGGGCGCTCACATCGGATCGATCACCCACGCCGTCATCCACCACGCCTCCTGCCCTGTGGCCGTCGTGCCGCACACCTGACAGACCGGGACACCGGTCGGCCGGGCGAGACAGGGAAACGTCCACGTTTCACTGTGCGCGGCGAGGAGGAGCTGGACCTAGGCTCGTGTCGTGGAACCGCCTGAGCACCGCGCCGAAGGCGCGGGACCGTTCACCACCCGTCTCACCTGGCACCGCCCCGAAGGGGGGACGGTCGTATGGGAGTCGCGGCCCGCGCGCAAGCGCGGGACGCTGTCCGTCCGCGACCCCGGGGGCACGGTCGCCATGACCCCGACCGCCGACACCGAAGCCCTCGATCGCCTCCGGAGGCTCAATTCCGTCGCATCGGGCGCGTTCTTCCTCGGCGGAATGCTCTTCGCTCTCGGCGCCGGGGTCGCCCAGTTCGGCTCGGGCGACCCGGTCGAGAGCGCCTCGATCTACTTCGCGGGCGGGCTGTGCTTCTCCATCGGGGGCTACACCTCGCTCTTGCAGGTACTGAACGCGCCTCGCCACGCCCAAGGAGGCGGCGCACCGGCGACGCCCGGCTGGCGGTGGTGGGGGTACGAGCCGATGCGTCTGGACTGGCTCAGCACGTTCGTGCTCTTCGCCGGGACGCTCGTGTTCGGAGTCAACCTGCTGGACTCCTTCCTGCAAGGGCTCACCGTCCAGCAGACCAACCGGCTGATCTGGACTCCCGACGTGGTCGGGTGCGTGCTGTTCCTGGTCTCGGGCCATCTCGCGTTCGCCGAGATCTGCCATCGCTCCCGGCCCTGCGTCCGCTCGCGCAGCCTCGGCTGGTGGGTGGTCGCGGTGAACCAGTTCGGGTCGGTGCTCTTCATGGTCTCTGCGTTGGCGGCCTTCACCCGGCCCAGCACCCAGAGCCTGGTCAACGCCGACATCGCCAACTGGGGGACGTTGTGCGGTGCGCTGTGCTTCGCGCTCGGTGGGGTACTGCAGGCCTTCGAACGACCTTAGGCCCTGTCGTCAGACTCTCCGAGGACTGCAGGATCGGCCGCGAGTACGGGCCGCTGGGCCCGGGGCCGCCCGAGGGCATGACCCCGGAGGCCGACGGCGAGCCACGCCGGCCGCCGCGCCGGCCCGGTGACCTTAGCGGGCCGGCGCGCAGGGAACCGTACGAAGTGATCGGTGGTACGCCCACGGGGCTCGGGCGCGGGCCGCCGCGCACGCCGGAGTCTCACACAGCAGGTGCCCCCGTCGTCTCGAGCGCGCCGTCGGCCAGTCGCAGCCGGCGGTTGATCCCGATCTCGGCGAGGAACCGCTCGTCATGGCTGACCACCAGGAACGCGCCCCGGTAGGAGTCGAGCGCGCTTTCCAGCTGCCCCACGCTGACGAGGTCGAGGTTGTTGGTCGGCTCGTCGAGCAGCAGCAGTTGCGGGGAGGGCTCGGCGCACAGGACGCAGGCAAGAGTGGCGCGCAGCCGCTCGCCGCCGGAGAGCACGCCGACGGACAGGTGAGCCCGGGGGCCGCGGAAAAGGAAGCGTGCGAGCAGGTTCATGCGCTCCGCTTCGGGCCGATCGGGCGCGTACGCGGCGAAGTTCTCCGCGACGGTGCGGTCCGGGTCCAGCAGGTCGAGGCGTTGCGAGAGGTAGGCGATGCGGCCGTCGCCGCGCTTGACCTGCCCGCTGTCCGGCGCGAGTTCGCCGGTGATGAGCCGCATCAGGGTGGTCTTGCCGGCACCGTTGGGTCCGGTGAGGGCGATGCGCTCGGGCCCGCGTACGGAGAGGTCGATGCCGCCCGGCGCGAAGACGTCCTTGCCGTCGTGCCGGACCTGCAGCCGCTCGCCGAGGAAGAGGTTTCGTCCCGTGGGCACGTGGGTGTCGGGCAGGTCCAGGGTGATCCGCTGCTCGTCGCGCAGCGCGCGCCCGGCCTCGTCGAGGCGAGCCTTGGCCTCGCCGACCCGGGACTCGTGCATCTGCCCGGCCCGTCCGGCGGACTCCTGGGCGCCGCGCTTCATGTTCCCGGCGAAGATCCGGGGCAGGCCGGCGCTCTTCAGGTTGCGGGCGGCGTTGCTCGCGCGCCGATCGGCGCGTTCCCGGGCCTGCTGCAGCTCCCGCTTCTCCCGCTTCAGTTCCTGCTCGGCGTTGCGTACGTTCTTCTCGGCGACCTCCTGTTCGGCGCGCACCGCCTCCTCGTAGGCGGTGAAGTCGCCCCCGTAGAAGCGCAGTCGCGACCCGCCGAGCTCGGCGATGCCGTCCATGCGGTCGAGCAGGGCGCGGTCGTGGGCGACGAGCAGCAGCAGGCCGTTGAAGTCCGACAGCGCGTCGTACAGCTTGTCGCGGGCGTCCCGGTCGAGGTTGTTGGTCGGCTCGTCGAGCAGCAGGACGTCGGGGCGCTTGAGCAGTTGCGCGGCGAGACCGAGTTGGACGACCTGACCGCCGCTGAGCGTGCCCAGGCGCCGGCCGAGGGAGAGGTCGGCGAGACCGAGGCGGTCGAGCTGGGCGCGGGTGCGCTCCTCGATGTCCCAGTCGTCGCCGATGGTGGTGAAGTGCTCCTCGCGCACGTCGCCGGACTCCACGGCGTCCAGGGCGTGGATCACGGCGGCGACACCGAGCACTTCGGCGACGGTCACGTCACCGGTCAGGGGAAGCGTCTGCGGCAGGTAGCCGAGCGTGCCCCCGACCGACACCGAGCCGGTGGCGGGCCGCAGTTCGCCGGCGATCAGCCTGAGCAGGGTGCTCTTGCCGGAGCCGTTGGGGGCGACCAGGCCGGTCCTGCCGGCGGTCAGGGCGAAGGACAGGTCCTGGAAGACGGGAGTGTCGTCGGGCCAGGCAAAGGACAGATTCGAGCAGACCACAGTGGCGTCGGACATGGAGGGACCTCGGGAAGGCAGGGGCGAAGACAGCTCCGCCCTGGGCAGACGTCTGGGAGAGGGGTACGACGAAGGCGGCCACTCCGGCTGCGCGCTTCTTCAGCACGCCCGGCGGCCGTCAGATCCGGATCTCACCCGGAGATGTCGTCGTCACCCACCACGTCTGCGACTCCTCGATACACGGTCGACGTCCTCGCCAGGCTAACAGGGCCCGCACCTTCCTGCTGGAATTTCCGCTGTCCACGGCTCGCCCCACGCGCCGACGCGTGCGTGGACGGGCCGATCGCGCATTCACGGCTGGAACGGACGCCCGCAGACCGTCGGCGCGTGTCAGTACCCACGTCGACACCCGTCCCTGGATGCCCGGTTTGCGTGCGAGGCCAGGGGGCACGCGGACTCCCATGAGTCCTGGGACGCCGAAGAACCGGGACGCAACAGAACCGGGACGCAACAGCGTGACTCCGTGAGAGCACGCGAAAGGGTGAGAGCCGATGCCGACGGGAATCGTCCTGATCGTCGCGGTCGCGGTCGTTGTCGTTGTCGGGCTCGTCGCCGCCATCGCGGTGAAGCGCCGACGACGGGCAAGACTGCGCGACTGCTTCGGGCCCGAGTACGAACGGGCCGTCGAAGCGACCGGCAGCAGGCGGGCCGCGGAACAGGAACTGGACGCTCGCGAACGACGCTTCGCCGACTTGGAGATCAAGCCCGTACCCGGCGAGGTGCGGGAACAGTACGCCCGAAGGTGGATGCGTATCCAGGAGGAGTTCGTGGACCGGCCCGAGGCCGCGGTCCGCGACGCCGACGAGCTGGTGACGACGCTGATGCGCGACCGTGGCTACCCCGACGAGGGGCACGAGCAGCGGCTGCGCGACCTGTCCGTGCGCCACGGCCGAGTCCTGGAGGACTATCGGGCGGCCTTGCAGGTCCGCGCGTTGAGCACCGGCAAGTCCGCCACCACAGAACAGCTGAGGGGCGCGATGACGCACTACCGCACCCTCTTCGACGACCTGCTCGCTGATGGCGAGCCGACCGGCACCCGCCGGACCTGATGCGGAGGCAGGACAGATGCGACACCACGACACGTCCGAGCACACGACTCAGGCGCCGAGCCGACGCCACCAGGCGGACCCGATGAGCCGACGCCCCGAACCGCCGGCCGGCCGCCCCGAATCCCCGGCCGACCGGCGGTTCGGGGCGTCGGC
>NZ_LIPQ01000361.1 GCF_001418135.1 Streptomyces aureus
GCGCCCGCACCCGCACCCGCACCCGGCGTCTCCGCCGGAACCCCGTCCATCGCGGTCGGCTCGTACGCGACGGCACCCGCCACCGCGGACACCCCCGCGCCCTCCGACGAGGACGACGACGAGGCGACCGAGGCCGAGGGGCCCGTCTCCGCCGCCGCCACCGGCTCCGACACGTCGTCCATCGACGCCGCCGGACTCCCGCTCTCCTGCGAGACGTTCGGCTGCTTCGGGAGTCCGATCCGGTCCGCCGCGTCCTGCAGCCACTCCGGCGGACTCAGCAGGAACGACGTCTGGTTCAGATCGATCCGCGCCGCCGGCACGGCCGCCTGCGCCGGAACCTCCTCCGGCGTCCCGTACTCCTCCTCGTACCGGCGGATCACCTCACCCACCGGCAGCCCCGGCCACAGCGTCGCCTCGCCACTGTCCCGGGCGATCACCAGCCGCTGACGTCCGCCGTCCGACGTCGGTCCGCCCTCGCGGTCCTCCGCCCACACCACGAACCCCAGCTCGAACTCCCGCACCCGCACCTCACGGTGCTGATACGACGGCAGGTCGCCGTTGATCCATTCCTCGGCGCGCTCCTGCGCCTGCGCGAACGTCACCACAGCCCACTCACTCCCCCACCGGGACGACCGGCACCGCACGCGCGAAGCCGCCGTCCACCATCAGGTTCGCCACCGTCTCCAGCTCCGGCGGATTGCCCGCGAGCCGCTGGAGGAACGCGTCGAAGTCCGCACCACAGGGCAGCAGCAGCCGCTCCACCCGCTCACCCACCGACCAGCCCGCCGCCACCTCGCCGGAGTCCCGGGCGTCGTCGTACGCGCAGAACCACACCGAACCGACCCCCTCACCTCGCACCTTCAGCGCGATCAGACCGCCCTGGACGAACGCCACGCCCAGATAGTCCTTGGTCAGATGGTCTCGGAGGCACTTGTTGACATAGACGAGGTCGTTGACGCCCGCCTCCTCCCGCACCGTGAAGAACGGCTGGTCGACCAGGAGCCCCAGCTCCGCGTCGAGCGCCGCACCCACCGGGGCGCACCCGCCGGCCGCCCGCAGGAACGAGCGGTACGCCCCCGGGAGCCGGTAGCCGAGGTCCTCCTCGACGCCCTGGAGCTGCTGCTCCGACACCGACACCAGGCCCTTCGGCAGTCCGAAGTGCGCCGGCCGGGTCTCCTGCAACGGGCGCGTGCCCCGCTTCGTGTGGTCCACGGCGGCCGTCGCCACCCCGCCGTGATGGCGCAGCAACGCCTTCACCTCGACCGGGACCAGCTCCATCCGACGACTGCGGGCCACGTGGTGCCAGGTCCAGCCGTGCGGCGTCGCCACCGACGGAATCGTGTCCCACAGCTCATGACCGGTCGCCGCCATCGCCGCGTTCGCCGACACGTAGTCCGTGAGCCGCAGCTCGTCGACGCCGAAACCCTCCGGCGGGTCGGCGATCTCCGCCGCCGCGCGGGCGTACGGCGAGAAGTCCGGATGACCGAACTCGTCCACCCGCACCCCTCGCGGGTGCCGGGAGGCCCGGACCGGGTCCGGGAAGTGCACGACCTGCCCGGCATAGGCCGCGTTCGGTGGCGCGGTGTCCTGCCCGAGCCGACCTGTCGTCATGGCGGTTGCCCCCTGCACTGGCGTCGCTGACTGCTACTACCCGCAGCCGCTGGCTGCTCCTGACTGATGCCGCACAGCCTATGCGCTGCCACAAGAGCCCGAACCGGCCCGATCCGACGGTGACCAACTGTCACGACGCCATGACAGGTGCACCATGATTACGACACACCGAAGCCGCGTTTCGGCGCCCCAGCTTCCCCATATGGCTCCCTATTTGGCAGGCTGTCCACGCAACTCGGGGGATTGCAGGAGGGGAAGACCAGCACCATGCACGCAGTACCGACACCCACACAGGGTGACCCACGCCTCAACTGGAGCAGCAGCGCCGACACCACACGTGCGCCGTTACTGCGTCAGCGCCGCGACGGCATCCTTCCCACCGTCGGGGCCGCCCTCTCCGTCCGCGGCGAGACGGCCCTCACCTGCACCGCCGCCCGCGGCGACCGGCCGCCCGCCCTGCACGCCCTCGTCCAGGACTTCCTGGACACCCTCACCAGCGGCCAGCGCGAACGCTTCACCGGACGATGTCCCGAGGCGATCCTGCTGTCCCGGCACCTCACCGCCACCGAGAACGCCCGCTCCAAACGCGCCCAGCGCAAACCGCTCACCCCCGGCGAGGCCCGCCGCTCCCTCAAACACGCCAAGCTCACCGCGCGGCACATCCGTGAGGACGGCGACCCCCTGCACGGCAGCTACGCCGCACCCTGCCGCTCCTGTACGGCGATGCTCGCCCACTTCGGTGTCCGCACCGTCGACCCCACCACGCCTGTCGAGAACGGCTGACCGCACCCCCATGCCCGACCACCTCAGCACCACCCGGTTCCCGGTCAACGTCGACGCCGCCCTCCGCGAGGCCGGCTGGCAGCCCGGCCGCTGGGACATCAAGCTCGCCGAAGAATGGGCCGACACCCTGCGCGCCCACATCTCCCCCGCGGGACACCGGCACAGCGTCTTCCCCGCCGTCGTCGAGGCCTGGGCCGAGTTCGGCGGCCTGCGGATCGCCGCACCCGGCCACGGCCGCCAGATAGCGCCCGCGGCCGTCCGCTTCGACCCGCTGGCCGGACTCCATCTCTCCCGCACCCTCGCCGACCTCGGCCGCGCCCTGGACACGGAGCTCGCGCCGCTCGGCGAGGAGGGCGATCACCAGGCGGTCCTCGCCATGGACATGGAGGGGCGGGTCTACAGCCTCGACCACGCGGGCGACTGGTACCTCGGCAAGGACATCGACTCGGCGCTCTCGACCCTCGTCACGGGCGCGCAGCCGACCCGTCTGACGGCCGGGTGACCGTCGGCAGCACCGCCGACACCTTGAATCCGCCCTCGTCGGTCGCGCCGGAGACGAACACCCCGCCGAGCCGCAGCACGCGCTCCCGCATGCCGACGAGCCCGTTCCCGCCGCTCGGCAGCCGTACGTCCGCGACGCCCGCGTCCGAAGGACACGGACCGTTCTCCACCTGCATCGCGACCTCGGCCTCCCGGTGCGCGAGCCGCACCACGACCTCGGCGCCCGCCGCGTGCTTGTGGACGTTGGTCAACGCCTCCTGCACCACGCGGTACGCCGTGCGCTCCACCTCCGGCGGATAGGCCCGCGCGTCACCGATGACGACGAACTCCACCACCGCCCCCGCGAGCCGGGACTGCTCGCAGAGTCCCTCCAGCGCGTCCAGCGAGGGCCCGTCCTCGGCGGCGGCCTCGGCGGCAGCGGCGGCGGCCCGGCCGACGGCCGCCAGCGGCACGGGAGCGGGGGCCACCGGAGCGGTCCCCTCCCGCAGCACCCCCAGCATCTCCCGCAACTCGGTCAACGCCTGCCGCCCCATGTCCCCCACCAGGGCGGCATTGCGCACGGCCTTCTGCGGATCCTTCAGCGCCACCGCCTGCAGCGCCGCCGCGTGCACCACCATCAGCGACACCCGGTGCGCCACCACGTCGTGCATCTCGCGGGCGATCCGCGTCCGCTCCTCCTGCCGCGCCCACTGCGCCCGCTGCTCCGCCCGGTCCGCGAGGAGCGACAGCTCCTGCTCCAGGCTGTCCGCCCGCTCCCGCAGGCTCTCCATGAGCCGGCGGCGCGCCCCTATGTAGAGGCCGAAGAGCAACGGCGGCGCGTTGAGCCCGAGCGTCATGAAGAGCGAGACGACCGGCACGTACCAGCCACTCGGGTCGATGTCGGGCTGCCCGACATCGGCCTGGGCGATGTCCTGCCGCATCCGCACGACGGTCACGACGAAGACGGCGACCGTCGACATCCCGGCGAGCAGCGCGGTGATCCGCCGGGGGACCTCGGAGGCGGCGAGCGAGTAGAGCCCGACGATCCCCATGAGGAAGCCCATCTCGGCGGGCGCCACGGCGATCGACACGAGCACGA
Source organism: Streptomyces aureus (assembly GCF_001418135.1). Lineage (GTDB taxonomy): Bacteria > Actinomycetota > Actinomycetes > Streptomycetales > Streptomycetaceae > Streptomyces > Streptomyces aureus_A. The sequence continues at coordinate 3,974 of NZ_LIPQ01000361.1, forward strand.
CCCCGATGGGCCAGCGCCGCCGGACGAGCAGCACGGAGCCGACGAGCAGACCGAACAGCACTCCCACGGGCACGGGCAGCGAGGCCTGCTCGGCGAACCGCACCCCTTCGAACCCGCACTCGACGGCGGACACGAGGGCGAGCCCTCCATCGAGAACGGCGCTCCGCCGTCTCCCCCACCACCACCAATTCCCGACGCCCACGGCGTCCCGGTCTGCCCCCGTTGTGGTCATACCCACCACCCTACGGGCGAGCCCCGGCGGCGCCGCGGCGAACACCGTCGCATCGAAGCCACTCGGTACGGCATAGTGGAGGCCGCCGGGGTACGAGACCGATGCTTTGTCCGTTTCAACCCTGTACGCCATCCCCTGTGGTGTAATTGGCAGCACTGAGGCTTTTGGTGCCTTATGTCCGGGTTCGAGTCCTGGCGGGGGAGCTTCTTCACTCGGGTCCTGACCGCCACGGTCAGGACCCGCACTCATGTCCGCCACCCTGCCCACCGGTATCCTTCGTGCGTCCACCACCCAAAGCCGAAGGGCATTCCCGTGAGCGCCACCCGCCCCCAAGTTCTCGGCTCCGCTCGAACAGGGGAGGCCCCCTTGGCAGCCGTCGTCGTCCTCGCAGCGGGTGAGGGCACCCGCATGAAGTCGAAGACCCCCAAGGTCCTCCACGAGATCGCCGGGCGGTCTCTCGTCGGGCATGTCGTGTCCGCCGCCCGGGAGTTGGAGCCCGAGCACCTCGTCGTGGTCGTCGGGCACGCCCGCGAGCTGGTGAAGGGGCACCTGGAGGAGCACTACGCCGGGACCCGTACCGCCGTCCAGGAGGAGCAGAACGGCACCGGGCACGCGGTGCGGATGGCCCTGGAGGAGCTCGGGCAGACGCCCGACGGGACCGTGGTCGTCGTCTGCGGCGACACCCCGCTGCTGTCCGGCGAGACGCTGCGCGCCCTCGCCGACACCCACGCCGCCGACGGCAACGCCGTCACCGTGCTGAGCGCCGAGGTCCCGGACTCCACCGGATACGGGCGGATCGTGCGGGACCCGGCGACCGGGGCCGTGACCGAGATCGTCGAGCACAAGGACGCCTCCGACGAGCAGCGCGCCATCCGCGAGATCAACTCCGGCGTGTTCGCGTTCGACGGGCAGCTGCTCGCCGACGCCCTCGGCAAGGTCCGGACGGACAACAGCCAGGGCGAGGAGTACCTCACCGACGTGCTGAGCATCCTGCGCGAGGCCGGGCACCGCGTCGGCGCCTCCGTCGCCGACGACCACCGCGAGATCCTCGGGATCAACAACCGCGTGCAGCTCGCCGAGGCCCGCGCCCTGCTGAACCAGCGGCTGATCGAGCGGGCCATGCTCGCCGGCGTGACCGTGGTCGACCCCTCGTCCGTCTTCGTGGACGTCACGGTGACCTTCGAGCCCGACGCCGTCCTCCTGCCCGGGACGCAGCTCCTCGGGACGACGCACATCGGCGAGGACGCCGTGGTCGGCCCGAACACACGGCTGAAGGACACCCGCGTCGACAAGGGCGCCCGGGTGGACAACACCGTCGCCGACTCCGCCGTCATCGGCGAGAGCGCCTCCGTGGGGCCGTTCGCGTACCTCCGCCCGGGCACGAACCTCGGCCGGAAGTCCAAGGCCGGCACGTACGTCGAGATGAAGAACGCGACGGTCGGCGAGGGCACCAAGGTCCCCCATCTGTCGTACGTGGGTGACGCCACGATCGGCGAGTACACGAACATCGGCGCGGCGAGCGTCTTCGTGAACTACGACGGCGAGGCGAAGCACCACACCACGATCGGGTCGCACTGCCGGACCGGGTCGGACAACATGTTTGTGGCTCCCATCACGATCGGGGACGGCGCGTACACCGCGGCGGGGTCCGTGATCACGAAGGACGTGCCGGCCGGCTCGCTCGCCGTCGCCCGGGGCCAGCAGCGGAATATCGAGGGTTGGGTGGCCCGGAAGCGTCCCGGCAGCGCTGCCGCGCAGGCCGCTCAGGCCGCCTCGGAGGACTCCGCCGGCGAAAGCTGACCGGAAACGGGTACGTCGAACTCGGCGTACCGTGATACGTGCACACAAATTCGGCTGGCTCGCACACGCGCACGACAGCTCGTGGAACGCGGCCAGACAACACGTCTGAGGAGACAGTGCTGTGACCGGGATCAAGACGACCGGCGAGAAGAAGCTGATGCTCTTCTCCGGCCGCGCCCACCCCGAGCTGGCCGAGGAGGTCGCGCACCAGCTGGGCGTCGGCCTCGTTCCGACCAAGGCGTTCGACTTCGCCAACGGTGAGATCTACGTCCGCTTCCAGGAGTCGGCCCGTGGCGCGGACTGCTTCCTGATCCAGAGCCACACGGCTCCGATCAACAAGTGGATCATGGAGCAGCTGATCATGATCGATGCTCTGAAGCGGGCCTCCGCCCGGAGCATCACCGTGATCATCCCGTCGTACGGCTACGCCCGTCAGGACAAGAAGCACCGCGGCCGCGAGCCGATCTCGGCGCGTCTGGTCGCCGACATGCTGAAGACGGCCGGCGCGGACCGCATCCTGACGGTGGACCTGCACACCGACCAGATCCAGGGCTTCTTCGACGGCCCGGTGGACCACCTGTCGGCGCTGCCGGTGCTCGCGGACTACGTGGGCGCGAAGGTCGACCGCTCCAAGCTGACGATCGTCTCCCCGGACGCGGGCCGCGTGCGGGTCGCCGACCGCTGGTGCGACCGTCTGGACGCGCCGCTGGCGATCGTGCACAAGCGTCGTGACAAGGACGTCGCCAACCAGGTCACCGTGCACGAGGTCGTCGGTGACGTGAAGGGCCGCGTCTGTGTCCTGGTGGACGACATGGTCGACACCGGCGGCACGATCTGCGCCGCGGCGGACGCGCTGTTCGCGCACGGCGCTGAGGACGTCATCGTGACGGCCACGCACGGCATCCTGTCGGGCCCGGCGGCGGACCGTCTGAAGAACTCCAAGGTGAGCGAGTTCGTGTTCACGGACACGCTGCCGGTGCCGGGCGCGCTGGAGCTGGACAAGATCACCGTGCTGTCGATCGCGCCGACGATCGCGCGTGCGGTGCGCGAGGTGTTCGAGGACGGTTCGGTGACGAGCCTCTTCGAGGAGCACTGAGCCGTAGCCTCACGGCAGGCGGCAGGCAGTACGTGAGGGCCGTTCCCCGTTCGGGGGAGCGGCCCTCCGCCGTGTTTGAGTGATCGAATTGGGTGGTAGGGCGGCGGGCCGGTAGACTGCCGTAGTTGCTCGGCGAGGGAGGCCGTACCCGTACGGATGTACAGGGTCACGGCGGTCCGTTATCGACGCGCTCTTCGTAGCAGGCCATCGCCAGTCGTGGCCGGGTGACCCAGGTTTTTCGTCACCTTTCTACGAGGAGTGCATCATGTCCGAGGTCAAGCTCGCCGCTGCCGTCCGTACCGAGTTCGGCAAGGGCGCCGCCCGTGCGATCCGCCGCAACAGCCAGGTTCCCGCCGTCGTCTACGGCCACGGCTCCGAGCCGGCGCACGTGACCCTCCCGGCCCACGACCTCGCCCTCGCGCTTCGTACGCCGAACGTCCTGCTCTCCCTGGACGTCGACGGCAAGACCGAGCTGGCGATCCCGAAGGCCGTCCAGCGTGACGCCATCAAGGGCTTCCTCGTCCACGTCGACCTGCTGCTCGTCAAGCGCGGCGAGAAGGTCACGGTCGAGATCCCGGTCCACGCCGAGGGCGAGCTCGCCGCCGGTGGCAACCTGCTCGAGCACGTGCTGAGCACCCTCTCCATCGAGGCCGAGGCCACCCACCTCCCCGAGGCCGTCACGGTCTCCGTCGAGGGCCTGGAGGCCGGTGCCTCCATCCTCGCCGGTGACATCTCCCTGCCCAAGGGCTCGACCCTGGTGACCGACGCCGAGGCCGTCGTCCTCCAGGTCCTGGCCGCCCAGGCCGAGGAGCCGGCCGCCGAGGCCGAGGCCACCGAGGGCGAAGAGGCCTGAGCCGTAGGCTCTGCTTGACGTGACGGGGTGACGGGCCGCACGGCCCGTCACCCCGTTTTTCGTATCTGGATGTATCTGGACGTAAGTGGATGAGGAGACCCGACGCACATGACCGATGACGCGAACGCGCCCTGGCTGATCGTCGGCCTCGGCAATCCCGGGCCCGAGTACGCGGCCAACCGGCACAACATCGGGTTCATGGTGGTGGACCTGCTCGCCGAACGGATGCGGGGCTCGTTCAAGCGGGCGGGGAAGGCGCAGGCGCAGGTCGTCGAGGGCCGGATGGGCCCGCCGGGACCGGCGAGCCGTCGGGTGGTCCTCGCGAAGCCGATGTCGTACATGAACCTGTCGGGTGGCCCGGTGACGGCACTGCGCGACTTCTACAAGGTGCCGACGGCGAACATCGTGGCGATCCACGACGAGCTGGACATCGACTACGGGGTGCTGCGGCTGAAGATCGGCGGCGGGGACAACGGGCACAACGGCCTGAAGTCGATGACGAAGTCGATGGGTGCGGAGTACCACCGGGTGCGGTGCGGGATCGGGCGTCCGCCGGGCCGGATGCAGGTGGCGGACTTCGTCCTGAAGGACTTCTCGTCGACGGAGCGCAAGGACCTGGACTGGTTCGTGGACCGGGCGGCGGACTCGGTGGAGTGCCTGGTGGCGGAGGGTCTGGAGCGGGCGCAGTCCGCGTACAACTCCTGAGGCCGGCGGGACTCGCGCGGTACGACTGTACGATCGCGGGTCATGACCCACGTCCGTAACGCCGCCATGGCCCTGGTCGCCCTCCTTCTCGTGGTCGCGGGCGCCTGGGCCTCCTGGAACTCGGCCCAGCACGTCCTGCTCGCCAAGGGGCGGGAGCACGGCACGCTGACGGTGACCGGCTGCACCGACGACACGTGCAGCGGCCGCTACGCCCCGGAGGACACCTCCTCGACGCGCAGGACGCTGACGATCGCGCGTTCGGTGGCGGCGGAGCAGGGCGTGACGATCCCGGTGGTGGTGAAGCCGGGCACGGACGAGGGCGTACGGACCGGCTGGGGCGGCGGTCTGCACGCGTGGCTGCCGCTGGGCGGGGCGCTGCTGCTCGCGTCGCCGCTGATCGGCGGCGGTCTGCGGCTGCCGAGGACGGCGTGGTCGATGGCGGGGGCGGGCGGGGCGCTGCTCGTGGCGGCGTTCTTCGCGCTCTGAGGGTTGCGGCCGGACCCCACGAGTTCCCGGCCGGATCGTTATGGAGCTCTGACTTAAAGCTGACTTAAGGCGACGGATAGGCTGCCCTCCTGCCACCCCCCACGGCATCCCTCATCCCATAGATGGACGACTGCACATGCGACGTTCTCTCATCCCTGCCGCTGCGCTCGTCGCGGCCATGGCAGGTTCCCTCGTCCTGGCTCCGGTGGCCTCCGCGTCGGACAGCCCCAAGGGCGACAACGGCACGGTCAAGATCCACGACTCGAAGACCGGCGAGGAGATCAAGGCCAACGAGCCGAAGGTCTGCGAGTTCTACCTCGACGCGTTCAACTTCGACGTCGAGCAGAAGGCGATCTGGCGCATCGAGGCCTGGTCCAACAACGACAAGGACAAGGGCACCGAGGTCGAGAAGGGCGCCATCACCCTTGACGCCAAGGGCCACGGCCGTACCGAGGACCTGAAGCTCGCCGACGGCCAGTACAAGCTGTTCTGGAACTTCGACGGCGAGAACGGCTCGGCCAAGCACAAGGTCTTCAAGGTCGACTGCCCGGACGAGACCCCCGGCACGGAGACTCCCGGCACGGAGACCCCCGGTACCGAGACCCCCGGTACCGAGACCCCCGGCACGGAGACCCCCGGCACCGAGACCCCGGGTACCGAGAGCCCCGCTCCGTCGGAGACCCCGGGTGCCTCCGAGACCCCCGGCGCCTCGGAGACCCCCGGTGGCACCGAGTCGCCGTCCGCCTCCGTCCCCGCGGGTGAGACCGGTGGCACCGGCAGCACGGGCGGCGACCTCGCCGAGACCGGCTCCAGCGCCCCCGTCGGCGTTCTCGCCGCCGTCGCCGTGGCCCTCGCGGGCGCCGGCGCGTTCCTGGTGACCCGCCGTCGCAAGGCCCAGCAGCACTAAGGGCCGGCGGTACCGACGTACCCCGTCGTGAAGGTGCCCCCGTGGAGGAATCTCCACGGGGGCACCGTCGTGTGTGCGGCCGGGCGTCAGCCGGTGTTGCGCAGGCCCGCCGCGACGCCGTTCACGGTGAGGAGCAGGGCCCGTGCGAGCAGCGGGTCCGGGTCCTCGCCGCGCTCGGCGGCGCCGCGCTGGCGGGCGAGGAGGGCGACCTGGAGGTAGGAGATCGGGTCCAGGTAGGCGTCGCGGATGGCGAAGGTCTGCTGGAGGACCGGGTTGGAGTCCAGGAGCTTCTCGCCGCCGGTGACCTTGAGGACCTCCGCGACGGTCAGCGCGTGCTCGGCCTCGATGGTGTCGAAGACGTGCTTGAGGTCGTCGGGCACCAGGGTGTCGACGTAGTGGCGGGCGATCCGCAGGTCGGTCTTCGCGAGCGTCATCTCGACGTTGGCGAGGAAGTTGCGGAAGAAGTGCCAGTGCTCGTACATCTCGCCGAGGACCGGGTCGAGGCCGGCCTCGCGCAGGGCCTTGAGGCCGGAGCCGACGCCGTACCAGCCGGGGACGATCTGGCGGGACTGGGTCCAGCCGAACACCCACGGGATGGCGCGCAGTCCGTCGAGTCCGGCACCGGAGTCGGGGCGGCGCGAGGGGCGCGAGCCGAGGTGGAGGTCGGCGAGCTGGTCGACGGGCGTGGCCGCGAAGAAGTACGAGGGGAGGTCCGGGTCCTCGACGAGCTCGCGGTACGCGGTGTGGGCGGCGTCCGAGACGGTGTCCATGGCCGCGTCCCAGCGGGCCAGGGCCTCGTCGGACTGGCGCGGCGCGGTGTGCAGCGCGGAGGCCTGGAGGGTGGCGGCGACCGTCAGTTCCAGGTTCTCGCGGGCCAGGGACGGGATCAGGTACTTGTCGGAGATGACCTCGCCCTGCTCGGTCACCTTGATCTCGCCCTCCAGGGTGCCCCAGGGCTGGGCGAGGATCGCGTCGTGCGAGGGGCCGCCGCCGCGGCCGACCGTTCCCCCGCGGCCGTGGAACAGCCTCAGCCGAACCCCGTAACGGTGGGCGACGTCCCTCAGCCTCCGCTGGGCCCGGTGGATCTCCCACTGGCTCGTGGTGATGCCGCCGAACTTGGAGGAGTCCGAGTAGCCGAGCATGACCTCCTGGACGTCGCCGCGGAGCGAGACGAGGCGCCGGTAGGAGGGGTCGGCGAGCATGCCGTCGAGGATGACGTCGGCGGCCTTGAGCTCGTCGGTGGTCTCCAGGAGCGGCACGATGCCGATCTTGGCCCAGCCGCCGTGCAGGTCGATCAGACCGGCCTCACGGGCGAGGACGGCGGCGGCGAAGACGTCGTCCGCGCCCTGGCACATCGAGATGATGTAGGACTCGATGACCTCGGGGCCGAAGCGCTCGAAGGCTTCCTTGACGGTGTGGAAGACACCGAGGGTCTTCTGGCCCGCGGCGTCCAGCGGGGCCGGGGTCGGGGCCAGCGGACGGCGGGAGCGGAGCTCCTTGGCGAGGAGCTTCTGCCGGTAGTCGCGCGGCATGTCGGCGTACCGCCAGGACTCCTCGCCGAGGCGGTCGAAGAGCTGCCCGAGGGCGTGGTGGTGGGCGTCGGCGTGCTCGCGGACGTCCATGGTCGCGAGCTGGAGGCCGAAGGCGGAGAGGGTGCGGATGGTGCGGTCCATCCGGCCGTCGGCGAAGAGCGCGCCGCGGTGCTCGCGCAGCGAGGTCTGGATCAGGGTGAGGTCGTGGACGAGCTCGGCGGTGCCGAGGTAGTCGCGGCCGTCCTGGTGGGGGGTGCCGGAGGCGAGGCGCTCGCGGGTGTTGACGAGCTTCTGCCGGATGCAGGTGGCCTTGAGCCGGTACGGCTCCTCGGCGTTGAGGCGCTTGTAGCGGGGGCTGATCTCCGGGAGGAGTTCCAGGTCGCGCTGGAGGGAGTCCAGGAGCTCCTGGGTGGCTCCGGCGTAGCGGATGGAGTTGGAGAGCAGTCCGCGCAGGTAGTCGACGAGTTCGAGGGCGTCGGTGATGCCGTGCTCGTGCTGGAGGATCAGGACGTCCCTGGTCACCTGGGGGGTGACGTTGGGGTTGCCGTCGCGGTCGCCGCCGATCCAGGTGCCGAAGGTGAGCGGGCGGGTGCCGGCGGGGAGTTCGACCCCGACGCGCTCCAGCTCGGCGGCGAGGTCCTCCAGGACGTCGCCGACGGCGCCGGCGTGCAGCTCGTCGAGGTAGTAGATGGCGTTCCGGGCCTCGTCGGCGGGCTCGGGGCGGACGACCCGGAGTTCGTCGGTCTGCCAGATGAGGTCGATGTTCTCGGCGAGCCGCAGGTCGTGGCGGCGCCGGTCGGCCTCGATGACCGGGGTCTCCAGGAGGGCGGCGATGCGGCGCAGCTTGTTGAGGACGGAGCGGCGGGCGGCTTCCGTGGGGTGCGCGGTGAAGACGGGCCGGACGTTGAGGTTCTTGACCGTCTGGCGGACGTGCTCGGGGTCGCCGTCCTTGAGCATGTCGGCGGTGCGGGCGAGGAGGCCGCCCTCGGCGGCGCGCTTCTCGCGCATCTCGCGGCCGCGGTGGACCTGCTCGGTGACGTTCGCGAGGTGGAAGTAGGTGGAGAAGGCGCGTACCAGCTTGGCGGCGGTCTCGAGTTCGACGCCGCGGAGCAGCTCGGCGGCGGCTTCGCCGTCCTCTCGGGTGAGGCTGCGGACCCGCTCGACGAGGTCGAGGAGCTCGTGGCCCTCCTGGCGGACGAGGGTCTCGCCGAGGAGATCGCCCAGTCGGCGGATGTCGGCGCGCAGCTCGGCGCTGGCGGTGGGGGTCTGGTCGGCACTGCTCACAGGTGCGGCTCCTTGCAGTGTTTGAGCACGTCTGGAGGGGTTCTGGAGGCTTGCGGACCGCGCTGTCCGACGCACCCAGGATAGGTGTCCATCTGCTGGACAGCGGTCAGGGTCCCCTTGTGCCCCCTTGCCGCGCGCCCCGGCGCTGCCATACTTACGACGCCGTAGGTTACGGAGGCGTAGCCTCGCGTTCGTTTCATACCGTTCCGCTCCCTTTCATCCTCATCCCTTCTTCCCCAGGGGACACCCATGACCACCAGCCCTGAGTTGCTCGAATCCGAACAGGACCCCATGCCCTCCGGCACGCTCGGCGGGGACAAGAAGCGATCGATCGAGCAGATCACGCTGCTGCTGTTCATCACGGTGCCCTTCGTCGCCCTGGTCGCGGCGGTGCCGCTGGCCTGGAGCTGGGGCGGCGTGTCGTGGCTCGATCTGGGTCTGCTGGTGGCGATGTACTACATCGGCTGCCACGGCATCACGATCGGCTTCCACCGTTACTTCACCCATGGTTCCTTCAAGGCCAAGCGGCCGCTGCGGATCGCGCTCGCGATCATGGGCTCGCTGGCGGTGGAGGGTCCGCTGGTGCGCTGGGTGGCGGACCACCGCAAGCACCACAAGTTCTCGGACGCGGAGGGCGACCCGCACTCGCCGTGGCGTTTCGGTGAGACGGTGCCGGCCCTGATGAAGGGCCTGTGGTGGGCGCACATCGGCTGGATGTTCGACGAGGAGCGGACCCCGCAGGCGAAGTACGCGCCCGACCTGATCAAGGACCCGGCGATCCGGCGGATCTCCCGGCACTTCATCTTCTGGACGATGCTGTCGCTCGCGATCCCGCCGCTGGTGGGCGGTCTGGTGACGATGTCCTGGTGGGGCGCGTTCACCGCGTTCTTCTGGGGTTCGCTGGTGCGGGTCGCGCTGCTGCACCACGTGACCTGGTCGATCAACTCGATCTGTCACGCGGTGGGCAAGCGTCCGTTCAAGTCGCGGGACCGTTCGGGCAACGTGTGGTGGCTGGCGGTGCTGTCCTGCGGCGAGTCCTGGCACAACCTGCACCACGCGGACCCGACGTCGGCGCGGCACGGGGTGCTGCGCGGCCAGGTCGACTCCAGCGCGCGGCTGATCCGCTGGTTCGAACTGGCGGGCTGGGCGTACGACGTGCGCTGGCCGGCGAAGGAGCGCATCGAAGCCCGCCGCCAGAGCGCGCCCGCAGACGCGGCATGATGGAAGACGTGGCGATCGACGGCAGGACCAGTGGCACCGGCAGCGGCGAGCAGAAGCCCCGGCGGGGCCGCCGGGTGCGGATGACGGGCGCGGAGCGCCGGGAACAGCTGCTGGACATCGGCCGGACGCTCTTCGCGGAGAAGGGCTTCGAGGGCACCTCGGTGGAGGAGATCGCGGCGAAGGCCGGGGTCTCCAAGCCGGTGGTGTACGAGCACTTCGGGGGCAAGGAGGGGCTGTACGCGGTCGTGGTCGACCGGGAGATGCGCCAGCTCCTCGACGGGGTGACGGGCGCGCTGACTGCGGGGCATCCACGGGAGCTCCTGGAGCAGGCGGCGTTCGCGCTGCTCGACTACATCGAGAACTACACGGACGGTTTCCGGATTCTCGTACGGGACTCCCCGGTGGCGCAGTCGACGGGCACGTTCGCGTCGCTGATCAGCGACATCGCCACCCAGGTGGAGGACATCCTGGGCCTGGAGTTCAAGGCCAGGGGCTTCGACCCGAAGCTGGCGCCGCTGTACGCGCAGGCGCTGGTGGGCAGTGTGGCGCTGACGGGTCAGTGGTGGCTGGACGTCCGCAAGCCGAAGAAGGCGGAGGTCGCGGCGCATCTGGTGAATCTGGCGTGGCACGGTCTGGACGGTCTGGAGCCGAAGCCGCGGTTGATAGGGCACCGGAAGAACTGACCGCCCGGTCGGCTTCGGAGAGTAAACCTCTGGCACAGGCCTCCCGGGTAGGTAGACTCCGTTTCAACATCCCGGGGGGTGTCCGACCATCGAACGAGGTCGTCTCCGCATGCCCACTGGCCTGCGCTGACGCCGTTCGACGCTGTGCGAGCCCCCCAGTTTGGTTCTGTCGAACCTCTGATCCCTGGGGGGGATCTCTTTGCTTTTCCTGAACTCCAAGCGTTCCCGCCGTGTCGCCGCCTGCACCGCGCTCGCCCTCTCGGCCGGCATGCTGCTCGCGGGCCCGGCGTCCGCCGACACCCCGGTGCCGGTTCCGTCGGCCGAGAAGGCCACGCCCTCCTTCACGCCTCCGAAGCTGACGCTCCCGAAGAAGGACGGCGCCCGTACCGGGAACGACGCCGCTCGTACGGGGCAGGACGCGGGCCGCGCGGGCGTGGCCTCGGCCGCCGCCTCGTCCCTGCCGCTGTCCGACCTGGACGGGGACGGCGTCGACGACTTCATCTACCGCGCGGTGGACGGCGAGCTCTACTCGAACACCACCACGGGGACCGACAACCCCTTCGAGCTCTTCCGCTACGAAGACGTCGCGAAGGACATCATCCCGATCGGCAACCAGGGCGGCAGCACGACCGAACCCGAGGTGCTCGTCCTCTCCGAGAACGGCACGCTCACCCTGTACACCGACGCCGATCCGTCCGGCACCCCCTACTCCAAGGTGGTGGGCGGCGGCTGGCAGATCTACAACAAGGTCGCCTCGCCCGGCGATGTGAACGGCGACGGCCGCGCCGACGTGATCGCCCGCACCCAGGACGGCGTGCTGTACCTGTACCTGGGCACCGGCAGCGCGACCACGCCGCTCAGCACCCGGACCCTGGTCGGCAGCGGCTGGGGCGTCTACGACCAGCTCGTCGGCCTCGGCGACGGCACCGGCGACGGCAAGGCCGACCTGTACGCCCGCGACTCCGCCGGCACGCTGTGGTTCTACGCCGGTACGGGCGACAAGACCAAGCCGTTCGGCACCCGCGCCTCCATCGGCGGCGGCTGGGGCGCGTACAACCAGATCCTGCGCGGCGGCGACGGCGACCTGCTGGCCCGTGACAACGCCGGCACGCTCTTCTTCTACCCCGCCAACGGCAACGGCACCCTGGGCGGCCGCCAGCAGGTCGGCAACGTGGGCGACCTGACGGGCATCACGCAGCTCGCCGGCGCGGGCAACAACCCGTACACGGGCAAGGGAAGCGTCACCGCGACCACCCCCGGCGGCGCTCTGTACGCGTACTTCCACTCCGCCACCGGCAGGCTGGAGGACCGCGTCGAGCTCCTCGGTCCGGGCGAGGCGAGCGGTCTGACCATCACGAACCTGTCCTCGCTGAACGCGGACGGGTTTTCCGACATCGCCGTGCAGGCCAACGGCGACACGTCCGGCGGTCTGTACATCGGCGAGTACACCATCGGCAGCGGCTGGGGCGTCTACAACAGCCTCGTCGGCCCGGGCGACCTGAGCGGCGACGGCAAGGGCGACCTGCTGGCCCGCGACCGCTCCGGCAACCTGTACCTGTACAAGGGCAACGGCCAGGGCGACAAGTTCGCGACGCGCATCAAGGTCGGCTCCGGCTGGGGCGCGTACAACAAGATCCTCGGTGCCGGCGACTTCACCGGCGACGGGCGCGCGGACATCGTGGCCCGCACCTCGGGCGGCGACCTGTACGTGTACCCGGGAACGGGCAACGCGACGGCCGCGTTCAAGACGCGGGTGAAGGTCGGCAGCGGCTGGAACACGTACACCAAGGTGATCGCCCCCGGCGACCTGAACGCCGACGGCAAGGCCGACCTGCTGGGCGTGACCTCGGGCGGCGACCTGTACCGCTACCTGAGCACGGCGCCGAACAAGTTCTCCGCGCGCACCAAGCTCGGCAGCGGCTTCCAGGCCTACAACTCCATGTCGTAACACCGTCCCCCGGACGGCCCTGGGTCGCCCCGTACCGGACTCCGGTACGGGGCGACCCCCTTTTCCCGGAATCCTCTGTCACCCCCGGGCGGTATGCTCCCGAAGACCCGGGAGCGTTCGCCCTCCGTACGCGCCTTCTGCCGCACGGAGACGCCGTGAACGCCCGTTCCCGGTCCGACGACATCCTGATCCCTGGGGGGGATCTCTTGCGTTCTGTGCACTCCACCCGTGCCCGCCTCGCGGCCTGCACCGCTCTCGTTCTCTCGGCGGGCATGCTGCTCGCGACCCCGGCGTCGGCCGATCGGCCCGCGCCTCCCCACCCCGCCGTCGAGAAGCCGACGGCGGGGTGGGGAGGCG
>NZ_LIPQ01000362.1 GCF_001418135.1 Streptomyces aureus
CGGGCGGCGGGCCCCGAGTCGCTGGCCGAGTACGCGTGGGCCGAGAGCATCGCCCTGCTCCTGGACCCGCCCGACCGGCCTCCGCACGGCGGTCGTCTGGAGCCCCCGCCGCTGCTGGGGGAGGGGGAGCAGTGACCGGAGTGCCTACCGGGACGAAGGCCCCGCGATCCGTCCGATTAAGCCATCGGCAGGCCCCGCTGCCGGGCGGTACCGTCGACGGACCCGGCATCGACACCACAGCCAGGAGGAGTCCATCGTGAACGATTGGCGGATCTACCGTGGTGCCGGTCTTCCGCACGACGAGATACAGCGGCTGCCCGCCCCGCCGCCCTGGCGCGACTTCTCCACGGGCAGCGCCGACGACACCCTGGCGGGCTCCGACCGGCGGCTCGGCGTCAAGCGCAGACTCGTCCAGAACCATCACCCCAGGCCCGCCGAGACCGACGCCGTCAACGCCGCGCTGTACCTGCGGCGTCCGCTGCTCGTCACCGGCAACCCCGGCACCGGCAAGTCCACCCTCGCCCACGCCGTCGCCCACGAACTGGGCCTCGGGCGGGTGCTCCGGTGGCCGATCGTCAGCCGGACCACCCTCCAGGACGGGCTCTACCGGTACGACGCCATCGGCCGGCTCCAGGACGTCCAGCTGGAGCGTGCCCAGGCCGGATCGCCCGGCTCCGCCGCCGCCGCGCCGGCCGGCATCGGCTCGTACATCCGGCTCGGCCCGCTCGGCACCGCGCTGCTCCCCTCCGAGCAGCCCCGGGTGCTGCTCATCGACGAACTGGACAAGAGCGACCTGGACCTGCCGAACGACCTTCTGAACGCCCTGGAGGAGGGCGAGTTCGCCATTCCCGAGCTGGAGCGGCTCGCCGACCGGGAGCCCGTCGTCGAGGTGCTCAGCGACGACGGCCGCAAGGTGGCGGTGCTCGGCGGCCGGGTCCGCTGCACCACCTTCCCGTTCATCGTGCTCACCTCCAACGGCGAACGGGACTTCCCCGCCGCCCTGTTGCGCCGCTGCATCCGACTGGAGCTCGAAGCGCCCGGCGAGGAGCAGCTTCGCGCCATGATCGAGGCCCACCTCGGCAGCGAGGCCGCCGCGGGGGACGGGGAGCAGGGCCTCGTCCAGCGCTTCCTCAACCGGGAGCCCGGCGAGGTCATCGCGACCGACCAGCTTCTCAACGCCCTCTATCTGACCCAGCACGCCTCCCGCGCCGAGCGGGTCACCAGGGAACGCATCGCCGACATGCTCATGCAACCTCTCGATCAGCCGAGGTGACGATCGGATGCACCGGATGCATCTGGAGGAACTCACCCGCAGACTGCGGGTGAGTTCCTCCAGA
>NZ_LIPQ01000363.1 GCF_001418135.1 Streptomyces aureus
CCGGCGCCCCGGGGCGCCGGGCCAGGACGGTCGTCTTCCGCGACGTCCGCCCGTTCGGCGCGGCGCGGGCCAGGGACCTCGTGGTCGTCGACGGCCGCGTTTCGGACCGTCCGGCGCCGCACGGCGCGAAGGTCGTCGACGGAGGCGGCCGGATCGCGCTGCCGTCGCTCGTGGACGCGCACATCCACCCCGACAAGACGACCTGGGGCGACTCGTGGGTGTCGCGGCGGCCGGCGGACGCGATCGCCGACTACGTGGCGCAGGACGTGGAACTGTTCCGCGGCCAGCGGCGCCCGGTGGTCGAGCGGGCGTACGGGCTGATGTCGCACGCCGTCTCCCGGGGCACGCGCGGCATGCGCGCCCACGCGGACGTGGCCCCGGCGTACGGCCTGGCGGGGGTGGAGGGCGTGGCGGAGGCGCGTGAGCGGTTGCGTCACGCACTCGACGTCCAGATCGTGGCCTTCCCCCAGCACGGGGTGATCCGGACACCGGGGACGGCCGCGCTCCTGGAGAAGGCGGCGCGCGAGGGTCTCATCGACATGATCGGCGGCATCGACCCGATCGGGTTCGACAACGCCCTCGACGATCAGCTGGACGTCGTGTTCGGCATCGCGGACCGTCATGGCGTGGGTGTGGACATCCACCTGCACGATCGCGGGGAGAAGGGCATGAAGGCGATGCACGGCATCGTGGACCGCACGCGGGCGCTGTCCCTCGCGGGAAAGGTGACGGTAAGTCACGTGTTCTGCCTGCCAGGCCTGACGGACCGTGAACTCGGCTCGCTAGCTGCTGACTTGGGAGATCAGGACATCGCTCTGACCACGGTCGCGCCGTCCGACTCACTGGTCCTGCCGATCGCGCGCC
Source organism: Streptomyces aureus (assembly GCF_001418135.1). Lineage (GTDB taxonomy): Bacteria > Actinomycetota > Actinomycetes > Streptomycetales > Streptomycetaceae > Streptomyces > Streptomyces aureus_A. The sequence continues at coordinate 865 of NZ_LIPQ01000363.1, forward strand.
TGCGGGAGCACGGGGTGCGGGTCGGGCTCGGGTCGGACGGCGTGCGTGACTCGTGGAGCCCGTTCGGGAACGCCGACATGATGCACCGGGCGCACATCCTCGGCTGGGTGACGGATGTGCGTCTGGACGACGAGCTGAGGGACTGTTACGACGTCGCGGCGCACGGGGGCGCGGACGTGATGGGCCTGGCGCACGCGGACTTCACGGCCGGCGCCCCGGCCGACTTCGTGCTGGTCCGGGGTGAGTGCCTGCCGCAGGTCGTCGTGGACACGCCTCGCCGCGACATGGTGGTGCACGGCGGTGTCGTGGTGGCCCGGGACGGCGAGTTCCTGTCCTGAGGAACGGCCGAGGGCCGGCCGGGCACCACGCAGGTGCCCGGCCGACCGCACTCGGCCCGGCCGAACGCCCGAGCCCTCTTACAGGTAAGGCCGCGTGATCAGCTCGAACGCGTGCCCGCCCGGGTCCTTGAAGTAGACCCCGCGGCCGCCGTGTTCGTCGTTCGTCTCGCCGGGCCGCTTCATCTGGGGGTCGGCCCAGTGCTCGACGCCCTGGTCGCGGAGTCGCCCGTACGCCCGCTCGAACAGCTCGTCGTCGACGAGGAACGCGTAGTGCTGCATCTGGATGTCCACCGGGGGTTCGGCGAACTGGATGAGCACGCCGTCGGCGAGCTGGACGTTGACGAAGGGGCCCCAGGACGGCGCTTCGGGGAGTTCCAGCAACTCCCGGAAGAACCGCGCCGACTCGTGGCGGTCCTTGGCGGCGATGATGGTGTGGTTGAACGTGACTGCCATGTGGATGACCTCGCTGTTGATTCGACACGAAAGGGACTCGTCGCAGTGCCTGCGCACTGGGGGGTCCTCGTGCCGAACCGAAGGGGTGCTTCCGAAGCACCCACGGAGCGATCAGTCGTCCACCGGATGGCCCGTCTGTGTATGGCGTCGAATCGCCGGCCCGGTGTTCACGTCGCAGGACGCTACTTGATCATTCGTGCACTGACAAGCGGATAGAACGTCCCGGTACCACCCCATCCCCCGGACCGCGACGGTCCGCGCCGGCCGGTGACGGCGGATGGGGAGGTCTTGCGCGGAGCCTTGCCACTGCCCTGGGGTCACCCTATTCTCCCGGCGAGAAAGCGCTTTCTTTCTATCCCTCGGAACGCCTCGCCGAGGCCTGCCCATGGGCGGTTCCCTCCGGGCCGAACGATGTTTCCGCGAGCACGGCACGGCACGGCCTGGCTTCGCACGGCACAGCTCAGCACCGCACCGCACCGCATTCAGCACCGCACCGCACCGCATTCAAGAACGATCCCAGCGTTCGAAGACGAGAAGGACGGCGAGCATGAGACGACCAGTCGCACTTCGGCTCCACGCGGCACTGACCACCCTGGCCCTCGCGGCCGCGACCGGCGTGGTCTTGTCGATGCCTCAGGCATCGGCGGCGACCGGTGGCGCCACCGGTTACGCGAGCCAGAACGGCGGGACCACCGGCGGAGCCGGTGGGCAGACCGTCCGGGCCACCACGGGGACCGCGATCCACGCGGCCCTGTGCGCACGGGCCAGCAGCAGCACCCCGATCACCATCGAGGTCGAGGGCACGATCAACCACGCCAACACCGCCAAGGTGTCCGGCACCAGTTGCAACACCGCCGACGGCGTGATCGAGCTCAAGCAGATCAGCAACGTCACCCTCGTCGGGGTCGGATCCGGCGCCGTCTTCGACCAACTCGGCATCCACATACGCGAGTCCAGCAACATCATCATCCAGAACGTGACCGTCCGGAACGTCAAGAAGTCGGGCTCGCCCCTCTCCAACGGCGGCGACGCCATCGGCATGGAGAGCAACGTCCGCAACGTCTGGGTCGACCACACCACCCTGGAGGCGTCGGGCGGCGAGTCGGAGGGCTACGACGGGCTCTTCGACATGAAGGACAACACCCAGTACGTGACGCTGTCCTACAGCATCCTGCGCAACTCCGGCCGCGGTGGCCTCGTCGGTTCCAGCGAGACCGAGCTGTCGAACAGCTTCATCACGTACCACCACAACCTCTACGAGAACATCGACTCGCGCGCTCCCCTGCTGCGGGGCGGCACCGCCCACATGTACAACAACCACTACCTGCGGATCAACGAGTCCGGCATCAACTCCCGCGCCGGCGCCCGCGCCAAGGTCGACAACAACTACTTCGAGGACTCCAAGGACGTCCTGGGCACCTTCTACACCGACGCGGCCGGGTACTGGCAGGTCGGCGGCAACATCTTCGACAACGTGACGTGGTCCGCGCGCAGCGCCGAGAACAACCCTGCGGGTCCGGACCCGCAGTCCAACACCACCGTCGCCATCCCGTACGCCCACACCCTCGACTCCGCCGCCTGCGTACCGGACGTCGTCGCCCGAACAGCCGGTGCCGGTAAGGGACTTCTCGTGTCGAACGGCAGCTGCTCTCCGCAGACGCCCAGCCCCACACCCACTCCGACGGCGACTTCCACGTCGCCCACTCCGGCTCCCACCACGCCCACGCCGGGACCGACCAACCCCGGCGGGACCAACCTCAGCATCGGGGCCGGCGCCGACGGTTCCAGCAAGGCCGACGGCACGAGCTACGGAAACGTCCGTGACGGCGATCTGAGCACCTACTGGTCTCCCGCCGGCTCGACCGGCTCGGTGTCCGTCAAGTGGGGCTCCGCCACCACCGTGTCCGCGATCACCATCCGTGAGGCGGCCGGTTCCGCCGGCGCCATCGGATCCTGGCGCGTCCTCAACGGTGACACCGGAGCCGTCCTCACCTCCGGCAGCGGGGCCGGGGCCATCACCGTCCCCCGCACCGCGCTCAAGAAGATCACCTTCGAGATCGTCAGCTCGACCGGCACTCCCCGCGTCGCCGAGTTCGAGACCTACGCCGGGTAGACGGCGGGGGCGGGCAACGGGCCGGCGCGCCCACCTCGTTGTCGTCGGTTCCGGATCCGGTTCCGGTGCCGGTTCCGGTTCCGGTTCCGGCATACAGCGGTAGCGGTCCGAGTTCGGGGTGAGGACAGCCCCGGACCCGGACCCACCGCGCGTCGCGCGCGTGGCGCTTGATCAGCTCACGAACTCCCGGTCCCCGTAGTGCAGTCGAGCCTCGTTCCAGTCGGCTCCGAGCGAGACCGTGAACCTGCGCGCGAGGTCCAGATCGGCGATCTCGGCGACCAGGACGAGCCGCCCGTCGAGGGTGACCGAGCCGCCGCCGAGCTTCTCCCGGGCCTCGGGGTCCGCGACGAGCGCCTCGCTCAGCCGGCTCGCGCCGACTCCGGGCACCTCGATCTCGACCGCGTCGGTCTCCGGCGACGTCCTGGGCAGGCACCGGAAGGTGAGCACGGCCTCCTGGTCGTACTCCTTGGCGATGACGCCCGCGATGTGGTTGAGCCCGTCCCGGCCGACCCTGTGCACGTCGAACTCGCGGGACCTCTCGTACGTGGCCCGCTGCCCGGCCTCGGACCAGAAGACGCCGTCCAGAAGGGTCGAGGCGGCCGGGCGGGCGCCGTGGGCGCGGATGATCGCGCGTACCTCACGGTCGAAGCGGGTCAGGCGGGTCCGGAGCCGGGGGTCGTCCGGGTCCGTGATGACCGCGGTGTTGTCGGTCGCGAAGATCTCCGCCGCCGGACAGTCCTGGTCGACGGTGCTCGCGTGGGTGCTCTGCGCGCCCGTGATCCCGAGGAGCAGGGCGAGGGCGGCGAGGCCGGTGACCGGGACGCGGAGTCGGCGCCTCGTGCGGTGCGTGACGTCGTTCATGGCGTGACCAACGAGTCCGGCAGGTGATCGTTGCGCCACTCACGGCCGGGATGAGTACGCGTGCTCATCCGGTGCCCTCGCCCCCGCTCCTACCGTGTTGTCACGGCACACGACGACGCGCGGAGCGAGGAAACATGAGCCTCCCTATGCAGGGTCCCCCGGGAACGGCCCGGCGCACCGGTCCCACCGGCTATCTGGTGACGCTCGCGGTACTGGTCGCCGCCGGCCTGTTGATCGACATGTTCGCCCTCTACGTCTCCGTCTTCGCGACCGACAGCTGCGGGTCCGCCAGTCCGGCAGCCGCCTGTACGACGTTCGGCATGCTCTCGATGTGGGCGCTGCCCTGGATCGGGCTCGGCGTCGCGGCGGCGGTATCGGCCGGGCTCGGACTGCTGGCCTGGCGCCGGGGGCGTACCCCGTGGGTCCACCTGCCGATCGGCGTCGTTCTGTACGTGGCCTCGCTGGCCGGCACCTGGGCGATCATGGTCTCGTGAGCCTCACGGAGGCCTCACGGAGCCAGGTGTGCGAGGCCGGCCAGGAGAGGCGGTCCAGCGCGGTGGCGGCGCCGGACGCGAGGGCGGTGAAGTGCCGGCCTCGGCGGAGGTCGACGAGTCGGCTCGCCGATCCGGTCGTCCCCCGGGGGCGCGCGTGCGATCCCGCGCGCCCTTTCGGTTCGGCTCGGCCCCGCCCCGCCGACTCGGACGGCCCCTCCGGCTCGGCCGACCGCTCGGCTCAGCCGTTCGGGAGGATGACCGCTCGCCCGTTGACGCGCCCCTCGTGCAGCCGCTCGTAGGCCTTCGGCGCGTCGTCCAGGCTGTACGTCTCGGTGTGGACGTCGACCGCGCCGGCACGGGCCAGGTCGAGCACCTCGATCAGCTCGGCCCGGGTTCCCCAGTACGGGGACGTGACCGAGACCTCGTAGGGCAGGGCGCCGAAACCGACGGGCAGGGTGCCGCCACCGAGACCGACGATGGTGACGTCGCCCTCGACCGCGACCATCGCACCGGCGGCCATCACGGTCGGCTGGACGCCCACGAAGTCGAGGACCACCTCGGCGCCGCGTCCGCCCGTCAGTTCGCGGACCGCGGGGGCCGCCGCGGGGGCAGCTGGTCGGCGGACCAGCTCCTGACCGCGATGTCGGAGTGACAGACGCCGGCGGCGGTGACCTTGAGCAGCACCTGGCCGGGGCCGGGTTCAGGGTCGGGGACGGTGACGACCTCGGGCGGGGCGCCCACCGTGCGGTACTGCCGTGCCTTCATGACGCTTTCCTTTCGGGTTTCTTCTCCTTCACCTGCGGCCGCGTGCCTCAGCGGGCGGCGTAGGCACCGTCGACGAGGCGGTAGCTGCTCTGGACGAGGGAGGCACGCTCCGAGAGCAGGAACGCGACGAGCTCGGCGACCTCCTCGGCACGGCCGGGCCGGCCGGCCGGGTGGAGGGCGACCAGGGCGTCGTACGCCTCCTGTCCGATGCCGGCGAGGAGCGGGGTGTCGATGTGGCCGAAGCCGACAGCGTTCATACGTACCCCCTGGGAGGCTTAGACATCGTTTCTCTTGGTCAGCTGTCCTGCCGGCGCCCGAGCAAACGGCCCTGCTCCTGCTTCAGGCCCGCGAACCGGTGCCGCGCGTATGCGGCTATCTCCTCACTGGGGAAGGGCACCACGGACAGGTGCTCGTCATAGCTCCCCTGATCCCACCGGGCGGCTGTGATCTCATAGCCGGAAACGTGGGCGCACAGCTGAAGCAGAATCGGCGGCATCTCTGGTTCGCTCAAGAGGTCAGCGTGCTTGATGACGAGGTCACGCATCGCCTGAATGTTCGGGAGGAAGACGGTCCTGACCCACAACCGCCATTCGGCGAGTTCCTCGTCGGAAGGCGGTATCTCATGCACGAAGGGCGACCTGCCGTCAGGACGAGCGTTGCGCTCCATGAACGCGCCGAAGATGCGGCTGTTGGCTTCCGTGAGGGCGAACAGCGGTCCGTAGAAATCGCTGAGCTGCCGATTCAAGCGAGCGAGGCGTTCTTGGCGCTGCGACAGGCGCAAGCCGTTGAGATAGGTGGCTACATAGCCGACGAACGCCAGCGCGATGGTGACGACTACTGTGATCATGAGAGGCGATGCTAGTGATGATCACTTCCCTTGGTCAGCCTGCGGCAGCAGATCAGGGTCGCCGCGATCCCGGCGAAGGCGAGGAAGTGCTCGGCCTTGCGTTCGTAGCGGCGGTGGAGTCGACGGCAGCCGGCGAGCCAGGAGACGGTCCTCTCGATGACCCAGCGGTGACGGCCCAACCGCTGTGAAGACTCGATGCCCTTGCGGGCGATGCGGTGCCGAATACCGCGCTTGCGCAGCCAGCAGCGGAGATGGTCGTAGTCGTAGCCCTTGTCCGCGTGGAGCTTGCCAGGGCGCCGTCGACGAGGTCCTCGGCGGGATCGGATCGGTGGAATGCCACGCACGAGCGGTTCGAGGCCCTGACTGTCGTGCATGTTGGCGCCGGAGATGCCCAGCGACAGCGGCAGGCCGTTGCGGTCGGTGATCAGGTGGATTTTCGATCCTGACTTGCCGCGGTCGGTCGGATTCGGTCCGGTCAGTGGCCCCCTTTTTTTGCAGCCCGCAGGCTGACGGAGTCAATCGCGCAACGAGACCAGTCCAGCTGTCCTCTTGCACCAAGCTCGTCGAGAACGACGCGATGGAGGCGAGCCCAGACGCGGGCCTGGCTCCACTGGGCGAAGCGCCGGTAGACCGTCTGCCAGCTCGGGCCGAACACCGGTGGGAGCTGCCGCCAGGTGCAGCCCGAGGTTGCCACGAAGATGATCGCGGCCAAGGCCTCGCGGTCACCAGCCCGGCGTCGGCCTCCACCTTGCGGACGCTTCACCTCCGTCGGCGGCACCACCCGCCGGAACAGCATCCACAACTCGTCCGGCACCAGCCGCTCAACGAGACCCGTCATGCACGGCTCAACGAACGATCACGCCATAAGAAACGACGTCTTACTCGAGTGCGGCCGTCTCGGTGAGACCGACACCCCCTCGCGTCGGTGACGTCCTCGACGGAGACCCCGGCCGGTCCGCGATCGAGAACGGGCCCCAGCGCCATCTCGCCGAGCGCCTCCCGTATCCGCGTCCCCTTCGGGTCGCGCCGTGGGACGCCGTATCCTCGCCCCAGCCTTATACATGCACGATACACCTACCAGTGTCCTCATGAGACATTCGGGAGGGACTCCGGGCTTCACACGACACAGCGGCTCTTCTGACGACTTGTCGCCAATGGGCATTATTCCCCGCATGAACGGAGCCGGGCTGGGCAGATCGTTCGCGGGCCGACCGCGCCCGCGCGAGAGGAGTGTGCCGTGCTGTCCGACCTCTTCGACCGGCTGTTCAGACGCCGCGGCTCCGACGGCCGCCCGGGGACGGGCCCCCGAGGACCCGCGCGATCACCAGGAAGGGTCGTGCTCGACGCGGACTTCTCCTCCGCGGAGCAGTGGGTCGCCGGTCGTTCCTGGGCCTATCCCGGCGGCGGGCCGACCAATCCGGGCGACAACAAGCTCGACCACCTCGTGGAGGACCCCTCGTACAGCAGGACCGGGGTCTTCCGGGCGACCCGTAGGCCCGACGGCAAGTGGGACGCGGGACTGCTCACGACGGAGGGCAGCGCGGAGGCCTTCCTGGTGCAGGCCGACGACGTCCTGGAGGCGCGGGTGCGTCTGCCGGTCGAGACGGGCGCGTGGCCGGCCGTCTGGACCTGGCTCGACGGCGGGCAGGAGATCGACGTCTTCGAGTACCACCCCGACAATCCCGACCTCCTGGAGCTGTCGAACCGGATCAGAGGTCGCCACCTGTACTACCGCAACGCGGCGATCCGGCCGGGGGCCTGGGTCGACCTACGGGTCGAGTTCGGCGCCCGCAACGTGGTGTGGTGGGTGAACGGCGCGCGGGTCTTCGACGACCGCCGCGGGGTGGGGCGTTCCTGGCGGGCGCACCTCATCGTGAACCTGTCGGTCTGCGCGGGCCGCTACCACCCGGCGCCGGACCCCGGGGTGTCGGAGATGTCGTACGAGGTGGCGCAATTGCGGGTGTACCGGGACTGACGCCGCCGCATGGGGCCGGTCAGGCGGGTCGTGACGGTCCGTGACCCGCGCGGTCGTCGGCGACGCGCGCGGGAGGATGGGGATGCGGGCCCCGGAGGAACGGGCGTTGCGTAGGCTCGAACAGAGCGTTCCGCGCACCCGCACCGTGCCGCCCGTACGACGAGGAGGACCCTCCCATGAACACCGCCGACGAGGGACGGCAGCAGCAGCTGGACGTGGCCAGCGTGCTCAACGCGAAGACCACCCTCCTCCAGCTCCTCGCGCGGGCGGGGGTCTACACCGGCGACGCGGAGGAACTCATCGGGCTCGTCGAGGCCGGCGCGCTCGCCGGCGCGCACGCGGAGATCACCGAAGCCCGCCGGAGGGCTCCGCAGGAGAAGGGAGAGGCCTACGCGTCGGGCTGGTCCGACGGCGCCCTCGCCGTCGCCGACGAACTCGGCGCCATCGCCGAGCGGGCGCTGATCCACGCCGTCACCGCCGGCCCGTCGGCCGAATCCCCCGACGAGCGCTCTCCCGTCAGGCGGGCGGAGATGGAACGGGCCAAGGTGGCCGTCACGCCGCTCTATCTCTCGTTCGCCGATGTCTCCGACCTCGACCCGGAGGTCACCGAGCAGGTGCTCGGCGCGGTGCTGCGCACGATGAGCCCACGGCAACGGGCCGGGTATCCGGGGCGGCTGACGCGGTTCGCGTCCGCCCACCACGCGCACCTGGAGCGGTTGTACGCGGAGTACGGCCCGGGCAGCCCGATCGCGATCCACGGCCGCTACTCCCTCGTCCACTCCCCCACCAGTGTGGCCGTGCTCGAGCGTCTGGCCGAGACGCCGTCGGCCCTCCACGAGGAATGGGACGCGGCCGAACTCCCGCCGGCCTGGCTGGACGGCCTGACGACGGCATGGGGGGCGCCGGCCTGACGGTCCCGCCCGGGGAACTCCTCGTAGCCACTCCCGCCCTCGCGCCGCAGCCCCTCCC
>NZ_LIPQ01000364.1 GCF_001418135.1 Streptomyces aureus
GTCCAGGGTCGCGTGGAGCCGGCCCGAGGTCAGGTGGGGGAGGAGGGCCCGCTCGTCGATCAGGGAGCCCCGGGAGGTGTTGATCAGGGTCGTTCCGTCGCGCATCGCCGCCAGTTGGGGTGCGCCGATCATGTGGACCGTGGACGGGAGCTGGGGGGCGTGGACCGAGACGACCGTGCTGCGGGCGCACATGTCGGCGAGGTCGGTCACCAGTTCCACGCCGGGGGGCGGGACGTCGACGTACGGGTCGTACAGGAGGATCTCGATGTCGAAGGGGCGCAGCAGGTCGATCACCCTGCGCCCGATCCGGGAGGCGCCCACGATGCCGACCGTGCGGCGGTAGTTGCCCCAGCCGGCGGACTCGGTGAGCCAGGCGTGGTCGGCGCGGAGTTCGGCGTACCGCTGGGCCGAGCCGAGGACCCGTTTCCCCGCGAAGAGGATCGCGGCGAGCGTGTACTCCGCCACCGGCAGCGCGTTGGCCGCGGCGGCCGAGGTGACGCGCAGGCCGCGGTCCCAGCAGTCCTCGGTGATGTGGTGCTTGACCGATCCGGCCGCGTGGACCACCGCACGCAGGCGCGGTGCGCGGTCCAGGACGTCGGCGGTCAGCGGGGTCGCTCCCCAGCAGGTGAGGAGGATCTCGGCCTCGGAGAGTGCGGTGGTGATCCGCGGGTCCCGGGACGTCAGGTCGTGGGCGACCAGGTGCGGGTCCGTGCGGGTGAGAGTGCCGAGGCGGGCGCGGTGGGTGTCCGTGAGGAGGCGTTCGGCTACGCCGTCGCCCATCGCGAGCAGCAGCGCGGGGCGGTTGTCGGTGGTCGGGTGCATCGTTGTACCTGAGCTCCTCACTTGACGCTGCCGGCCGTCAGACCGGCCTTCCAGTGGCGCTGGAGGGAGACGAAGGCGACGACGAGGGGGACGACGGCGAGCAGGGAGCCGGTGACGACGAGGGGGTAGAAGTCGGGTTCGGCGTGGGCGTTGCTGTTCCACGCGTACAGGCCGAGGCTCAGCGGGTAGAGCTTCTGGTCCGACAGCATCACCAGGGGGAGGAAGAAGTTGTTCCAGACGGCGGTGAACTGGAAGAGGAAGACGGTCACGAAGCCGGGCATCACCATGCGCAGACCGATGGACCAGAAGACGCGCAGTTCGCCCGCCCCGTCGATACGGGCTGCCTCCAGGGCCTCGTCGGGGATGTAGCCGGCGCAGAAGACCCGGGACAGGTAGACGCCGAAGGGGTTGACGAGCACGGGGACGAGGACGGCCCAGTAGGTGTTGACGACCCCGACCTCGCTGGCCAGGAGGTACATCGGCAGGGCGAGCGCGGTGGTGGGGACGAGCACTCCCAGGAGGACGAGGCCGAAGAGCTTCTCCTTGCCCCGGAAGTCGTAGACGTGGAAGGCGTATCCGGCGGCGACGCTGACGAACGAGCAGGCGAGGGCGCCGAGTCCGGCGTACAGCAGGCTGTTGGCGTACCAGTGGAAGTAGATGCCGTCGTTGTACTCGGCGAGCCGGGTGAGGTTGCCGCCCAGGTCGAAGCCCTCGAAGGAGAAGGCGTTTCCGGCGAGGAGACCGCCGGCGTCCTTGGTGGCGGCGGTCAGCAGCCAGACCAGCGGGAAGAGCATGTAGACGACGGCGAGGACGAGGGCGCCGTTGACGGCCGCCTTGGAGAGCCAGACGGAGCCGGTGCGGGGTCGGCCGTTCATGCCGTGCGCTCCTTCCCGGCCTTGCGGCGGCCCGTCATCCGCGTCACCGCGAACGACAGCAGCGCCGCCGTCAGGGCGAGGAGTACGGATGCCGCCGCGGCGAGTCCGTAGTCGTTGCGGTCGAAGGCCGCGGTGTAGGCGTACATGTTCGGCGTCCAGGTGGAGGTGACGGCGGAGCCCGTGCCCTTGTTGAGGATCAGCGGCTCGGTGAAGAGCTGGAGGGAGCCGATGATCGTGAAGAGGGCGACCATGGCGAGCGAGGCCTTGACGAGCGGGACCTTGACGGAGAAGGCGATGCGCCAGGCGCCGGCCCCGTCGACGGTGGCCGCTTCGAGGACGGAGCGGTCGATGGCCTGGAGGGCCGCGTAGAAGATGACCATGTTGTAGCCGAGCCACTCCCACAGCGCGATGTTGACGACGGAGGGCAGGGCGCCTTCGGGGGAGAAGAAGTCGAAGCCGATGCCTCCGGCCTCCATGGCCTGGACGACCGGGCTGAGCTGGGGTGTGTAGAGGTAGACCCAGATCAGCGCGGCGATGATGCCGGGGACGGCGTGCGGCAGGAAGAGCGCGAGCTGGAAGAAGCGGCGGGCGCGGGCGAGTGCCGAGTCGAGCAGGAGGGCGAGGCCGAGGGCCCCGGCGAGCAGCAGCGGGATGTAGAGCAGGCAGTAACCGAGCAGGACGCCGAAGCCCTCGCGGAAGGCCCGGTCACCCAGCGCCGCGGTGTAGTTGTCGAGGCCGGTGAAGACGGTCTCGGTGCCGCCGAAGCCCAGTCCGGACTGCTTCTCGGTGAAGAGGCTGAGCCAGACCGCGTATCCGATCGGCACCACCATCACCACGGTGAACAGCAGGAAGAAGGGGGTCAGCAGGATCGTGGCGGCGCGGGTGCGGGCCTTCATCCGGTCAGCCCTCGACCTTCAGGCCGCGCTTGGTGAGTTCGGCGACGGTGGCGTCGTGACCGGCCTTGACGGCGTCGGCGATGCCGGGGCCGTCCTGGGTGATCTTGCCGAAGTGGTCCTTGATGGTGGTGTTGGTGGTGCCGGTGGTCGGGCCCCAGGCCCAGTTCGGGCTGATGGAGGCGCCCGCGGCCTCGAAGAGGGCGTAGATGTCCTGGCCGCCGTAGTAGCTCGCGTCGAAGGCCTTCTTGGCGACGGGGCGCAGCGCGGTGGCGGCGGGGAAGGCGGAGGAGGTGCCGGAGGCGATCCGGGCCTTCACGCCGGCCTCGGTGGTGGACATCCACTCGGCGAAGGTGACGGCCGCGGCCCGCTGCTTGCTGTCCTTGGTCACGGCGAAGGAGGTGCCGCCGAGCATGCCGCTCGCGGGCTTGCCGTCCCAGCTGGGCATGGGGGCGACGCCCCACTTGCCGTCCTGCTCGGGCAGGGTGCCCTTGAGGACGCCCGCGCCCCAGGAGGCGCCGAGGTAGCCGATGGTGGTGCCGTTCTTGAGGGAGCCGGTCCACTCGGGGCTGAAGGAGGCGTTCTTGTGGACGAGCCCGGCGTCGAGGAGGCCCTGCCAGTAGCCGGCGACCTTGGTGGTGGCCGCGTCGGTGGTGTCGATCTTCCAGGTGTCGTTCTCGGCCTTGAACCACTGGGCGCCGGCCTGCCAGGCCATGGCCTCGAAGGTGGTCGGGTCGTCGGGGAAGAAGGTGGCGATACGGGCCTTGGCGTCGGCCTTCCGGACCTGCTCGGCGGCCTTCTTGAACTCGTCCCAGGTGGTGGGGACCTGGAGCTTGTACTTCGCGAAGAGGTCCTTGCGGTAGAAGAAGGCCTGCGGGGCGGCGTCGAAGGGGACGGCCCAGGACTTGCCGCCGAGGGTGGTGAGTTCGACGGTCTGCGGGAGCAGCTTGGCGCGGTCGGCCTCGGTGAACTCGCCGCCGATGTCCTGGAGGGCGCCGGAGCTCACGAACTCGGGGAGCGAGGAGTACTCGATGGAGACGAGGTCGGGGGCGTTGCCGGCCTTCACGGCGTTGGAGATCTTGGCGTAGCCGCCGGCGGTGCCGGAGGGGATCTCCTCGAACTTCACCTGGATGTCGGTGTGGGAGGCGTTGAAGGCGTCGACGACGTCCTTGGAGCCCTTGGCCCAGCCCCAGAAGGTGAGGGTGACGGGCCCGTTCGGCTTCTTCGCCGTGCTGTTCGCTGTGTCGTCACCGCTGCCGCCGCAGGCCGTGAGAACGGCGAGGGCGGTGGCGGTGCCGGCTATGACGCGGGACGTTCTGCTCCAACTACGGGTCACGGCACGACTCCTGAAGGGCGGCGGCGGGGAGGTTGTGGCCGTGATCCTGTGACCGTTCATGACCGAAGTCAAGAGCGAAAGATTGATTGATCGAAAAAAGATCAGATGTGGTCGGCCGGAACTCAGGCGGACGACGTCGTGCGCGCCCCGCACGAGTCCCGCACCCGCAGCCTCGGCAACAGCCCCAGATGGCGCCGCGCCGCGTCCGCGTCCGCGCCTTCCGTCAGCCGCTCCACCAGGAGTTCCGTGGCGTGCCGCCCCACCTGCCGCTTCGGCGGCGCGACCGCCGTCAGCGGGGTGTCGGCCAGCGCGGCGACCTCGTCGTCGTAGGCGATCAGGGCCAGGTCCTGCGGCACCCGGACGCCCAGCTCGGCGAGGCGCTGCACGATCTCGATCGCGTCCACGTCGTTGTGCACCAGGGCCGCGCTCGCCAGGCCGGACCCGACCGCCTCGTGCAGCGCGCGTACCGCCCGCTCGAAGCCCTCCGGATCCGCCTCCGCCGGCACGGAGTCGATGACCGGCCGGGGCTCCGCGAGGCCCAGGGTGCCCAGCGCCTCGGCGTACCCGGCACGGACCGCGAGCGCGGTCGGCGAGTCCCGGCGCGCCACGAGCAGCGGGGTCGCGTGGCCGAGGGCGAGCAGGTGGCGCAGGGCGAGCAGGACGCCGTGGGCGTGGTCGGAGGCGACCCGGTCGAGGCCGTCCAGGGGGCTGCCGGGTTCGGCCCTGCGCTCCAGGAGCACCGTCGGTACGGGGAGTTCGGCCAGCCAGTCCCCGTACGCGCGCCGATCCTCGGGTCCCCGCCAGCCCGGCGCGACGAGGACACCCTCGGCGCCGGCCGCGAGCAGCCCCTCGGTGCGGGCCCGGTCCTCCTCCGGCCGGTAGTCCGAGACGCGCAGGACGAGCCGGGCGCCGGCGCGGGCGGCCGCCTCGTGCGCACCGCGGATGACCTCGGCGAAGTAGTACGTGGCGGAGGGGGCGAGCAGGCCGAGGACCAGGCCCTCGCCGGTCCGTCCGCCGCCCGGGGCGCCCCGCCGCTCGGGCCAGGACACCTGGCCGTGCACCCGGTCGAGCAGGCCCCGGCCGGCCAGGAGTTCGACGTCCCGGCGGGCGGTCACGGGGGAGACCCCGAGCCGCTCGGCCAGTTCGGCGACGCGGGCGGTGCCGCGCTCGCGCACCAGGGCCAGCAGTCGGTCGTGTCGTTCGGCAGCACTCTCGCGCACGGCGCAGTTCCCCCTCGCGGTGGTGGTGGTTCCCCGACCTTAGATCACTCGCGGCCCCTGAATGATCGAACGGAAGAAATTTCGATCATTCGCTCCGAAGGCCCTTGACGTTCGATCGGAGCTTGTTCAGGATTCCCGGCGACGGAGTCGTCACGGCGGGGAACCCCCTGTGGCTTCCCTGTGGCTTCCCTGTGGGTTCCCGGGGGCTTCGCCGGGAACCTCGTCGCCGCGGCCGGCCGGCTCCTCCGGGACCCGACCTCGGCGCACGGGCCGGGTGAGCGGGCTACTTCGGCCCGTACTTCCTGCCCGCCTTGGAGGAGACCCCGCCGAGGAGCCCGCGCGGCGCCAGCTTCACCACACCCATGAGGGCCTTGTAGCGGGGGTCGGGGATCGAGAGCGACTTCCCCCGGTCCAGGTCCGCGAGCGCCGCCGTCACCAGCTTGTCCGCGTCGAGCCACATCCAGCCCGGGATGTTGTCCGTCCCCATCCCGGCCCGCTCGTGGAACTCGGTCCGTACGAAGCCGGGGCAGAGTGCCATCAGCCGCACGCCGCTGCCCGCCAGGTCCCGCGCCGCGCCCTGGGTGAACTGCACGACCCAGGCCTTCGACGCCCCGTACGTGCCGCGGGGCACGAAGGCCGCCACCGAGGCGACGTTGACCACGGAGCCCCGCCGGCGCTCCTTCATCGAGGCGGCGGCCGCCGAGGTCAGCCGCAGCACCGCCTCGCAGTGCACCGTGAGCATCTTCAGCTCGTCGGCCATGGACACCTCGAGGAAGCGGCCCTTGTTGCCGAAGCCGGCGTTGTTCACGAGCATGTCCACCGGCTGCTTCGGGTCCGAGAGCCGGGCCTCGACGGCCGCGATGCCCTTCTCCTCGGCGAGGTCCGCCGCGAGCACCTCGGCCTCGATGCCGTGGCGGTCGTGCAGCTCCGTCGCCTGCTCCCGGAGCCGCTTCACGTCCCTGGCCACGAGCACGACATCGTGGCCGTCCGCGGCGAGCCTCCGTGCGAAAGCGGCCCCGATGCCCGCGGTGGCGCCCGTAATCAGTGCAGTCGTCATACGGGCACGGTAGTGCCACGGCGGAGGCGTTCTTGTCCGCGTACCGCCGACCAGACGCGGGCTACGCGCGCGCGTACTTCTCCGCGTACTGGCGGGCGAGCGCGAGGAGTCCGGACTCCATCCACTCGGCGGCGACCAACGTGCCGGGGAGCAGGGCGCGTTCGGTGGTCGCGGCGCGGTGGAGCAGCGCGACGGTGATGTCGTGGTCGGGCCGGTGGACGACCGTGATCGGGTCGCCGGCGCGGATCTCGCCCGGAACGATCACCCGCAGCAGCGCGCCCGGACCGGCGTCGGACTGCGTGAACCGCTTGACCCAGCCCTTCTCCTCCAGGAAGCCCGCGAACGTACGGCAGGGGATGCGGCCGCCGGTGACCTCCAGGACGACCTCCTCGCCGATCCGCCAGCGCTCGCCGATCAGGGCGCCGTTCACGTCGAGGTCACCGGTCGTGAGGTTCTCGCCGAAGGAGCCGTTGGCGAGCGGACGGCCGAGCTCGCGCTCCCACCGGTCCAGGTCCTCGCGCGCGAAGGCGTACGCGGCCCGGTCGTCGCCGCCGTGGAAGCGCAGGTCGCACACCGTGTCCCCGGCGAGCCCGCTCCTTCCGACGCCGGGGGCTCCGGGCGCCTCGATCCGGACCGGCCCCTCGACGGGGCGCTTGTCGATGGCGGTCAGGCCGGACGCGGCCTCGGTGTAGTCCACGGCCTTGGCGCGGCCCACATTCACACTCAGCAAGGTCATGTGGGCACTTTACGGGCACCCGCCTCAAAGCTGAAGGCGGAAAAGTGGGACTTCACCCAAGATTCGCTTATGATGGAGCCCATGATCGAGGCTCGTCATCTCCGCGTCCTGCGCGCCGTCGCCGCCACCGGCTCCTTCTCGGCCGCCGCGCGCGAACTGGGCTGCACCCAGCCCGCCGTCAGCCAGCAGATGAAGGCCCTCGAAGGCTCCGCCGGTACGCCGCTGCTGATCCGGACGGGACGCGAGATGCGCCTCACCGAGGCCGGTGAGGTCCTGGTCCGCCACGCCTCCGGCATCCTCGCCGGGCTCACCGCCGCGGAGGAGGAGGTCGCCGCGATCGCCGGGCTCCGGGCCGGCCGGGTCCGGCTGGTCTCCTTCCCCAGCGGCAGCTCCACGCTCGTCCCCACCGCGCTCGCCGCGCTGCGGGCCGCGCACCCCGGCACCCGCGTCTCGCTCGTCGAGGCCGAACCGCCGCGCTCGATCGAGATGCTCCGCGAGGGCGACTGCGACGTGGCCCTCGCCTTCCGGTACGGCGGCGGGCGGGCCGGCCGGCAGGCCGACGGGCAGGCCGAGTGGGACGACCTGGTCGTCCGCCCGATCCTGGCCGACCGCCTGGTGGGCCTGGTCCCCGAGGGGCACCGGCTCGCCGGGGCGGGGTCCGTGGGCATGGCCGAACTGGCCGAGGAGTCCTGGATCGCGGGCTGCCCGCGCTGCCGCCGTCAGCTCGTGGACGTGTGCGAGGAGGCGGGCTTCACCCCCCGTATCGACTTCGCCACCGACGACTACCCGGCCGTGGTGGGGCTGGTCGGCGCCGGTCTCGGCGTGGCCGTCCTGCCGGAGCTGGCCATCGAGTCCGTACGGCCCAGGGGGGCGCGGACCGTGGCGGTCGAGCCCGCCGTGGAGCGGGAGATCGTGGCCCTGACGCTGCCCGACCTGGCGCAGGTACCGGCCGTCGCCGCCACGCTCGACGAACTGACCCGGGCCGCCACGCGCGCGTAGGGCGCGCCTCGCGCGCGTGGGCGCGGCTCCGGTTGTCGGTGCTCCAGCCCTTCGTGCTCCGGGTGTTGGTGCTCCGGCCGTTCGTGCTCGGGGTGTCGGTGTTCCGGCCGTTCGTGCTCGGGGTGTTGTGTTCCGGGTGTTTGTGCCCCGGGTGCTGGTGCTCAGGTTCGGTGCTTAGTTGAGGAAACGTTCCTTCACATGCGCTCCACAATCGGCCGGCCTGTTGCCGACGCCGATGTCGTCATGGATGTCGCGGAAGTCGTGGACGCGACCGACGCGGTCGTCGGCGCCGCCGTGATCAGGCGATTGCGCGCGCGTCCCATGAGCTCTTCGCGTTCGTCCTCGGTGAGGCCGCCCCATACGCCGTAGGGCTCCCGCACGGCGAGTGCGTGTGCCGCGCACTCCGCGCGTACCGGGCACCGCATGCAGACCTCTTTCGCCGAGTTCTCACGCGCACTCCGTGCCGCGCCGCGCTCTCCCTCGGGGTGGAAGAACAGGGAGCTGTCGACGCCGCGGCAGGCCGCGAGCAGTTGCCAGTCCCACAGATCGGCGTTGGGTCCGGGAAGGCGGGAGAAATCTGCCATTGCGCTTGTCCCCTTGAAACCGTGTCGAACGGATAGGTGGGCGGGTGGATGGCTGATGGCCGGGGCTCCTCGGGGCCCCGTTCGGTCCGGGTCGGTACACCTACTGTCTAAGTAGATGTAAATATGACTCATTGCGAATCTAGCCACAGACACTGCGAAAAGGGAAGAAATCCCGCTAAATGGGGCATAGCTTTCGATGAAGGACGAACCGTCCGCGTCGCTCCCCTCCGCGCGCAACCCCTCACGTAGAGTGCCGAAGGCTGCCGTCCGACCCGTAACTCTTTCGAGTGACCGTCGTTGAGAGTGCGGAGGCGGTTGAAGGAACAAGCGATCGGGCAGGTGTCCGAGAGCGTCAATCGCACAGGTGACGATTACGTACAGCCCTGGAGGCTCAAGGTGACGCGCTACAGCTGCGAGAGCCGCGGAGGTCAGGCATGACATCCGTTCTCGTCTGCGACGACTCCCCGCTTGCCCGAGAGGCGCTCCGCCGCGCGGTCGCGACCGTGCCCGGTGTCGAGCGCGTGACCACCGCGGCCAACGGCGAGGAAGTCCTCCGCCGCTGGGGCGCGGACCGCTCGGACCTGATTCTGATGGACGTACGCATGCCCGGTCTGGGCGGCGTGGAGACCGTCCGCCGGCTGCTCTCCGCGGACCCCGGCGCCCGCATCATCATGCTCACGGTCGCCGAGGACCTCGACGGCGTCGCCCTCGCGGTCGCCGCGGGTGCCCGCGGCTATCTGCACAAGGACGCCTCGCGCGCCGAACTGCGGGCCACCGTCACGCAGGCGCTGGCCGACCCGACCTGGCGGCTCGCCCCGCGCCGGCTCCGTTCGGCCGAGATGGGCGCCGCGCCCACCCTCACCGCGCGCGAGATCCAGGTCCTCGAGGGCATGAGCCACGGCCGGTCCAACGCCGAGATCGGGCGCGAGCTCTTCCTCTCCGAGGACACGGTCAAGACCCACGCCCGGCGGCTCTTCAAGAAGCTGGGAGCCTCGGACCGGGCGCACGCGGTCGCCCTCGGATTCCGCTGGGGCCTGGTCCGCTGAATCGCAGGTCACCGGCCATCTCCCCGTCCTCGCCCGCGTCCGTCGTGGGGTGGACGGGGCAGGCTTGTGTCACTTCCCCGCGCGATGCCGCATCCTTGAGATGTGGAGTTCCTCGGGGACGAGTCGATCGAGCGGGAGGGGAGGGCGCGGGAGATGAGTTCCGGCGCACCTGCTCATAACGCTTCGGTGCACAACTACGGACGCGGTGCCACGAACGCCGAGGCGTCGGGGCACCATGGAGCGATGCGCGACGACGAGACCGTGGGGTCCCCCATGCCTGCCGGGCAGGGGGAGATCGGTGCGCTCGTGCACCGCGCGGTCGAGGGCGACGCCCAGGCGACGCACGACCTGCTCGCGCGGGTGCACCCGCTCGCGCTGCGGTACTGCCGCACCCGTCTCAACCGGCTGCCGGGCGACGCCCGGCACTTCGTCGAGGACCTGGCCCAGGAGGTCTGTGTCGCCGTCCTGATGGCGCTGCCGCGCTACAAGGACACGGGCAGGCCCTTCGAGGCCTTCGTCTTCGCCATCGCCGGACACAAGGTCGCCGACCTCCAGCGTGCCGCCATGCGGCACCCGGGGTCCACGGCCGTCCCCTCCGACGAGATGCCCGAGCGGCCCGACGACTCCCTCGGCCCGGAGGAGCGCGCGCTCCTCAGTGACGACGCCGAGTGGGCCAAGAAGCTGCTCGCCAACCTCCCGGAGAACCAGCGCGAACTGCTCGTGCTCCGCGTCGCGGTCGGGCTGACCGCCGAGGAGACCGGGCAGATGCTCGGCATGTCCCCGGGGGCCGTCCGGGTCGCGCAGCACCGCGCGCTCAGCCGGCTCAGGGCGCTGGCCGAGCAGTAGCCAGGCGGGCGGCAGTGGCCAGCCAGTAAGACTCGCTGGGGCCAGTCGTCCCTTTCGTACACGTGCGAATGTCCAAAGCTTGCGGCTGATCTTGATCGTGGAATGAGACACCGCTTCAGCCCGTTAGCATGGACATCCGCACCGATCAAGGCCATTTGGGGAAGGTGTCATGACTGCAAACGTCGACGGAGTGCCCGAGAAATTCGCGACACTCGGGCTGACCTACGACGACGTGCTGCTGCTGCCGGGCGCGTCCGAGGTCCTCCCGAACGCGGTCGACACCTCGTCCCGCATCTCCCGCAACGTGCGCGTGAACATCCCGCTGCTCTCCGCGGCGATGGACAAGGTCACCGAGTCCCGCATGGCCATCGCCATGGCGCGGCAGGGCGGCGTGGGCGTGCTGCACCGCAACCTGTCCATCGAGGACCAGGTCAACCAGGTCGACCTCGTGAAGCGCTCAGAGTCCGGCATGGTGACCGACCCGATCACCGTGCACCCGGACGCGACGCTGGCCGAGGCCGACGCGCTCTGCGCCAAGTTCCGCATCAGCGGCGTCCCGGTCACCGACCCGGCCGGCAAGCTCCTCGGCATCGTCACCAACCGCGACATGGCGTTCGAGTCGGACCGCAGCCGCCAGGTGCGCGAGGTCATGACCCCGATGCCGCTGGTCACCGGCAAGGTCGGCATCTCCGGCGTGGACGCCATGGAGCTGCTCCGCCGCCACAAGATCGAGAAGCTGCCGCTGGTCGACGAGGCGGGCATCCTCAAGGGCCTCATCACGGTCAAGGACTTCGTCAAGGCGGAGAAGTACCCGCACGCCGCGAAGGACAAGGAAGGCCGCCTGCTCGTCGGCGCGGCCGTCGGCGCCAGCCCCGAGGCGCTGGAGCGCGCCCAGGGCCTCGCCGAGGCCGGTGTCGACTTCCTGATCGTCGACACCTCCCACGGTCACAACAGCAACGCCCTCAACTGGATGGCGAAGATCAAGTCCAGCGTCGGCGTCGACGTCATCGGCGGCAACGTCGCGACGCGCGACGGCGCGCAGGCCCTGATCGACGCCGGTGTCGACGGCGTCAAGGTAGGCGTCGGCCCCGGCTCCATCTGCACCACGCGTGTGGTCGCCGGCATCGGCGTCCCGCAGGTCACCGCCATCTACGAGGCGGCGCTCGCCGCCCGCGCCGCCGGCGTCCCGGTCATCGGCGACGGCGGTCTGCAGTACTCCGGAGACATCGGCAAGGCGCTCGCCGCCGGTGCCGACACGGTGATGCTGGGCAGCCTGCTCGCCGGGTGCGAGGAGTCCCCGGGCGAGCTGCAGTTCATCAACGGCAAGCAGTTCAAGTCGTACCGCGGCATGGGCTCGCTCGGCGCGATGCAGTCCCGGGGCCAGGGCCGGTCCTACTCCAAGGACCGCTACTTCCAGGCCGAGGTCGCCTCGGACGACAAGCTCGTGCCCGAGGGCATCGAGGGCCAGGTGCCCTACCGCGGCCCCCTGGCCAACGTCCTGCACCAGCTCGTCGGCGGTCTGCGCCAGACCATGGGCTACGTGGGCGCGGCCACCATCGAGGAGATGGAGTCGAAGGGCCGCTTCGTCCGGATCACCTCCGCGGGCCTCAAGGAGAGCCACCCGCACGACATCCAGATGACGGTCGAGGCGCCGAACTACAGCAGGAAGTAACACAGCGCGACGCGTGGGGGCGGTTCCGGCATGTGGCCGGAGCCGCCCCTCACGCTTGTGTCGGGGATACTGGTAGGCGCAGACGTAGAGGGAAAGGCCACACATCGTGACTGAGATCGAGATCGGGCGCGGCAAGCGCGGCCGCAGGGCGTACGCGTTCGACGACATCGCCGTCGTTCCGAGCCGGCGCACCCGGGACCCGAAGGAGGTCTCGATCGCCTGGCAGATCGACGCCTACCGCTTCGAGCTCCCCTTCCTGGCCGCCCCCATGGACTCGGTCGTGTCGCCGCAGACCGCGATCCGCATCGGTGAGCTGGGCGGCCTCGGCGTACTGAACCTGGAGGGTCTCTGGACCCGGTACGAGGACCCGCAGCCGCTGCTCGACGAGATCGCCGAGCTGGACGAGGCGACCGCGACCCGCCGTCTGCAGGAGATCTACGCGGCCCCGATCAAGGAAGAGCTGATCGGGCAGCGCATCAAGGAGGTGCGCGACTCCGGTGTCGTCACCGCCGCCGCGCTCTCCCCGCAGCGGACCGCGCAGTTCTCCAAGGCCGTCGTCGACGCCGGCGTGGACATCTTCGTCATCCGCGGCACCACGGTCTCCGCCGAGCACGTGTCGGGCGCGTCCGAGCCGCTGAACCTGAAGCAGTTCATCTACGAGCTCGACGTCCCGGTCATCGTCGGCGGCTGCGCCACGTACACCGCGGCCCTGCACCTGATGCGCACCGGCGCCGCGGGTGTCCTCGTCGGCTTCGGTGGCGGCGCGGCGCACACCACGCGCAACGTGCTCGGCATCCAGGTCCCGATGGCGACCGCGGTCGCCGACGTGGCCGCGGCCCGCCGCGACTACATGGACGAGTCCGGCGGCCGGTACGTGCACGTCATCGCCGACGGCGGGGTCGGCTGGTCCGGCGACCTGCCGAAGGCGATCGCCTGCGGCGCCGACGCGGTCATGATCGGCTCCCCGCTGGCCCGCGCCACGGACGCGCCCGGCAAGGGCCACCACTGGGGCATGGAGGCCGTCCACGAGGACGTGCCGCGCGGCAAGCTGGTCGACCTGGGCATCGTCGGCACCACCGAGGAGATCCTCGCGGGCCCGTCGCACATCCCGGACGGCTCGATGAACTTCTTCGGCGCCCTGCGCCGCGCGATGGCCACCACGGGCTACAGCGAGCTCAAGGAGTTCCAGCGCGTCGAGGTCACGGTCGCGGACTCGCAGCACAAGCGCTGACGTCTGTTCTCGTACGGGAGGGGCCCCGCACCGGGTGGTGCGGGGCCCCTCCCGTACGTACGACGGTGACGAGGCCCCCTATGCAGGGGCACAGCAGTTTCGGTCGGTGACCGTGCAGGTCAGAGACGGTGGGCCGTGCCCGTGGGCGTGGCGCCGCGGGTGTCGAGGAGGAGCTGGGCCTTCACCGCGAGCCCCTGGAGGTCGTACGTGCGGTGGTGCTGGAGGAGGACCGTCAGGTCGGCGTGGGCGGCGGCCTCGTAGAGGGAGTCCGCGCGGGGCACGGGAAGCTCGCGGACGCGCCAGTCGGGGACGTGCGGGTCGTGATAGCTGACGGCCGCGCCCAGGTCCATCAGACGGCGGGCGATCTCGTCGGCGGGGGAGCCCTGACGGTCCGGCAGGTCGGGCTTGTACGTGATGCCGAGCAGCAGGACCCGGGCGCCGCGGGCCGACTTGCCGTGCTCGTTGAGCAGGGTGGCGGCGCGCTGGACGACGTACTGCGGCATGCGCTCGTTGACCTGGCCCGCGAGCTCGACGAGGCGGAGCGGGCGGTGGGCGCCGACGGTGTCGACGGGGACGCCGTGGCCGCCCACCCCGGGTCCCGGGCGGAAGGCCTGGAAGCCGAAGGGCTTGGTCTCGGCGCAGCGGATGACGTCCCACAGGTCGACGCCGAGTTCGTGGCAGAGCACCGCCATCTCGTTGACGAGGGCGATGTTGACGTGCCGGAAGTTGGTCTCCAGGAGCTTGACCGTCTCGGCCTCGCGGGGGCCACGCGCGCGTACCACCTTGTCGGTGAGCCGGCCGTAGAAGGCGGCCGCCGCCTCGGTGCAGGCCGGGGTGAGGCCGCCGATGACCTTGGGGGTGCCGGCGAAGCCGTGCGTACGGCTGCCGGGGTCGAGGCGGCCGGGGGAGTACGCGAGGTGGAAGTCGCGTCCGGCACGCAGGCCGGAGCCCTCTTCGAGGAGGCCCCGGAGGACGCCCTCGGTGGTGCCCGGGGGAACCGGGGATTCGAGGAGGACGGTGGTGTGCGGGCGCAGCCGGGCGGCGAGCGCGCGGGCCGCGTCGGTGACGGCGCCGAGGTCGAGGGTGTGGTCGGGGCCCAGGGGGGTCGGGGCGCAGAGGACGGCGGTCCGGACCCGGCCGAGTTCGGCGGGGTTGGCGGTCGGGCGGAAGCCCCCCGAGAGCATCCGGCGGATCTCCGGGACGGTGAGGGAGCCGTCGACCGGGGAGCGGCCGGCGGCGAGTTCGGCGACGGCGTGGGGATCGGTGTCGTAGCCGATGGTGTCGATGCCTGCGGCGGCGGCGGCCTGGGCCAGGGGGAGTCCGTGGTGGCCGAGGCCGATGACGGCGAGATCAGCGGGCATGGGGGGTGGGCCGTCCTTCCCGATAGCCGGAGGGAACGCGACGCGCAAGCCCGGTGGACAGAACGGGTCGAGCGCAATGTCAGACTAGGCGTAAATATGACCGATATGCCGCATTGTGGGGCCGAAGGTCGCCGAGTGTTATCCACAGGTCGGTGGCGAGGCGGTGGCTGAAGTCGCCGGGGAGGGACAGAATCGAGCTGTGAGCCGGACCACATGGCCCGGTTCGCGTGCTGGAACGACGGGGAACCACGGGGGACGACGGGAGGCAAGCCGTGAGGACAGCGACACTGGGACCCGCCGAGCGCGCCGAGGCGCTCGCGGCCATGGCCGAGCGCGAGCTGGACATGCTGGTGGTCGGCGCCGGAGTGGTCGGCGCCGGGACGGCCCTCGACGCCGTCACGAGAGGGCTCGCCACCGGCATCGTCGAGGCCCGCGACTGGGCCTCCGGCACCTCCAGCCGGTCCAGCAAGCTCATCCACGGCGGCCTGCGCTACCTGGAGATGCTGGACTTCGCCCTGGTCCGGGAGGCCCTCAAGGAGCGCGGACTGCTCCTGGAGCGGCTCGCACCCCACCTGGTGAAGCCGGTCCCCTTCCTCTACCCGCTCCGGCACAAGGGCTGGGAGCGGTTCTACGCGGGCTCCGGCGTCGCGCTGTACGACGCGATGTCCCTCTCCTCCGGGCACGGCCGCGGCCTGTCCGTCCACCGGCACCTCTCCCGGCGGGGCGCGCTGCGCGTCGCCCCCTGCCTCAAGAAGGACGCGCTCGTCGGCGCCCTCCAGTACTACGACGCCCAGATGGACGACGCCCGCTTCGTCACCACCCTCGTGCGCACCGCCGCGTCCTACGGCGCCCTGGCCGCCAGCCGGGCCCGCGTCATCGGCTTCCTGCGCGAGGGCGCGCGGGTCGTCGGCGCTCGCGTCCAGGACGTCGAGGCCGGCGTGGAGTACGAGATCCGGGCCAAGCAGGTCGTCAACGCCACCGGGGTGTGGACCGACGACACCCAGGCCCTCGTCGGCGAGCGCGGCCAGTTCCACGTCCGCGCCTCCAAGGGCATCCACCTCGTCGTCCCCAAGGACCGCATCCACTCGTCCACCGGACTGATCCTGCGCACCGAGAAGTCCGTGCTCTTCGTGATCCCCTGGGGCCGGCACTGGATCGTCGGCACCACCGACACCGAATGGGACCTCGACAAGGCCCACCCCGCCGCGTCCAGCGCCGACATCGACTACCTCCTGGAGCATGTGAACACCGTGCTCGCCACGCCGCTCACCCGGGACGACGTCGAAGGGGTCTACGCGGGCCTGCGCCCCCTGCTCGCCGGCGAGTCGGACGCCACGAGCAAGCTCTCCCGCGAGCACACCGTCGCCCACCCGGTGCCCGGCCTGGTCGTGGTGGCCGGCGGCAAGTACACGACGTACCGCGTCATGGCCAAGGACGCCGTCGACGAGGCCGTGCACGCCCTCGACCAGCGGGTCGCTGCCTGCGTCACCGAGGACATCCCGCTGCTCGGGGCCGAGGGCTACCGGGCCCTGTGGAACGCGCGGGCCAGGATCGCCGCGCGCACCGGCCTCCATGTCGTCCGGGTCGAGCATCTCCTCAACCGGTACGGCTCCCTGACGGAGCAGATCCTCGACCTCATCGCCGAGGACCCCACTCTCGCCCGACCCCTCCCGGCCGCCGACGACTACCTGCGCGCCGAGATCGTCTACGCCGCCTCCCACGAGGGCGCCCGGCATCTCGACGACGTCCTCACCCGGCGGACCAGAATCTCCATCGAGACCTTCGACCGGGGCACGCTCAGCGCCCGCGAGTGCGCGGAACTGATGGCGCCGGTCCTCGGCTGGGACGCGCGCCAGATCGAGAAGGAGATCGAGCACTACGAGAAGCGGGTCGAGGCCGAGCGGGAGTCGCAGCGGCAGCCCGACGACCTGACGGCGGACGCCGCCCGGCTCGGGGCGCCGGACATCGTGCCGATCTGACGGAGGGTCCGGGACGCGCGGGTGCCCCGCGGGCCCGTGGAGGAACGACCGGGTCGCCCGCGGCGGGTGGGAACCTGGAGGGTGTGCGGGGGCGTCGTCATCCCGGAGTACGGACCCGGGGACGTCACCCGTCCTGAGGTGAGGGACAATGGCCTCTCTTCCAGGGCGGGTTACCGCATCGCGCGGGAAGCGGCAGACGCGGCGAAGATCAGGGATCGCAGAGGGGACGCATGTCGGAGGCGGAGCAGTCGCGGGACACGGCGAAGGACCCCGGGCGTGACGCCGCCGCGGGGGCCGCGACCGACGGCGACCGAGGAGTGGTCCCGGCCGCGCGTGAGCCGGAGCGGGACGACGCGAAGGACACACAGCACGCGAAGAACGCGCAGGTCGAGCGGGGTGCGGAGGAAGCCGGGGCACCGGCGGCGCCCTCCGCGGCGCCCGCGGACTCCGCGGTTCCGGCGGACCTGGTGAAGCCCGGGAGGTCCGCGGAACCGGCGGGTCCGGTGGCTTCGGCTGGTGCGGAGGACTCGGGTGCCGGAGACGCGAAGGGCTCGACGGCCGGGGACGTGAAGGACGTTCAGGACGCCTCGGGCGGTTCGGGCGTGAAGGACGTTCAGGGCGCGTCAGGCGGGCGGCTGCGGGGGACCGAGCCGTCGACCGGGCGGGCCGGGTTCGGCGCGGGCGACGGCGACGGCGAGAGCGACCGCCCCCCGGCGCGTGGTTCCGCGCGCGGCACCGGTGGCGACAGGGGGCGCAAGACCCCGGTCAACGAGGGCCGGCTCCTCGCCGGCCGCTACCGGCTCGGCGGGGTACTCGGCCGCGGCGGCATGGGCACCGTGTGGCGTGCGGTCGACGAGACCCTCGGCCGGACCGTCGCCGTCAAGGAACTCCGCTTCCCCACCAGCATCGACGACGACGAGAAGCGCCGTCTCATCACCCGGACCCTGCGCGAGGCGAAGGCCATCGCCCGGATCCGCAACAACGGCGCCGTGACCGTCTACGACGTCGTCGACGAGGACGACCGTCCGTGGATCGTCATGGAGCTCATCGAGGGCAAGTCCCTCGCGGACGCCATCCGCGAGGACGGCACGCTCACCCCCCGGCGCGCCGCCGAGGTCGGCCTCGCCATCCTCGACGTGCTGCGCTCGGCGCACCGCGAGGGCATCCTGCACCGCGACGTGAAGCCGTCCAACGTGCTGATCGCCGAGGACGGCCGGGTCGTCCTCACCGACTTCGGCATCGCCCAGGTCGAGGGCGACCCCTCGATCACCTCCACCGGCATGCTCGTCGGCGCCCCTTCGTACATCTCGCCCGAGCGCGCCCGGGGCCACAAGCCCGGCCCCGCCGCCGACATGTGGTCCCTCGGCGGACTCATCTACGCGGCGGTCGAGGGCAGCCCGCCGTACGACAAGGGTTCCGCCATCGCCACCCTCACGGCGGTGATGACCGAGCCCGTCGACCCGCCGAAGAACGCTGGACCCGAGCTGGAGAAGGTCATCTACGGCCTCCTCGCCAAGGACCCGGCCCAGCGCCTCGACGACGCCCGCGCGCGGGTCCTGCTCCTCGCCGTGCTCGACGCGCCCGACCCGGCGCCCCCGGTCTCCCCCGAGGTCACCAGGGTCGTACCGCTGCCGCCGCGCCCCGACCAGCCCCCGGTGGCCCCGGCGGCCGACCGGAGCCAGGCGCCCGACGCGTCCGCCGACCGGATGAGGGGTGCGCTGAAGTCCGTACGGAACGCGGCGGCCTCCGTGAAGGCCGAGCCGAAGGCGCCGACGGCGCCGACCGCCAGGACGGCGGCGGGGGCCGCCTCCGCGACGCGGCAGGGCGGTGGCAGACCGACTCCGGCCCGTGCGTCGCTGACCGACGTCGTACCGCGCCGCACGCTGGTGATCATCGCCGCGGTCGCCGTGCTCGCCCTGCTCGGGACGATCCTCGCGGTCTCCCTCAAGGGAGGCGACGAGGGCAACCAGGGCAAGGGCAGCGGGGGCACCACGGCCTCGGCCGGCGCCTCCGCCGGTGATGACGGCTCCGGTGGATCGGACGGCGGCAAGGGCCAGTCGCCCGGCGGCCCCGGCCAGCAGGGCGGCGCGCAGCCCGGCGACACCGGCTCGAACGGGTCGACGGGCGGCAACGGCACGACGGGCTCCACGGGCTCCACGGACGGGTCCGGCGGGTCGAACGGCACCGGCACCACGCCGACCGGCAAGCCCGGCGGCGGCACGGGCGCGCAGCTGCCCGCGGGCTACACCCTCGTCACCAACGACCGCTTCCACTTCTCCATGGCGATGCCCGCCACGTTCAAGCTCCGCTCGATACCGGGCTACAGCGGTGGCGGGATCTTCAGCGAGAGCGGCGGCTTCCCGCGCATCCAGGTCGACTTCAACTCCAGCCCGAAGGACGACGCGGCGGCCGCCTGGGAGCTCGGCAAGATCGGCGTGGCCGCCACCAGCAAGAACTACAAGCACTTCGGCATCCGGACGGTCTCCTACAAGGGCTATCCGACCGTCGCGGACTGGGAGTTCGAGCGCACCCAGCAGGGCATGCGCGTCCATGTGCTCAACCGCGGCTTCAAGGTGGACGCCAAGCACGGCTACTCCATCATGATCAGCTGCAAGGCGGAGGAGTGGAACGGCGCGGAGTGCAAGACGCTGCGCGACACGGCGTTCGCCACGTTCAGCCCCAAGGACTGACCGACGGCACGTATCGTGAGAGTTCGAGGACCGTACGCAGCCGAACAGAGCCGATAACTGCACGGTGCCGGACCGGAATTGTCGGACTCGCGTGATCCCGCCCGATCCCGAGGGGTCCGCGGGTCCACGGGGGACAGCGTGCGCGCGTGGGGAGGCGTCGTGGACGACTACGCGGGAAGGGTGCTCGCGGACCGCTACCGCCTGCCGCTGCCGCCGGCGGACGCGGACGCGGACACGGACGCGTACGACCCGGCCGGGACGCGTGCCTTCGACACGTTCAGCGGGCAGGAGGTCCTGGTCCGCCAGGTACCGCTGCCGGAGTTCGTCGACGCCGAGGTGCTCGACGGGGAGGGCGGCCCGGCCGGTCCCTACGGTGCGGCGGGGCGGGCGACCCGCCGCCCGGCCGAGCCCGTCGTCCGCCGGGCCATCGAGGCGGCCCAGGCCGCCGCGCAGATCCCCGACCACCCCCTGCTCGACCAGGTCTTCGACGTCTTCGCCGAGGCCGGTTCGCTCTGGATAGTGAGCGAACGCATCGCGGCCCGGCCGCTGGCCGCGCTCCTCGCCGAGCGGCCGCTCAACCCCTACCGCGCGGCCGAGATCGGCGCCGACGTCCTCACCGCGCTGCGCGCGCTCCACGCCCACGGGTGGGTGCACCGGAACATCACGGCCCGGACCGTGCTCGTCTGCGACGACGGCCGGGTGGTCCTCACGGGCCTCGCGGTGGGCGCCGCGGAGGAGGCGCTCTGCGGGTACGCGCCCGTGCCGGAATCGGATCCGGAGGCGACGGCGTGGCAGGCGCCTGTGGAGGAGTACGGCTCCGAGCTGTACGAGGCGGAGGTCTACGAGGAGAGCGACGGGCACGTTCCGTACGGGACGGACGAGTTCGAGGAGCCGACCGAGGATCCGGCGGAGGATCCGGCCGAGGAACTGGTCGATGAGCTGCTCTACGGGACGGCCGAGGAGCCGGAAGAGCAGCCGGGGCCGGACCGTGGCTACGGGTACGGACACAGCCACGACCACGGCGTCGAGGTGTATGTCGCCGAATCCGCCCCGTACGTCGCCGAGCCGGACCCGTACGTTCCCGAGTCCGACCCGTACGTCCATGAGCCCGACCCGCACGACCCCGAGCCCGACCCGTACGACCCCGAGCCCGACCCGTACG
The DNA here is from genome assembly GCF_001418135.1 of Streptomyces aureus. GTDB lineage: Bacteria > Actinomycetota > Actinomycetes > Streptomycetales > Streptomycetaceae > Streptomyces > Streptomyces aureus_A. Next base: position 20,510 of record NZ_LIPQ01000364.1, read on the forward strand.
ACCC
>NZ_LIPQ01000365.1 GCF_001418135.1 Streptomyces aureus
GCCGGTGCGCGCTACGCCGACCCCCCGCAGGTCCAGGACGGTGTCGGCGTAGCGCGCACCGGCGGGACCGATGGAGTACAGGCGGACCCGGGACAGCTCGTACATGGCGAGGGACTCTCGTGCTCTCGTGCTCGGGAAGAACGGTTACGCGGGGCGGTTACGCCGACGGTGGCGCGTGGAAGGGCAGGCCCGCGTCGGCCGCGATCTCCAGGTCGTCGCCCTCGGGCGGCGGCAGGAGGGTGGCGGAGCCGTCGCTGACGGGGACGACGCCGAGTTCGAGGAGCTCGGCCATGGCGGTGGAGCCGGCCATGTCGCGGACTTGGAGCTGATAGCGGGCGGTGGTGCGGTAGGAGCCGCCGCCCTCGTCCCCGGTGCGCTGGAGGAACCCGGAGTCGGTGAGGAAGGCGGCCGCCTTGCCGACGATGCCGGTGGTGGATCCGGCGAGCCTGCGGGCGTCCTTGGTGGCGCCGGTGGCGCTGCGGCGGGCGTAGATCCGCCAGGCGGCCTCCAGGCCGGGGGCGTCGGACGCCGGGTCGGTGTTCTCGCCCTGCTCCTCGGCGCGCTGCTCCAGACGCAGACACGCCTGCCGTACGAACGCGTCGACGCCGTTGACGGTGAGTCGGCCGATGTACGCGTCGTCCGCGAGGTCCTCGGGGCGGGGGAAGGCCATGGCGGCGACGGCGAGATGGGCCAGGCCGTGCAGGAAGCGGTCGGCCGAGTCGGTGGAGGCGCGGCGCGCGTAGTCGCCCATGCGGACGGCGAAGACGGAGTCCTCGCCGGCGGTGACGGCCATCCCCGCGCGCGGGGAGACCTCCAGGACGATGAGCCCGAGGCCGGTGGCGACGGCGTCGGCGAGGCGCGCGAAGGCGGGGTCCTCGCGGTAGCGGCGCAGCAGCTCCGCGTACTCGGCGTCGCGGGCGGGGAGCAGCTTGGGCTGCAGCCCGAAGGAGACGAGGCGGGCCGCGTCGGAGGCGTCGGCGGGGGTGACGGTGGGCGCGGCGGCGGCCGGGGGCTGCGG
>NZ_LIPQ01000366.1 GCF_001418135.1 Streptomyces aureus
GCCGCGGGCCGGTGCGGGCGCGTCCGGTCTTCGGCCGGACCGGGGTCCCCGCCGGCAGGGGCGGTGCGACGGGGAACGAGGGCCCTCGGTCCCCCCGTGGGGCGTGCGGCGCCGTCGGCGGCCGCGGGTGCGCGGGTCCTCCGCGGGAGCAGGGTGCTCAGCGGGGGGATCCTGGCCGTCAGGGTGGCGAGCAGGCCCAGGGCCAGTGCCGCCGTGCCCGCGTACGCGCCCGCGTCCAGGGTGGTCAGGAGGGCCGCCGCCGCCAGCGGGGTCAGGAGGCTGTCCGCGCCCAGGACCAGGACCGCGGCGAACCACAGCAGGCCGCGGACCGGGTCGTACGCCTCCGGGTCGAAGGCGCGCAGGCCCATGCCGAGCAGGCCGCCGCCCAGGGCCGCCAGGGCCGCGCCCAGGACGAACGCGAGGAGCTTCAGGCCGGGGACCGCGACGCCCGCCGCCTCCGCGCCAGGCTCGTGGTCCCGCAGCGCCGCGAGCGCCCGGCCCGTGCGGCCCCGGCGGAGGGCCGCCACCAGGGCCAGGCATCCCGCGAGGACGACGAGTTCGAGGGCGTAGAAGGCGCGGTCGTCGGAGAAGCCGGCCGGGCGGCCGAGGGACAGGCCGGCCGTCGCGTACGGCTGGGTGAGGACGAAGCGGCTCACCGCCACGCCCGTCGCCAGCGTCACGAGCGCCAGCGCCAGGCCGTGCCGGCGGATCGCCGGCCAGCCCGTGAGCAGGCCCACCGCCCCGACCAGCGGCACCGCGAGGCCGAGGGCCGGGAGGCCCGGGACCCCACGGGCCGTGAGCAGCGCCGTGAACAGGGCGCCCAGGCCCGCGTACGCCGCCTGCCCGAGCGTGATCTGGCCGCCCCGCCCCGCCACCACGACCAGGGACAGCAGGATGACCGCGAGCGCCGGGACCTGGATCGCCGTGTGCAGGTCCGAGCCCGCGAAGCCCAGCGGCAGCAGGAACAGCACGCCCACGACGAGCCACACGGCCCCCGGCACCCGTCCCGGGCGCACCGGCGGCGGCAGCGCGTCCCGGCCCTTGCCGCCGATCCCCGGCAGGACGAGCGCGGCGACCAGGAGCGCCACCACGAACAGGTTCGCCCCGACGGCCTGGACCAGCGGTCCCGCCCATCCTTCCGGGTGCAGCCGGGTGAGCTGGGCCTGGGCGACGCCGATGGCGAGCGCGGCCGACACCGCGACCGGCAGGGACCGCATCCGGGCGATGACGGCGACCGCGATCACCTCGACGACGAGCAGCGGCATCCCGTACGGGTCGAGCCGCACGTACGGGGCGAGGAGCACGCCGGTGAGCCCGGCGGTGAACGAGCCGAAGGCCCAGCCGGCCGCCGCGACCCGGTCCGCGTCGATTCCGGAGAGCACCGCGAGCGGCCGGTTGTCGATCACGGCCCGTAGCTCCCGCCCGAACCGGGTCCACCGGGTCACCGCCCCCACCAGGCAGGCGAGCACCACCACCGCACCGAGCTGGGCCCAGGGATCGTCGCCGAGGAGCACGGGCGCGTCGTCGTACGCCCCCGGGCCCCACAGCAGCACCGCCGCGCCCACGAGCAGCACGAAGACGCCGATGGAGGCAACCAGGGACTGCGCCGGGTTCGCCTCCCGCCGGGCGAGCGGCCGGAACACCCCGAGGTCCAGGACGAGTCCGATGCCGGGCGCGACGACGAGAAGGGTGACGAGGGCGCCCACGGGCAGCGGCCAGCCCCAGACGACCACCAGCTGGCGGAGCACGTACGCGCAGATCATGGCCACCGCGCCGTGGGCCAGGTTCAGGACGCCGGTCGCCCGGTAGGTGACGATCAGTCCGATCCCGGTGAGCGCGGCGGCGCTGCCGACCGCGAGGCCGGCCAGCGTCAACTCGTACGTCAGGGAGGCCATCAGGGCGGCCACGGCTCACATACCGGGCAGGGGGCCAGGGCCGCTTCCCCCACCTCCGTCGCCTCCGGCTTGCCCGCGATCAGCGGGCAGTCCGGGCGGTGCGCGAGCGTTCCGCCCGGGACGCGGAGCGGCGGGCCGTCGGAGGAGGGCGGGGGAGTCTCCTCCGCCGCGGGGCCGTCCGCCGACGTCGGGCCGTCCGCCGGCGTGGAGGAGCGCTCCTCCGCCGTCCTTGGGCCGTGCGGTTCCGGAGGGCGTACGGGAAGCGCGTACGCCGTCACCACGAGGATCGCGCCCGCCACGATCAGGGCCGCGCCCGGCACCGTGCACGAGGCCAGATAGGGCAGCTGGCGCTCCGCGAACCGCTCGCCGGAGATCCCGTACCAGCCGAGCACGCACAGCACCGCGCCCCCGGCGGCCGCCACGAGGCCGCTCCACAGCAGGATCCGGGATGTCGGCACGGCGACCTCCCTCGGCTCTTCCCCACGCTATGCCCTGATCTTGCACTATGCCCCGATACGTCCCACCCTGGAAGCATCGGGCCGTACGGCCCGGAAGGACACCCGGTGGTGAGCCAGATGGTTTTCACACGACTCGGCCGACGCCCCCGGCTCGCCGCCCTCGCGGCCGCCGCCGTCCTGGCGCTCACCCCCGTCGTCGCGGGCTGCTCGGACGACGGAGCCGGCGGCGGAGAGGGCCGCTACGACGACACCGAGACCTCCGCCGCGCCCACGGGCGGCGACGAACCCGACGACCCCGCCGCCGCGAAGGCGGAGATCACCAGGAACTGGACGGCGTTCTTCGACCCCGGCACCCCCGCCGCCGAGCGGGTGAAGCTCCTGGAGAACGGGGAGCAGATGCAGCAGGTCCTCGCCGCCTTCGGCGGCGACAAGAACGCCGCCATGACCTCCGCGAAGGTCACCGGCGTCGAGTTCACCTCCGCCACCGAGGCCAATGTGACGTACGACCTGCTGGTCGGCGGATCCCCCGCGCTGCCCGGCTCGCAGGGCACGTCCGTCCTCCAGAACGACACCTGGAAGGTCACCGTGAAGACGCTGTGCGGCCTGGTCCAGCTGAGCGGTGTCACCGTTCCGGGCTGCTGAGGCGGGAGCGGCACTGCTCCTGGCCCTGCTGCTCCTTCTCCTCACGGCCTGCGGCAGCCGGCTCCCGGAGCGTGCCTTCGAGACGCGGCCCACCGCCAACCCCTCCGGCGGTGAGCCGCTCCGCGTCGGGATCATCACCAGCGTCACCAGCCCCGTCGGCGGACAGGCCTTCACGGGCACGCGCGACGGAGCCCGCGCCTACTTCGACGCCCTCAACGCGCGCGGCGGCCTGGACGGGCGCCGGATCGAGGTCGAGACCTGCGACGACGGCGGCAGCGGTGTCGGGAACAACGCGTGCGTGCACCGGCTGATCGACGAGCGCGGGGTCTTCGCGCTGGTCGCCACCACCGCCCTCGACTACGCGGGCGCGCCCCTCGTCTCCCGTGCCGGGGTGCCCGACATCGGCGGCCAGCCCCTCACCCCCGCGTACGACACCTATCCGCACCTGTACGGGATCTACGGCAGCTCCGCCCCGCGCACCGGCGGGGAACCCGGCTGGGACGGGGTCCTGTACGGCGGGACGGAGGTCTACCGCTGGTTCCACAAGGAGAAGGGGGCGCGGACCGCCGCCGTCGTCTCCTACAACCAGAGCGCGTCCGCCGCGTACGCCCGGCTGGTCACCCGGGGGCTGCGCGCCGAGGGCTACCGGGTCGTCGGGGAACAGGTGGACTTCGCCCTGCCCAACTTCCGCGCGGTCGCCGCAGATCTGCGGGCCCAGCACGTCGACGTCCTCTTCGACGCCATGGACACCCACGGCAACGTGCGGCTGTGCGAGGCGATGGAGGCCCTCGGCGTACGGGTCGACGCGAAGGTCACCAACGTGCAGAACTGGTCCTCGTCCGTCGCCCGCGACTACGCCCGCGCGCCCGGCTGCCGGGACGCCCTCTGGGTGACCGGCGCGAGCCGCAACCACCAGGACACCGGCCATCCGGCGGTCCGCGAGTTCCGGACGGCGATGGGGGAACGGCCGCTGTCGCAGTGGCAGCTGGAGGGGTGGGCCGCGGCGATGTGGTTCACCGACGCGGCCCGCTCCTGCCTCACCGCCGGCGGCGGGAACGGTGAAGCCGACGGTGGGCTCACCCGCGCGTGCGTGGAGGCGTACATGAACCGCCCGGAGGCGTACACCGCGCGGGGGCTGCTGCTCCCCGCCCGCTACGAGCACCTCGCGCGGCCGCCCGAGACCCGGAACACCTGTCTGTCCGTGGCCCGTTGGCAGGACGGCAGGGGCTGGGTGAGCCAGGGCGAGATGACGGAGAACTGCGCGACCGTGCCCCAGCTGGGCTACCGCCCCTGACTGCTCATCGGCCACGGGCCGTGAACGGCCCCCCTCCACCGGCAGTACAGTCGGGCGACCGATCAACTGACCGGGGGGAACCGGCAGCGCGATGCGTATCTCCTTTCTGCTCCACAACGGCTACCACTACGGCGGCACGATCCGGACGACGTTCACCCTCGCCGAGGAACTGGCGAAGCGTCATGAGGTCGAGATCGTCTCGGTGTTCCGCCACCGTGACAGCCCCCTCCTCGGCCTGCCCTCCGGGGTGACCCTGCGCCACCTCGTCGACCTGCGTGAGGACAGCGCCGGATACGACGGCGACCACCCCGACTTCCACCGGCCGGCCGAGGTCTTCCCGCGCGGCGACGGACGCTGGAAGCAGTACAGCGCGCTCACCGACGCCCGGATCGGGGAGCACCTGCGCGGCGTCGAGGCCGACGTCCTCGTCGGCACCCGTCCGGGGCTCAACGTGCAGCTCGTCCGGCAGGCCCGGCGGGGGCCGGTCCTCGTCGGACAGGAACACCTGATCCTCGAGGGCCACACCTTCCGCCTGCGCCGGGACATCGGCCACGAGTACGCGCTCCTCGACGCCGTCACCACCGTCACCGAGGCGGACGCCCGCGCCTACCGGAGGCTCGGGCTGCCCGGCGTGCGCGTCGAGTCCGTGCCCAACAGCGTGCCCGCGCCCCCGGTGCCGCCCGCCGACCCCGCGGCGAAGACCGTCGTCGCGGCGGGCCGGCTCACCCGAGTCAAGCGGTACGACCTGCTGATCGACGCCTTCGCCGAGGTGGCCGCCGACCACCCCGAGTGGAAGCTGCGGATCTACGGCAGCGGCGACGCCGTCCAGAACCTCAAGGGGCCGCTGACCCGGCAGATCGAGGACCGGGGCCTCGGCGAGCAGGTCTTCCTCATGGGATCGGCGACCCCGCTGGAACCGGAGCTCGCCAAGGCCTCGATCGCCGCGGTGACCTCGCAGCGCGAGTCCTTCGGCATGACCATCGTCGAGGCGATGCGCTGCGGACTCCCGGTGGTCTCCACCGACTGCCCGCACGGGCCGGGCGAGATCATCGAGGACGGCGTCGACGGGTTCCTGGTGCCGGTCGACGACGTGGCGGCGTTCGCGCGGGCACTGCGCCGGCTCGTCGAGGACGACGAGCTGCGGGCCAAGACGGCACGGGCGGCGCTCGACGCGTCCGAGCGGTTCGACCCGGTCCGGATCGCCGCCCGGCACGAGGCGCTGTGGACGGAGCTCGTCGAGCGGGGCGCGAGCCGGCGCACCCACCCGCAGGGCCGGGTGACGCTGCACGCCGGGACCGGTCGGGTGATCGACGCGGTCTACGGCCTGAAGGCGCGGGCCGGCAGGCTCGTCCGCCGCTTCCGCTGACCGACCGGGACCCCCTCCGGCCGCCGTTCATCGAGGACAGAAGTCGTCCGCGAGGGCTGGCAGACTCGGGACCATGTTGGAGACCTCCGCACGGCTCTTGCGTCTGCTCTCGCTGCTCCAGGCCCACCGCGAGTGGTCCGGTGCCGACCTCGCCGACCGGCTCGGCGTCACACCCCGCACCGTACGGCGGGACGTCGACCGGCTCCGCGAGCTCGGCTACCCGGTCAACGCGAGCCCCGGGACCGGCGGCGGGTACCAGCTGGGCGCCGGGGCCGAGCTGCCGCCGCTGCTCCTCGACGACGAGGAGGCCGTGGCGGTCGCCGTCGGCCTGCGCGCCGCCGCCGGGCAGGGGGTCGAGGGCATCGGCGAGAGTTCGGTCCGTGCCCTGGCCAAACTGGAGCAGGTGCTTCCGGGGCGGCTGAGGCGCCGGGTGAGCGCCCTGAACGCCTTCACCGTCCCGATGCTGCGCACCCCGCGCGAGCTGATCGACCCGGCCGTCCTCACCGAACTCGCCAACGCCTGCCGGGACACCGAGCGGCTGCGCTTCGAGTACCGGGACCACGGCGGGGCCGCCACCCGCAGGAACGTCGAGCCGCACCGCCTGGTCTGCAGCGAGCGGCGCTGGTACCTGGTCGCCTGGGACGTGGACCGGGCCGACTGGCGCACCTTCCGGGCCGACCGGATCGTGCCGACGCCGCCGCACGGGCCCCGCTTCCCGCCCCGCGAGCCGCCCGCCGAGGATCTGGCCGCCTATGTGGCGAAGGGCGTGTCCACCTCGGCGTACGCGACCGAGGCGACGATCCGGCTGCATGTGCCGCTCGCCGAGGCCGCCGCTGCCGTCGGAGCTGCCGACGGCGTCCTGACGGCGGACGGGGAGGACGCCTGCCTGCTCCGGACCGGGGCCCACAGCCTCGATGTGATGGTGATCCACGTGTCGCTGATCGGCTTCGAGTTCGAGGTGGTCGACCCGCCCGAGCTGGTCGACCGGGTGCGGGCGCTCAGGGACCTGTTGTCCCGCTCCCTCGACCGGTCCCCCTCCGCTCCGGCGGAGGACTCGTGATCCGCATCCGCTCGTAGGCGGCGAACTCGGGGTGGTGCAGGTCGAAGGCCGGCGCCTCGGAGCGGATCCGGGGGACGACGTCGAAGTTGTGCCGGGGCGGCGGGCAGGAGGTGGCCCATTCGAGGGAGCGGCTGAACCCCCAGGGATCGTCGACCTCGACCTTCGCCCCGTACAGCGTGGTCCGCCACACGTTGTAGAGGAACGGCAGGGTGGACACGCCGAGCAGGAAGGCGCCGATGGTGGAGACGGTGTTGAGGGCGGTGAAGCCGTCCGCCTCCAGGTAGTCGGCGTACCGCCGGGGCATGCCCTCCGCGCCGAGCCAGTGCTGCACCAGGAAGGTCAGGTGGAAGCCGGTGAAGAGGGTCCAGAAGTGGATCTTCCCGAGCCGTTCGTCGAGCATCCGGCCGGTGAACTTGGGCCACCAGAAGGTGAAGCCGGCGAAGGTCGCGAAGACGACCGTGCCGAAGACCGTGTAGTGGAAGTGGGCGACCACGAAGTACGAGTCGGTGACCTGGAAGTCCATGGGAGGCGAGGCGAGGATCACTCCGGTGAGGCCGCCGAAGAGGAACGACACCAGGAAGCCGACGCTCCACAGCATCGGGGTCTCGAAGGAGAGCGACCCCCGCAGCATCGTCCCGGTCCAGTTGAAGAACTTCACCCCGGTGGGCACCGCGATCAGGAACGAGAGCAGCGAGAAGAACGGCAGCAGCACCGCGCCCGTCGCGAACATGTGATGGGCCCAGACGACCACCGAGAGGCCGGTGATCGCCATGGTGGCGGCGATCAGCGTGGTGTAGCCGAAGATCGGCTTGCGGGCGAAGACCGGGATGATCTCGCTGACGATCCCGAAGAACGGCAGCGCGATGATGTAGACCTCGGGATGGCCGAAGAACCAGAAGAGGTGCTGCCAGAGCAGCGCGCCGCCGTTCTCCGGCTGGAAGACCACCGAGCCGAGGCGTCGGTCCGCCTCCAGGACGAGCAGGGCCGCGGCGAGCACGGGGAAGGCGACGATCACCAGGACCGCCGTGAAGAGCACGTTCCAGGTGAAGATCGGCATCCGGAACATGGTCATGCCGGGCGCCCGCATCCCGATGATGGTCGCGAGGAAGTTCACCGAGGTCAGGATGGTGCCGAAGCCGGAGAGCGCGAGCCCCACGATCCACAGGTCGACGCCGACGCCGGGGGACCGCTCCAGGCTGTTGAGCGGGGCGTAGGCGGTCCAGCCGAAGGCGGCCGGGCCGGTCGGGGTGAGCAGCGAGCCGATCACCATCAGACTGCCGAAGAGGAACAGCCAGTACGAGAACATGTTCAGCCGCGGGAAGGCGACGTCGGGCGAGCCGATCTGCAGCGGCACCAGCTCGTTGGCGAAGCCGGCGAAGGTAGGTGTGGCGAAGAGCAGCAGCATGATCGTGCCGTGCAGGGTGAAGGCCTGGTTGAACTCCTGGTTCGTGAGCAGCTGGAGTCCGGGGCGGGCCAGCTCGGCCCGCATCAGCATCGCCATCAGCCCGGCGATGAGGAAGAAGACGAACGCGGTCACCAGGTAGAGGTGGCCGATCTTCTTGTGGTCGGTGGTGGTGAGCCAGTCGATCAGGATCCGCCCGTGCCGCACGCGGCTCGATTCGACGGTCGCGGTCGCTGTGCCGTTGCCCATCCGCTGCCTCCGCTTCGCGGTCGTCCCGGCTCCGCGTCTCCGGGCGTTCGGACAGCGTAAGCATTGTGTAAGGGAAGAGTGAGCGGCTCGCGTGCGCGTCGCGAGACAATTCGGGGCGGGCGGAGCGGGAAGAGTCGAATTACCCGCGTTCCGTCGGCACTTCCGGCCCCGTGGTGCGAACTGCCGGATGCCCTTCGGAATTACTGGAGAAACGGCCGGAATCCGTGTCGCGGAGTGACCGGGATCATGCCGAACATATGTCGAGAACTTGTGACACAAGCGTGACCGCCAAGGGACTAACGTGAGGGCCATGGCACCCACATCGCGCACTCCCGAACCGCCCGGCGACGCCCCCGAGTCCTATGTGGGCCTCGACGCGGAAGGCGCCGCACGGCTCGCCAGGACGCGGGGCTGGAGCACCGTGAGGTCGCTCCCGCCCGGCTCGATCATCACGATGGAGTACCTCGCCGGACGCATCAACTTCGAGGTCGAGGGCGGCACGGTCACCCGCTGCTGGCTCGGCTGAGGGGCCGGCGCCGGCGCACCGGGCGCGCTCGGTGCGTCCGTACCCGGGCATGCGGAAGGGCCCCGGCCGATCCCTCGGCCGGGGCCCTTCCGCATGCGTGTGGGCAGATGCCCGAGGTCAGCCGCGGGTCGCCGGGGCGCGGCCGCCGGCCACTCCCGTACGGGTCGCCGGAGCGCGGCCGCCGGCCACTCCGGCCGGCCCCCGGACCGGCTCCTCGGACCCGGGCGGACGCTGCGGGAAGTACCCGGGGCGGGGTCCTCCGGAGGCCACGGGCAGCGAGGGAACCAGACGGCGACGGTCCCGCAGCCGGTCCCGCACCCGGTCGCGCAGGGCGAGGATCCACGACTCCGCCACGGCGAGGACCGGCTCGCACCAGGGCAGGGCGAGCAGGATCAGCAGTCCGGCGGCCCAGCCGAGGAGGACGTCGCTCAGCCAGTGCGTGCCCAGATAGACCGTGGTGAGTCCGACGCCGAGCGCGACCACGGCGGAGAGCGCCGACAGATAGCGCCTGGCCCTCGGGGTCGTCGCCAGATAGGCGAGGATGCCCCAGGTCACGACCGCGTTGGCGGTGTGACCCGAGGGGAATATGTCGCCGCCCGCGAAGAGCTCGGCGGAGCCGACCTCGGTCGCGTAGTGGGGTCCGAGACGGCCGAGCCCGAGCTTGACCGCGCCGACCGTGACGTTGAGCAGCAGGAGGGCGGCGCCGAGGCAGAGCAGGGGCCGCAGGGTGTGCTGGCGCCAGGAGCGCCAGCCCAGCCAGGCGGCCACCATGACGGCCGTGGGGCCGCGCTGGCCGAGGACGACGTAGTAGTCGAGGAAGCCGTGGATCTCCGGCCACTGCTGATAGGGCCGGAAGAGCATGATCTTCCAGTCGAGGGTCACCAGCCACGTCGAGAGCAGCACGGCGACGACCATGGCGAGATAGAACGCCGACGTCCCGCCGAAGAGGGCGAGACGCGTGCGGGTCATCCGCGGGACCTCTATCTTCGGCGGTTCCGGCTCCCGGTCCAGCCGGGCAAAGATGTCGGTACGCACCCAATGGACGTTACAGGGAGTGAGAAGCAGACCCGGTCGTTCCGGTCTGTTCGTGATGTTGATGTGATGTGGAGTAGGTCTCAGCCGGTGGCCTATTCCCGGCGTCCGTCAGGAAATCCGATGACCTTCCGCCCTATTGTCGCGAAGTCGTTTCCGGAAGAGTGTTTGAATGCTCGGGAATTGCTTCAAACGGGTGTCCGTACGGAATTCCATGCGACGCGCGGGCCGCTCCGAGTGGCGTACGCCACACCGCACGGCCCGCCGGGGTGAGAGCTGCACCACGCGCTCGGGCCTTGAACTCGCGTACGCTGACGGCTCACTCGCCCGTCGATGCCGGGCCGCCCCAGGGGCATAAGCCCTGGTCGGGGCCCGCCGAGCGCGAGAGCTTCACTGGGAGGTACGTACATGTCGCGGACGAACACGGCCCCAGCACGACCGCGTGCCGCAGCCGACGGCGGAGCCAACCGCTGGGTCGTCCTCGTCGTCCTCTGCGTCAGCCTTCTCGTGGTCGCCCTCGACGCGACCATCCTCCATGTCGCGATCCCCTCGCTCACCGAGGACCTGCGCCCCAGCTCCACCTCGCTGCTCTGGATCGTCGACGCCTACCCCCTGATCTGCGCCTCGCTCCTGATCCTCTTCGGCACCCTCGGGGACCGGGTCGGACGGCGCAGAGTCCTGCTCCTCGGATACGCGCTGTTCGGCATCGCCTCGGCGGTCGCCGCGTTCGCCACCGAACCCTCGGTCCTCATCGGGGCCCGGGTGCTCCTCGGCGTCGGCGGCGCCATGATCATGCCCGCCACGCTCTCCATCCTCCGGGCGGTCTTCCCCGACCGGCGGGAGCGCGCCACCGCCATCGGGATCTGGACGGCGGTCGCCGCGATAGGCGCCGCCACCGGCCCCGTGCTCGGCGGCTTCCTCGTCGAGAACTACTGGTGGGGCTCCGTCTTCCTCATCAACATTCCGCTGATGGCGCTGATCCTGCCGCTCGGCCGCCGCCTCCTCCCCGAGTCCCGGGGAGCCGCCGACGGACCCTGGGACGTACTCGGCGCGCTCATGGCCGCCGCCGGTGTGCTCGGCTGCGTCCTCGGGGTCAAGCGCGCCGGCGCCGGCGAACCGCTCCTCGCGCTCCCGACCGCCGGGCCGCTGCTGCTCGGCGCCGCGCTCCTCGTCCTCTTCGTACGGCGCCAGAGGCGACGGCCCCACCCGCTGATCGACACGCGGCTCTTCTCCCGCGCCGCCTTCACCACCTCGGTCGGCTGCATCGTGCTCGCGATGCTGGCCCTGGTCGGCCTGCAGCTCATCGCCGTCCAGTACCTCCAGCTGGTCCTCGGCCTCAGCCCGCTGGAGACCGGGCTGCGTCTCCTGCCGCTCACCTTCGCCGCGATGGCCGCCGGCGCCACCGGCTCGTACACCCTGCGCAGGATCGGACCGCGCCGGATGGTCGGCTGGGGCTTCGTCCTCACCGCCGCCGCCGTGCTGCTGCTCACCTTCATGGGACAGCACGACCGGCCGCTGCTGCTCACGGTGGGCTTCGTGCTGCTCGGCTTCGGCCTGCAGACCACGCTCTTCTCGGCGTACGAGTCGATGCTCAGCGAGGCCCCGCAGCGGAGCGCGGGCGCCGCCGCCTCGATCGGCGAGACCTCGTACCAGCTCGGCGCGGGGATGGGCACGGCCCTGCTCGGCAGCGTGATGAACGCGGCGTACGCCCCCGGGCTCGCCGCCATCCCCGGGGTGCCCGCGGAGGCGAGCCGGGCCGCCGCGAACTCGCTCGGCGAGGCCTACCAGGTCGCCGACCAGCTCGGCGGCGCGGCCGGCGGCGCGCTGCACCAGGCCGCTCGGCACGCCTTCGTGAACGGGCTGCACATCACGCTCTTCGTGAGCGCGGGGCTGCTGCTGCTCGGCGCGGCGATGGCCCGGCGCCTGCCCCGGGTGATGGAGTGCCCGGTGGATCCGGAGGAGACGACGTCCGCCGGGGCCCCTGAGGAGACGGTGTCCGCCGGTGTCCCGGAGGCGGAGCCGTCGCTGCTGTCGAAGGCGGCTCAGTCCGACACGGCCGGGTCCGACACGGCCGGGTCCGACACGGCCGGGTCCGAGCCCGTCCGGTCAGCGCCGGTGCTGTCGAAGACGACGGGGGCCGTGCGGCCCTCGGGGTCGTCCGAGGCGCTGGAGCTCGCCGACTCGTCCGAGCCGCGGGTGCCCGCGACCCGGGAAGCGATCGAGCCCGCCGGCTCGGGGCGTCCGACGCACTGACCCGATCTTTCGGGGGGTGCCCGGCGGCCGGCGGACCCGCTCAGCTCTGGTTGAAGAAACCGTCCTGCTGACGACGGCCCGTCTCGCCGGTGACGATCTGGGTGTCGGCGGGGGTCAGCAGGAAGACCCGCGTCGCCACGCGCTCGATCGAACCGCGCAGACCGAAGGCGAGACCGGCGGCGAAGTCGACCACGCGCTTGGCGTCGTTCGGCTCCATCGCGGTCAGGTTCACGATCACCGGAACACCGTCCCGGAAGAGCTCGCCGATGCCCCTGGCGTCCCGGAAGCCGTCCGGGGAGACGGTGGCGATCCGCCGGCCCCGGTCCTCGGCGGTGTCCGTGGCCACCCGGACCCGGGGGTCCGTCACCCAGGCGTCGCCGCCCTCGGCACCGTCGGCGTACTCGTCGTCGTAGTAACGCTCGTCGTTGTCCTCGACGAGTCCCAGCCAGGCACTCGCCTTGCGCACCGATCCCATGGACGCCTCCTTTCACGCGGTCACTTGTGGTTCCGCAATCCCTATCGTCCTTCATGATGCGGATCGCGCGCCAAGTGGATAGTCGGCGCGCAGGGGATTCGTGACGGTACTGGTGCAGAACGTGAGCACCGTTTTCTGGCGATTCGTCAGGAAACTTGCGGTATGCGGGGCCTGGGGGAGGGCCATGTAGCTGAAAATATGAAAGTCGGGCCACAAGGGTGACGACGGGCGCGTACGGGTGAACGGACTCGCTCGCTACGATGCCGCGAGGCCGTCCGGCGGTCCATGGCCCGGCCCAGATCCACGACTCACGGGGGAGTCCATGTTCGGAATCGTCAGACCCTGCACCCATCGGCTCACCGACGGGCTCAAGACCGAGTGGATGGCCCATCTCTGCGGCCTCTGCCTGGCACTTCGCGCCGACCACGGCCAGTTCGCCCGGGTCGTCACCAACTACGACGGTCTCATCGTCTCGGTTCTGACGGAGGCTCAGACCGGCGTCACGGCGGCCGGCCGTCGCACGGCCGGGCCCTGCGCGCTGCGCGCCATGCGGACCGCTCCCGTGGCCAGGGGCGAGGGTGCCCGGCTCGCCGCCGCCGTCTCGCTGGTCCTCGCCTCGGCCAAGGTACGGGACCACGTCGCCGACCGGGACGGGCTGTTGGCCCGGCGGCCCGCCGCCGCCGCGGCCCGCCGCGTCGCCCGCTCCTGGGACAAGGCAGGGGCCAGGACCGGCCGCGCCCTCGGCTTCGACACCGCCGTCCTCGTCGACGCCGTCGACCGCCAGACCGGGATCGAGGCCCTCGCCGGACCCGGCACCTCCCTGCTCACCGTCACCGAACCGACCGAGACCGCCACCGCGGCCGCCTTCGCGCACACCGCCGTCCTCGCCGGACGGCCCGGGAACGCGGAGCCGCTCGCCGAGGCGGGCCGGCTCTTCGGCCGCCTCGCCCACCTCCTCGACGCCGTCGAGGACCAGACCGCCGACGCGGAGAAGGGTGCCTGGAACCCGCTCACCGCGACCGGCACCTCCCGCGAGGAGGCCCGCCGGCTCGCCGACGACGCCCTGCACGGCATCCGCCTCGCGCTGAGGGACGCCGAGTTCGCCGACGACAAGCTGGCGCACGTGCTGCTCGCCCACGAACTCCGCACCTCGGTGGACCGCGCCTTCGGCACGACGACCTGTGCGCACGGGGCGCCGGGGGCGGGGCAGGGCATGCCGGGCGGCCACGGCCACGGACCCGGAGGCCACGCCCACGGCGCCCACGGTCCGGTGCCCGGCAACCCGTACGCCCCCGGCCCCGGCGCCCCGTGCGCACAGGTCGTCGTGC
>NZ_LIPQ01000367.1 GCF_001418135.1 Streptomyces aureus
TGGACACCCCAGAGCAGGGCGCCGGGGCCGTCGCCCTGCTCTGGGGTGTCCAGGCCCGGCCCTCCGCCCGCCTCGACGCCTTCTTCGCGTCCGGCGCGCACCTCACCGGTCTCCTCGCCGGGTACGGCGTCCTCGTCCTGCTGCTGCTCATGGCCCGCGTCCCGGCCGTCGAGCACGGCGTGGGCGCCGACCGGCTCGCCCGCTGGCACGCCCTCGGCGGCCGGTACGTCCTCGGCCTGATCGGCGCGCACGCGCTCCTCGCCCTCTGCGGTTACGCCGTGCACACCCGTACCGACCTCGTCACCGCCACCGGAGGCCTCCTGGCGTACGGGGCGATCGCCGCCGCCACCGCCGGCACCGCCCTCTTCGTCGCCGTCGGTGTCACCTCCGCCCGGGCCGTACGGCGCCGGGTCCGGCACGAGATCTGGCGGGCCGTCCACCTCGGCGGGCTGCTCGCCGCCGCCCTCGGCTTCGTCCACCAGCTCGCCGGACCCGACATCGCCGACAGCCTCCTCGTCCGCTGGCTCTGGTCGATGGCCCACGGCACCGTCGCCGTCCTCCTCCTCTGGTACCGGCTCGTCGTCCCCGTCCGCGCCGCCTTCCGCCACGAGCTGCGGGTCGTCGAGGTCCGCGACGAGGGTCCGGGCGTCGTCTCGGTGCTCGTCCGGGGCAGGGGAGTGGCCCGACTGTGCGCCGAACCCGGTCAGTTCTTCCGCTGGCGCTTCCTGCGGCGCGGGCTCTGGGCGACCGCCCTGCCCTTCTCCCTCTCCGCGCCCGTCCGGGACGACACCCTGCGGATCACGGTCAAGGCGCTCGGCGACCACACCCGCCGCATCCGCCGGCTCCGCCCCGGCGTCCGGGTCCTCGCCTCCGGCCCCTTCGGCGCGCTCACCGCCCACCGCCGTACCCGCCGCAAGGTGCTGCTGCTCGCCGGAGGCGTCGGCATCACCCCGCTGCGCGTCCTGTTCGAGACGCTGCCCGGCGGGCCCGGCGACGTGACCCTCCTCTACCGGGCCTCGGACGCCGCCGGGCTCGTCCTGCGCGAGGAGCTGGAGGCCATCGCCCGCGAACGGCAGGCCGCCCTCCACTTCCTCCTCGGCCGCTCCGACGACTCCTTCGACCCCCTCGCGCCGCGCGCCCTGCGCCATCTGGTGCCGGACCTCGCCGCCCATGACGTCTACCTCTGCGGGCCGCCCGCCATGGCCCGCGCCGCCACCGCCCATCTGATCCGGGCCGGAGTGCCGGCCTCCCGTATCCACAGCGAGGACTTCGACCATGCCTAGACACGGTGCTCCCCGCGTTTCCCGCGTTCACCGGCGCCCTCGCGTCGCCCGCGTCTCGCGCGGCCACTCCGTCGAGCAGGCCCGGCGCCGGCTCGCCGCCGCCCTCCTCGGTGCCGGCGCGCTCGCCGCGACCCTCCTCACGGCCTCCGTCTCCCCGGCCGCGCCGCCGGCCCCCGACCGCGGCCCGGGCGCCGCAAGCTCAGACGTAGCTCAACTCTCCAGAGATTGATGGACGGGGCAACGAACGCCTCCCTAGGCTCACGGGCATGCCCGAGATCTCACTGACCACCCTCGTCCTGCTGTGCCTCGCCGCGCTCGTGGCGGGCTGGATCGACGCGGTGGTCGGCGGCGGCGGGCTGCTCCTGCTGCCCGCCCTGCTGCTCGGTCTGCCGAACGTCCAGGCCGCGCACATCCTCGGCACCAACAAGGCCGTCGCGATCGTCGGCACCACCGGGGCCGCGATCACCTACGTCCGCAAGGCGCCCGTGCGGGTCTGGACGGCGGTACGCATCGGGCTCGCCGCCCTCGCGGGCTCCATGGCCGGTGCCTTCTTCGCGGCGGGCATCAGCAGCGACGTCCTGCGTCCGGTGATCATGGTCGTCCTGCTCGCGGTGGCGGCCTTCGTGATGCTGCGGCCGTCGTTCGGCGCGAAGGCCGAGGGGGCGGAGCGGGCGCCGCTGACCCGGGCCCGGATCGTCACCGCGATCGTCGTGGTCGGCGGCGGGATCGGCTTCTACGACGGCCTGTTCGGTCCCGGCACCGGCACCTTCCTGGTCCTCGCGCTCACCGCCGTCCTCCACCTCGACCTGGTGACCGCCTCGGCGACCGCGAAGATCGTCAACGTCTGCACCAACGCGGGCGCGCTCGCGATGTTCGCGTACCAGGGGAGCGTGTACTGGCAGCTCGCCGCCGTCATGGCGGTCTTCAACCTGATCGGCGGGACGGTCGGGGCGCGGATGGCGCTCAGCAAGGGCGCCGAGTTCGTGCGCGGGGTGCTGCTGGTGGTGGTGCTCTCGCTGGTCGCGAAGCTCGCCTTCGACCAGTGGGCCTGACCTTCACCGGACGTCCCCGGGCCCGACCGGTCACTCGCCCCTGCTACCGCACCCCGATGAGGTGGCCGAAGGCGACCACGTTCCCCTGGTAGCCGTTCTTCTTCGAGAAGCCGCCGCCGCAGGTGATCACGCGGATCTCCGCGCGGTTCGCCTCGTCGTACACCTTCCGGTCCGGGAAGTCCTTGTTCTCGTAGACCTCGACCGCGTCGACCGTGAACACCGCGGTCCGCCCGTCCTGCCGGTCCACCTCGATCCGGTGGCCCTTCTTCAGGGCTCCCAGCGTGTAGAAGACGGCGGGTCCTTCGGCGTTGTCGACATGGCCCGCGACGATCGCCGTGCCCTTGGCGCCGGGCGCGGTGCCGTCCTCGTACCAGCCGGCCAGGTTCCGGTTCCCGGCCGGCGGTACGCCGAGCGAACCGTCCGGCGCCAGGCCGAGCCGCATCATCGGGGTGTCCACATCGGTCTCGGGGATGCGCAGCCGGACCGGCGCCGAGGGCGGCAGCGGGTCGGCGGCGGCGTCGGTGTGCACGCTCGGCCCCGCGGCGAAGGCCTGGGCCGCCGAGGGTACGGGCGGGGTGACCTGCTGAGAGCCGTTCTGGACGAGCCAGATCCCGGCGCAGGCGGCCACGGCTATGCCCCAGCCCTTGCTCCTGTTGCCCACCTGGGCTCCCTGGGGTGTGGCCCTGCCCCCGCCGGGCCGTGATCGGGCGCTCCGGCGGGGGCAGGACAGGCGGATGGTCTCAGTGGCCCTGCGCGCCGCTCGCCCGGCGACGCAGGAGCCAGACCCCGCCCACGGCAGCTGCGGCCAGCACCGCCGCGCCTGCCGTGACCTGGGCGGTGTCGGGGCCGACGCTGCCCCCGACACCGGTCTGGACGTGACCGCTGGGACGGCGGTGCTTGACGGTCAGGTCGCCCCGGGCCGTCTTGCCGTTGTCGCAGGCCACGCTGATGCCGTACGTGCCGGCCTTGGCGTGCTCCGGTACGTGGAACTGGCCGACCACGACCTCCTTGTGCGTGCTCGGGCTCAGCTGGAACTCGCCCGCGCCGAGCGAGTTGGCGTCCCCCACGCCACGGCCGTGCTTGCCGCAGGCGAGCGTGTTCACGGTGACGGTGGTGCCGGGTTCGGCGTCGGAGGGGAAGATTTCGAGCCACTCGGAGTTGCCGGCGAACGCCGAGGGGACGGCGAGGGCTCCGATCGCGGCGACCGTCAGCGCGGTACCGGTGAACAGGCGGACAGTGGTGCGCATGGGGGCCTCCGGGGCGCGCGAGCGGTCGAGCGGGGCGGTCCTCCCGGGAGGGACTTCCCGGAACGGCCTTCTGTGACCGAGATAAAAGCCGCCGCGCCCGCCGCGCCTCCTGATGAGGCATCAGGATTGGGCCGTCCGATACGGTGTGTCGCCTGGATTTTCTGTGTTCATGCAGGTCAGAGCGGGTTGTGCGGTGTCGGCTGACGCCGCGTGCCGAACGGGTGATCAGGTGCCGCCCGTCATGCGGCCGCTTTGTCCCACGGGCTCCTCAAGCGCCCTCAGGCTTCCACGGCCCCTCCTCGGGCCCCCGACGGCCCCCCTCGGACCTCCTCGGACTCCCTCAGACCCCTGTCGGGCCGGTGATCGCCGCCGGCGCCCACTCCCGCGCGCCCACCGTCGCGCCGGCCGTGATGCCGGTGGCCGGGCGAGCGCGCCCCGGAGCGTGGTGAGCGCCCGGCGTGCCGCTCTACAGTTCGTCCCACTCCACCGAGTCGTACGCCGAGTGCACCCGTCCCATGAGCTCCTCGTCCACCTCGAACGTCACCTCGTCGATCGCCGTCACGGCCGCCAGGGAACGGGAGTTGGTGACGAACGCGGCCCGGTAGCCCGCCAGATAGGCCAGCGTGACCGGGCGCCGGACCGACTCCAGGCGCGGCTCCAGGAGGGTCATGGCGATCCCCCGGAGACAGGGTGCCGACGGCCAGACCACCGAAGTGCCGTCCCAGAAGGCGATGTTGGTGATCGCGCCCTCGGCGATCTCACCGTACGGGGAGGTCAGCACGGCCTCGTCGAAGCCGGCTCGCCGCGCCGCCTCGCGGTGGTAGCTCTGGCCGAAGCCGCCCAGGTGCTTGATGTGCGGCGCGGGCCGCCAGTACTCGACGGCCGTCAGGCGCTGCGGGGCGCCGAGGCCGTTCGGGGCGGGGGCGGCGACGGTCACCGCGATACGGACGTCCGGGTACACGTACACGCGCACGGAGGCGTTCCGCTGCCCGGAGGTCGCGAGGGCGCCGGCGATCAGGGCGCGGACGCGCGTGCCGTCCAGTTCCCGGCCGAAGAGCTCGCGGGTCGCGCGGTCGAGGCGGTCGAGGTGCAGGTCGAGACCCTTCACGCGCCCGTCCCGTACCTGCATCGCCGTGAAGTGTCCGAAGCCGGTCATGAGGGCGGCGAGCAGCCCGGGGTCGGTCGCGGGGGTGCCGTCGATCTCGATGTGCGGGGTCGGAGTCGTCATGCGCTCACCGTACGTCCGGGGAAACGGTCTTGGGGAAGAGCTCCGGATCGCCGCTTGACCTCAACCAAACTTGAGGTACCACGATCATCGGCATGGACAACACGAACGCCTCCACGGCCACCGTCTCCCCCGTCTCCCCCGTCTCCTCCGCGACTCCCGCTGCCGCGGACGGCGCCTCCGCCCCGGCCCCCCTCACCCTCGCCCTCGTGGTCGCCAGCGACCGTGAAGGCCGCTTCGCCCCCGTCGTCACCGACTGGTTCCGCTCCCGCCTCGCCGAGCGCGACGACTTCACCGTCACCGTCGTCGACCTCGCCGAGATAGACCTCCCCACCTCCCTCTCGTACGACCCTTCCCCGGCCGTCCGCGCGGAACTCGCCAAGGTCACCCCGGTGCTGGAGGCCGCCGACGCGTACGTCGTCGTCACCCCGGAGTACAACCACTCCTTCCCCGCCGCCCTCAAGAACCTGATCGACCGGCACTACACCGAATGGCAGGCCAAGCCCGTCGGCTTCGTCTCCTACGGCGGGATCTCCGGCGGCCTGCGGGCCGTCGAGCAGCTCCGGCAGGTGTACGCCGAGATGCACGCGGTCACCGTCCGCGACACCGTCTCCTTCCACAACGCCCACGGGCTGTTCGACGAGAACGGACGGCACAAGGACCCCGCCGGCGCGGAGGGCGCCGCCAAGGCGCTCCTCGACCAGCTCGGCTGGTGGGGACGCGCCCTCAAGGACGCCAAGTCCGTCCGCCCGTACGGCGCGTGAGGGGTCGTCATCATGCTGCTGCGGCTCCTCGCGCCCCGCCTCAGGCCGTACCGGACCCTCCTCGCCCTCCTCGTCGCCCTCCAGCTCGTCCAGTCCCTCGCCTCCCTCGCCCTGCCCGCCCTCAACGCCGGCGTCATCGACCAGGGCGTCCTGCGCGGTGACACCGACCGTGTCCTCGGCGGCGGCGCCGCGATGGTCGCCGTCACCCTCCTCCAGGCGGTGGCCGCGGCCGCCGCCACCTACACCGGCGCCCGGGTGGCCATGGGCGTCGCCCGCGACCTGCGCTCCGAAGTCTTCCGCCGCGTCCAGGAGTTCTCCGCGCGGGAGCGGGGCCGCTTCGGCGCCGCCTCGCTGATCACCCGTACGACCAACGACGTCCAGCAGATCCAGACGTTCACCGTCCTCGTCCTGACCATGCTGGTCGCCGCGCCGCTCCTCTGCTTCGGCGGCATCGTCATGGCCCTGCGCCAGGACGTGCCGCTCGCCCTGGTGCTGCTGCTCTTCGTGCCGGTGATGACCGGGGCCGTCGGCGCCGTCGTCCTGCGGATGCGGCCGCTCTTCAAGGGCATGCAGGAGCGCGTCGACCGCGCCGGACGGGTGCTGCGCGAGCAGATCACCGGCGTCCGGGTGGTCCGCGCCTTCGTCCGTGACCGGCACGAGCGGGAACGGTTCGCCGCCGCCAACGACGAACTCCGCTCCGTCGGCCTCCGGGCCGGCCGGCTCCAGGCCCTGATGTTCCCGACGGTACTCGTGGTCTGGGAACTGACGACCGTCGCCCTCGTGTACGTCGGCGCCCACCGCATCGACTCCGGCGCCCTCCAGCCCGGCGGGCTCGTGGCCTTCCTCGGTTATCTGCTCCAGATCTCGATGTCCGTGATGATGGTCCTCTTCCTCCTCATGCACATGCCCCGGGCCGAGGCGGGCGCCGTCCGGGTCCGCGAGGTGCTCGACATCCGCTCGTCCGTCGTCCCGCCGGCCTTCCCGGTCCGTACCTCCGACGACCGGGGGCATCTGGAGGTCCGG
>NZ_LIPQ01000368.1:0-253 GCF_001418135.1 Streptomyces aureus
GTCCTTGCCACTGCGCTGTGACATCCCCTAGGGGTGACCCGGGGGCGCGGGGGTGCCGTGACGCGGTCGGGGGGCAGGTTCGGGGTCGCTGTCACAAATCCGACGTATCGCCTCGATGTCCTCCTCGTGGCTTCGGAGACGTCAGCGATTCGGGCAAGGAGCCCTCCGATGCGCGTCACCCGTCGTTCCGCCCGTCCCCAAGCCGCCCCCAGCCCGTCCCGCACCGGAAGACGGACACCGTGCGGCGGGCCGA
>NZ_LIPQ01000368.1:348-13191 GCF_001418135.1 Streptomyces aureus
CCGGCTCCGGCTCCGGCTCCTCCGCCGGTTCCGGCTCCGGGTCCACCGGGGTCTTCACCGACTCCAGGAGGAGCTGGGTCACGTCGACGACCGTGACGGACTCCTTGGCCTTGCCCTCGTTCTTCTTGCCGTTGACCGAGTCGGTCAGCATGACGAGGCAGAACGGGCAGGCGGTGGAGACGATGTCCGGGTTGAGGGACAGGGCCTCCTCGACGCGCTCGTTGTTGATGCGCTTGCCGATCCGCTCCTCCATCCACATCCGGGCACCACCGGCGCCACAGCAGAAGCCGCGCTCCTTGTGGCGGTGCATCTCCTGCTGGCGCAGGCCGGGGACGGCGGACATGATCTCGCGCGGCGGCGTGTAGACCTTGTTGTGACGGCCCAGGTAGCACGGGTCGTGGTAGGTGATCAGGCCGTCGACCGGGGTCACCGGGACCAGCTTGCCCTCGTCGATGAGGTGCTGGAGCAGCTGGGTGTGGTGGATGACCTCGTACTCGCCGCCGAGCTGCGGGTACTCGTTGGCGATGGTGTTGAAGCAGTGCGGGCAGGTCGAGACGATGCGCTTCGCCGACTTCGGCTTCTTCGTCGACTCGTCCTCGTCGTCCTCGCCGAACGCCATGTTCAGCATGGCGACGTTCTCCTGGGCGAGCTGCTGGAACAGCGGCTCGTTGCCCAGGCGGCGGGGGGAGTCACCGGTGCACTTCTCGTCGCCGCCCATGATCGCGAACTTGACGCCCGCCATGTGCAGCAGCTCGGCGAAGGCCTTGGTGGTCTTCTTGGCCCGGTCCTCCAGGGCGCCGGCGCAGCCGACCCAGTAGAGGTAGTCGAACTCCGAGAGGTCCTCGACGTCCTTGCCGACGATCGGGACCTCGAAGTCGACCTCCTTGGTCCACTCGACGCGCTGCTTCTTCGCCAGGCCCCAGGGGTTGCCCTTCTTCTCCAGGTTCTTGAGCATCGTGCCGGCCTCCGAGGGGAAGGCGGACTCGATCATCACCTGGTAGCGGCGCATGTCGACGATGTGGTCGATGTGCTCGATGTCGACCGGGCACTGCTCGACGCAGGCGCCGCAGGTGGTGCAGGACCACAGGACGTCGGGGTCGATGACGCCGTTCTCCTCGGCGGTGCCGATGAGGGGGCGCTCGGCCTCGGCGATCGCCGAGGCGGGGACGTCCTTGAGCTGCTCCTCGGTGGCCTTCTCGTTGCCCTCCATGTCCTTGCCGCCGCCGGCGAGCAGGTACGGCGCCTTGGCGTGCGCGTGGTCGCGCAGCGACATGATGAGGAGCTTGGGGGAGAGGGGCTTGCCGGTGTTCCAGGCGGGGCACTGCGACTGGCAGCGGCCGCACTCGGTGCAGGTGGAGAAGTCGAGGATGCCCTTCCAGGAGAACTGCTCGACCTGGGAGACACCGAAGACGGCGTCGTCGGCCGGGTCCTCCCAGTCGATCTCCTTGCCCGCCGTCGTCATCGGCTGGAGCGCGCCCAGCGCGGTGGAGCCGTCGGCGTTCCGCTTGAACCAGATGTTCGGGAAGCCGAGGAAGCGGTGCCAGGCGACACCCATGTTCGTGTTGAGCGAGACCGTGATCATCCAGGTGAAGGACGTGACGATCTTGAGCGCCGCGACGAAGTAGGTGAGGTGCTGGATCGTGCTCAGGTCCAGGTTGTCGAGCAGCGCGATCAGCGGGTACGAGGCGAAGAAGCCCGGTTCCCAGCCGGTGACGTGGTGCTGGACGCCTTCGAGGGCCCGCAGCGTCATGATGCAGAGGCCGACGATCAGGATGACGGCCTCGACGAAGTACGCCTGGCCGGTCTTGGAGCCCGCGAAGCGGGACTTGCGGCCCGCCCTGGTCGGCCTGCTGAGCTGCCGGATCACGATGAGGGTCACGATGCCGAGGACCGTCATCAGGCCGAGGAACTCGGTGAAGATCTCGTACGGCAGCCAGTCACCGATGATCGGGATCAGCCAGTCGGCCTGGAAGAGCTGGCCGAAGGCGTTGACGATCGTCAGGAGCAGCGAGAAGAAGCCCACCGCGACGAACCAGTGCGCGAAGCCGACGATGCCCCAGCGGTTCATCCGGGTGTGGCCGAGGAATTCCTTGACCAGGGTCACGGTGCGCTGGGTGGGGTCGCCGGTGCGGGTGCCGGCGGGCACGGGCTGCCCGAGGCGCACGAACCGGTAGATCTGCACGGTGGCACGACCGAACAGCGCGACGGCCACCACCGTGATGGCGATCGACACGATGATCGCGGCGAGTTGCATGAGGGGCTCCTCGGGCGGGCCTACTAAGCGGTAACTTATGGAGTCCGTGCTGAGATTACCCGTTCGGGGCCCCGTGCTGTAGCGGCGCTCGCGGTGATCTGTGTCGCTCAGGCAAACCTTGCCGCGCGACGCCTGCGGACTGCTGGAAGCGTACGCGCCAGGATCGTCAGATCCATCCCCAGCCAGTGGTGGTCCACATAGTGCAGGTCGAGCAGCTCGCGCTCCTCCCACGGCAGGTCCGAGCGTCCACTGATCTGCCACGGGCCGGTGAGCCCGGGCCGCACGGAGAGCCGGCGGCGTCCCTCGCCCGCGCACTCGCGGTGGCCCGGGGTCAGTGGACACGGTCCGACCAGCGACATCCGGCCGCCGACGACGTGCACGAGGAGCGGCAGCGCGGCCAGCGGGCTCTTCGTGCGGAAGGTCAGCATCGTGAAGGGTTCTCCCTCCAAGCCTGCCACCGTGCGGCGGCGCAGCACGCCCCGGCCGGGGGTGGCCGAGCCGAGGGCGACCGAGAGGGCGACGGCGGTGAGCAGCGGGGACAGCACGACCAGGAGGGCGAGCCCGCCCACGACGTCGAACGTGCGCTTGGCCGTCATTCCCGCACCCTTCCGAGCATTCCCCACACCCTTCCGAGCGACGAATGAGAATCATGGGATATTCGTGGGATATGGCTGGTTTGCCCGACATGGGGCCATCGGACTCTCTCATGCGGCACCTCGCCGGACCCGGGACCGACGCGCGCTCGACTCCGTATGAGCGAGATAAAGGGCGAAGAGTTGAGCCCCCTCCACTCAGGTCTGTTGACGCAGTCCGCGTCGTCATGCATCCTTGAGTCAGATCCACTCAAGTACGTCAGCTGGAGGAATCGAAATGGCACGTGCGGTCGGCATCGACCTGGGCACGACTAACTCCGTCGTCAGCGTTCTGGAAGGCGGCGAGCCCACCGTCATCACCAACGCCGAGGGCGCCAGGACCACGCCGTCCGTCGTCGCCTTCGCGAAGAACGGCGAGGTGCTCGTCGGCGAGGTGGCCAAGCGTCAGGCCGTCACCAACGTCGACAGGACCATCCGGTCGGTCAAGCGCCACATGGGCACCGACTGGAAGATCGAGATCGACGGCAAGAACTTCAACCCGCAGCAGATGAGCGCCTTCATCCTGCAGAAGCTGAAGCGCGACGCCGAGGCCTACCTGGGCGAGAAGGTCGTCGACGCGGTCATCACCGTGCCGGCGTACTTCAACGACTCCGAGCGCCAGGCCACCAAGGAGGCCGGTGAGATCGCGGGCCTCAACGTCCTGCGCATCGTCAACGAGCCGACCGCGGCCGCTCTCGCGTACGGCCTCGACAAGGACGACCAGACGATCCTCGTCTTCGACCTCGGTGGCGGCACCTTCGACGTGTCCCTCCTGGAGATCGGCGACGGCGTCGTCGAGGTGAAGGCCACCAACGGTGACAACCACCTCGGCGGTGACGACTGGGACCAGCGCGTCGTCGACTACCTGGTGACGCAGTTCCAGAACGGCCACGGTGTGGACCTGGCCAAGGACAAGATGGCTCTCCAGCGTCTCCGCGAGGCCGCGGAGAAGGCGAAGATCGAGCTCTCGTCCTCGACCGAGACCTCCATCAACCTGCCGTACATCACGGCCTCCGCCGAGGGCCCGCTGCACCTGGACGAGAAGCTCACCCGAGCCCAGTTCCAGCAGCTGACCTCGGACCTGCTCGACCGCTGCAAGGTGCCGTTCCACAACGTCATCAAGGACGCGGGCATCAACCTCTCCGAGATCGACCACGTCGTTCTCGTCGGTGGTTCGACCCGTATGCCGGCCGTCGCCGAGCTCGTCAAGGAGCTGACCGGCGGTCAGGACGCCAACAAGGGCGTCAACCCGGACGAGGTCGTCGCCATCGGCGCCGCGCTCCAGGCCGGTGTCCTCAAGGGTGAGGTCAAGGACGTCCTGCTCCTCGACGTGACCCCGCTGTCCCTCGGCATCGAGACCAAGGGCGGCATCATGACCAAGCTCATCGAGCGCAACACCACGATCCCGACCAAGCGGTCCGAGATCTTCACGACGGCCGAGGACAACCAGCCGTCCGTGCAGATCCAGGTCTACCAGGGCGAGCGCGAGATCGCGGCGTACAACAAGAAGCTCGGCATGTTCGAGCTGACCGGTCTGCCGCCGGCCCCGCGTGGTGTCCCGCAGATCGAGGTCGCCTTCGACATCGACGCCAACGGCATCATGCACGTGACCGCGAAGGACCTCGGCACGGGCAAGGAGCAGAAGATGACCGTCACCGGCGGCTCCTCGCTGCCGAAGGACGAGGTCGACCGGATGCGCCAGGAGGCCGAGCAGTACGCGGACGAGGACCACCGTCGCCGCGAGGCCGCCGAGTCCCGCAACCAGGGCGAGCAGCTCGTCTACCAGACGGAGAAGTTCCTCAAGGACAACGAGGACAAGGTCCCCGGTGACGTCAAGGCCGAGGTCGAGGCCGCTCTCGTCGAGCTGAAGGACAAGCTCAAGGGCGAGGACACCGCCGAGATCCGCACCGCCACCGAGAAGGTCGCGGCCGTCTCCCAGAAGCTCGGCCAGGCGCTCTACGCCGACGCCCAGGGCGCGCAGGCCGCGGGCGGCGACGCCGGCGCCGGCCAGCAGGCCCAGGCCGACGACGACGTCGTCGACGCCGAGATCGTGGACGAGGACAAGCCGAAGGGCGGCGCTGCCTGATGTCGGAGGAGACCCCGGGCTTCGAGGAGAAGCCCGAAGTCCCCGCCGACGGCACGCCCGAGGAGACCGAGGCCGCTGCCCCCGCCGACAAGGCGGAGGGGGCGGCCCCGGCCGGGGACGCTACTGACGTAGCTCTGCTGGCGCAGCTGGACCAGGCCCGCAAGGCGCTCGAGGAGCGCACCGCGGACCTCCAGCGGCTCCAGGCCGAGTACCAGAACTACCGCCGCCGCGTGGAGCGGGACCGGGTCACGGTCAAGGAGATCGCCGTCGCGAGCCTCCTGAGCGACCTGCTCCCGGTGCTCGACGACGTCGGCCGGGCCCGGGACCACGGCGAGCTCGTGGGCGGGTTCAAGTCGGTGGCCGAATCGCTGGAGACCGTCGTCGCCAAGATGGGTCTGCAGCAGTTCGGCAAGGAGGGCGAGCCCTTCGACCCGACGATCCACGAGGCCCTGATGCACTCGTACGCGCCGGACGTCACCGAGACGACCTGCGTGGCGATCCTGCAGCCGGGGTACCGGATCGGCGAGCGGACCATCCGGCCCGCCCGCGTGGCCGTCGCCGAGCCCCAGCCGGGCGCGGCACCGGCCAAGGACGACGCGACGTCCGGTGACGAGGAGAGCGGTGCCCCCGAGGAGGGGTAGCGCGACCGGCCGCACAGCGGTGACTAACCCCGGAGCAGTCCGGAAGGAGGGACGTCGATGAGCACGAAGGACTTCGTCGAGAAGGACTACTACAAGGTTCTCGGCGTCCCCAAGGACGCCACCGAGGCCGAGATCAAGAAGGCGTACCGGAAGCTCGCCCGCGAGAACCACCCGGACGCCAACAAGAACGACGCCAAGGCCGAGGAGCGCTTCAAGGAGATCTCCGAGGCGAACGACATCCTCGGCGACCCCAAGAAGCGCAAGGAGTACGACGAGGCCCGCGCCCTCTTCGGGAACGGCGGCTTCCGGGCCGGCGGCCCCGGGGCGGGCGGCTCGTTCAACTTCGACCTGGGTGACCTCTTCGGAGGCGCTCAGGGCGGCGGCGCGGGCGGCGGCTTCGGCGGCGGCGGTGGCATCGGGGACGTCTTCGGCGGCCTGTTCAACCGCGGCGCGGGCGCGGGCACCCGCACCCAGCCGCGGCGCGGGCAGGACATCGAGTCCGAGGTGACGCTCAGCTTCACCGAGGCCATCGAGGGCGCGACCGTACCGCTGCGGATGTCCAGCCAGCAGCCGTGCACGGCGTGTTCGGGCACCGGCGACAAGAACGGCACCCCCCGGGTGTGCCCGACCTGCGTCGGCACCGGACAGGTCTCGCGCGGCAGCGGCGGCGGCTTCTCGCTCACCGACCCGTGCGTGGACTGCAAGGGCCGCGGCCTCATCGCCGAGAACCCGTGCGAGGTCTGCAAGGGCAGCGGCCGGGCCAAGTCCTCCCGCACCATGCAGGTCCGTATCCCGGCGGGCGTCTCCGACAACCAGAAGATCCGGCTGCGCGGCAAGGGGGCACCGGGGGAGCGCGGCGGGCAGAACGGCGATCTGTACGTCGTGGTGCACGTCGACACCCATCCGGTCTTCGGCCGCAAGGACGACAACCTCACCGTCACCGTGCCGGTCTCCTTCACGGAGGCGGCGCTCGGCGGCGAGATCAAGGTGCCGACCCTCGGCGGCCCCGCGGTCACCCTCAAGCTGCCCGCGGGCACTCCGAACGGCCGGACCATGCGCGCCCGGGGCAAGGGCGCGGTCCGCAAGGACGGCACGCGCGGCGACCTGCTCGTGACGGTCGAGGTCGCGGTGCCGAAGGAGCTGGACGACAAGGCACGTGACGCCCTGGAGACCTATCGCGAGGCGACCGCCTCCGAGGATCCGCGGGCGGAGCTGTTCCAGGCCGCGAAGGGAGCGTGACCCGGTGGACGGGCGCCGACGCAATCCGTACGAACTGACCGACGAGTCGCCGGTGTACGTCATCTCGGTGGCGGCCCAGCTCTCCGGTCTGCACCCGCAGACCCTCCGTCAGTACGACCGTCTCGGTCTGGTCTCCCCGGACCGTACGGCGGGTCGTGGCCGGCGCTACTCGGCCCGTGACATCGAACTGCTCCGTCAGGTGCAGCAGCTGTCGCAGGACGAGGGCATCAACCTGGCCGGCATCAAGCGCATCATCGAGCTGGAGAACCAGGTCGCTGCGCTGCAGGGCCGGATCGCGGAGCTGTCGGCGGCAGTCGACGGCGCGGCGGCGGCGATGCGGCAGCGCGAGGCCCAGGTGCACGCCTCGTACCGGCGCGATCTGGTGCCGTACCAGGACGTGCAGCAGGCGAGCGCGCTGGTGGTCTGGCGCCCGAAGCGCACCGGCGAGTAGTTCCTGAACGGCGAAGTCCCCTCCACGACGCGTGGAGGGGACTTCGCCGTTCGTGCCCGGGTTACGGGATGAGCTCCGCCACGATGTCGCCGAGCGTCTCCCACCAGGGCGCGGCGCCCGTGCCGAACGCGGCGGCGAGGGCGGTGCCGACGGCGTGGTCCAGCGGTGTGGGGGTGACGGCCTGGTCCCAGTCGGCGTCGACCCTGCCGTCCCCCGCGGACTCCAGGGTGCCGAGCGCCTTCCCGTTCCGGGTGAGCCGGCTGTCCACGTGCGAGCAGGGGACGAGCCGGTAGCGGACGCCGTCGACGCGGACGTCCACCCGGTAGGAGCGGCGCAGCAGCCGTGCGCGGGCCGGCCTGACGACGGCGGGTTCCCCGCCCACCGTCAGGGCCAGCAGGGCGGGCTTGCGGGTCCCGATCGGGGTGTGGGTGTCGGGGCGGGTCCCGGGGGCCCTGAGGAGCTCCACGGTGGGCAGGCCGTGCCCGGAGACGCGGAGGGTGCCGGCGGGCCCGTCGAGGTCGATCTGTACGTACACGGTGGTCGGTTGTCCCGTTCGACGCTGGTCAGTTGTCCTGTTCGAGGATGCCCGACTGCGCGATCAGGTAGCCGAGCTGGGCCCGGCTGCCGCTGCCGAGGGCGGCGGCGAGTTTGGCGATGTGGGCGCGGCAGGTGCGCACGTTCATGCCGAGGCGGCGGGCGATGGCCTCGTCGACGTGGCCCTCGACGAGGAGTTTGGCGATGGAGCGCTGGACCCCGCCTATGCCGTCCACGGAGGGGCTGTAGGGGATCTCGTCCTCCCACGGCACGCCGTGCAGCCAGAACTGGTCGAAGACGCCGACGAGGTACTGGACGAGGCCCTCGTGGCGGAGTTCGAGGGCGACCTGGCGGTCGCTGCGCGCGGGCACGAAGGCGACCTTGCGGTCGACGATGATCAGCCGGTCGACGATCTCCTCGAGGGTGCGCAGTTCGAGCCCGTACGGCGCGACGCGTTCGACGTAGGCCAGCGTGGCGGGGTGGTGCCGCGCCGTGTGCTGGTAGAGCGTCCGCATCCGGACACCGCGGTCGAGCAGCGGCTCCATGCGGCGCAGGGCGGCTTCGAGGGTCTCGGGGCGGCGGCCGCTGCCGGGCTGGATGGTGAGGAGTTCCTCGGTGCACTCGTTGATGGCGCGGTCGAGGGCGGCGTTGATGACGCTGAGGCCTTCGAGGACCGTGATCGCCTGTGCGCCGGACGGGTCCTGGGTGTGGATCGCCATGAACGGCTCGAAAGCGTCCGCGAGGGCTATCGCGTGCTGCCGTCGGACCTGTATCTCCTGCTCGATGGGGTGCACGAGCTGGTTGAGTGCGATCGACGGCGGAACGGGACGCAGGCACTGGCTGTCGTCCGGGTCCGGGTGCAGGAGGGAGAGTTCCCTCAGGCAGGGGGCGGCTTCGGCGTCCGCACGGGCTATGCGGCCGGTGCGGAGCGCACTCGCATAGAGCTCCTTGCCCACGTCGCATAGTTCACCGTGACTGTGCTTATGACCGGACTCGTCGCATTCTCGCCTCATTTGCACCCCCCTCAGGGTCATGAATTACAGGAACATGATGCCCGGGTTGGCTGGTGGAAAGGGTCGGGAGTGAGCCATCGTCTTACTCGCGGGGGGGAGGTAGTGATCAAAAGAGGTGGAGATCGGCCATGACCAGGATGGTTCGTGCACTTAGCGCCATAGCCGTTGCGGCGGCTGCTCTCGGCGCACTCGCCGTCGGCGAGCCCTCGTGGGAGAGCACCCCGGCGCATTCCGTGGCAGGGCCGGACGAGCCCTCGTGGGAGAGCAACCCGGCGCACGACGTGTGGGCGGGACCCGGCGAGCCCTCGTGGGAGAGCTCTCCCCGGGACGTCGTGCTCGCTGCTCCCTACGAGCCGTCCTGGGAGATCGCTTCCAGGGGCGCGGGGGCGTGACCGTGCCGCCGGACGACCCCAGGTTCCGCCGGGAGATGGCTTCGGCCTACCGGTCCGGGTGGCACTTCGTCGACCTCGCCACGGCAATCCCCCACCGTGGCGACGCGTTGAAGATCACCCTCTTCGGAGAGCCGATCGTGGTGGCACGGGAGCAGGACGAGGACGTCCGCGCCTACCGCTGCCTCCGCCGTCCCCGCGGCGCCCCACAGCCCATCCGCTGTGCCATCCGGTACGGCATGATCTTCGTCAATCTCGACCAGCGGGACCACCAGCTGATCGAGCCCGAGACCATCACCGCCACCCCCCGCAGTGCCTGAGCGATTCCCCCGTCGTTGTAGATCGCTCCGGCACTTCCCCCACACAGCGGCGCCATCGCGGACCTGAAACGCGATGGCGCCGCTGTGCTGCCCGGACGTCCCCGTACGGGGGACGTCCGGGTTTCTCAGGCGCGTCCCATCGCCCGCGTCAGGGCGATCTCGATGACGACCCGGTCCGGGTTCTCGGCCGGCGTGCGCCCGTAGCGCTCCGCGTAGCGCCCCACCGCGTCCGCGACGACCTCCGCCTCCGTACGGATGTGCGCGACGCCCTCCAGGGTGGCCCAGCGGCCCTTGTCGACCTGGCAGACCGCGACCCGCGCGCCGTCCGCGCCCGCCGCCAGGACGTTGGCGACCTTCCGGCTGTGCTTGTTGGTGATGACCCGGGCGTATCCGCCCTCGGGGTCGTAGGTGACGCCCACCGCCACGACGTGCGGAGTGCCGTCCGGGCGCGGGGTGGTCAGGGTGCACATGTGGTACTCGCGCCAGAAGCTGAGGTACGAGTCGGAGGGGTTCCTCGGGTCGGTCGCCATGCACGGAAACTACCCGGGGTGGAGCTCTGCGCGACACCTTGAGCGCAATCGACTCAACTTTGTGTACGCTGGATGAGTCATAAAGGGAGAGGACCCGGAACAACCCAGGAGGAGCACCGCACGTGGACGCCGAACTGACCAACCGGAGCCGGGACGCGATCAACGCGGCCAGCAGCCGCGCCGTGTCCGAAGGGCACGCCGACCTGACCCCCGCGCACCTTCTGCTCGCGCTGCTCACCGGTCAGGACAACGAGAACATCACCGACCTGCTCGCCGCCGTCGAAGCCGACCAGGCGGTCGTGCGCACCGGCGCGGAGCGGCTGCTCGCCGCCCTGCCGAGCGTCACCGGCTCCACGGTCGCGCCCCCGCAGCCCAGCCGCGAGGCCCTCGCGGTCATCGCCGACGCCGACCGGCAGGCCAAGGAGCTCGGCGACGACTACCTGTCCACCGAGCACCTGCTCATCGCGATCGCGGCCAAGGGCGGCCAGGCCGGTGAGATCCTCGACGCGCAGGGCGCGAGCGCTTCGAAGCTGCTCGACGCGTTCGAGAAGAGCAGGGGAGGACGCCGGGTGACCACACCGGACCCGGAGGGGCAGTACAAGGCGCTGGAGAAGTTCGGCACGGACTTCACCGCCGCCGCGCGCGAGGGCAAGCTGGACCCGGTCATCGGCCGCGACCACGAGATCCGCCGCGTCGTGCAGGTGCTGTCCCGCCGCACCAAGAACAACCCGGTCCTCATCGGTGAGCCCGGCGTCGGCAAGACCGCCGTCGTCGAGGGCCTCGCCCAGCGGATCGTGAAGGGCGACGTACCCGAGTCGCTCAAGAACAAGCGGCTGGTCTCGCTCGACCTCGGCGCGATGGTCGCCGGCGCCAAGTACCGCGGCGAGTTCGAGGAGCGGCTGAAGACCGTGCTCTCCGAGATCAAGGCGAGCGACGGCCAGATCATCACCTTCATCGACGAGCTGCACACGGTCGTCGGCGCGGGCGCCGGCGGCGACTCCTCCATGGACGCGGGCAACATGCTCAAGCCCATGCTGGCCCGCGGTGAGCTCCGCATGGTCGGCGCGACCACCCTCGACGAGTACCGCGAGCGGATCGAGAAGGACCCCGCCCTGGAGCGCCGCTTCCAGCAGGTCCTGGTCGCCGAGCCCACGGTCGAGGACACCATCGCGATCCTCCGCGGACTCAAGGGCCGGTACGAGGCCCACCACAAGGTGCAGATCAACGACTCCGCCCTGGTGGCCGCCGCGACCCTCTCCGACCGGTACATCACCTCCCGCTTCCTCCCCGACAAGGCCATCGACCTCGTCGACGAGGCCGCCTCCCGGCTCCGGATGGAGATCGACTCCTCGCCCGTCGAGATCGACGAGCTCCAGCGCTCCGTGGACCGGCTCCGCATGGAGGAGCTGGCCCTCAAGAACGAGACGGACCCGGCGAGCAAGCAGCGCCTGGAGAAGCTGCGGCGCGACCTCGCCGACCGCGAGGAGGAGCTGCGCGGCCTGACCGCCCGCTGGGAGAAGGAGAAGCAGTCCCTCAACCGGGTCGGCGAGCTGAAGGAGCGCCTCGACGAGACCCGCGGCCGCGCCGAGCGCGCCCAGCGCGACGGCGACTTCGACACCGCCTCCAAGCTGCTCTACGGGGAGATCCCGGCCCTGGAGCGGGAGCTGGAGGAGGCGAGCGAGGCGGAGGCCCAGCAGGAATCGTCGAAGGACACGATGGTCAAGGACGAGGTCGGCCCCGACGACATCGCGGACGTCGTCGGCGCCTGGACCGGCATCCCCGCCGGCCGCCTCCTGGAGGGCGAGACGCAGAAGCTGCTGCGCATGGAGGACGAGCTCGGCCGCCGGCTGATCGGCCAGTCCGAGGCCGTCCGGGCCGTCTCCGACGCCGTGCGCCGCACCCGCGCGGGCATCGCCGACCCCGACCGCCCCACCGGTTCCTTCCTCTTCCTCGGCCCCACGGGTGTCGGCAAGACGGAGCTGGCGAAGGCGCTCGCGGACTTCCTCTTCGACGACGAGCGGGCCATGGTCCGCATCGACATGTCGGAGTACGGCGAGAAGCACAGCGTCGCCCGGCTGGTCGGCGCGCCTCCCGGCTACGTCGGGTACGAGGAGGGCGGCCAGCTCACGGAGGCGGTCCGCCGCCGCCCGTACAGCGTGGTCCTGCTCGACGAGGTGGAGAAGGCGCACCCGGAGGTCTTCGACGTCCTGCTCCAGGTCCTGGACGACGGACGGCTGACCGACGGGCAGGGGCGGACGGTGGACTTCCGCAACACCATCCTGATCCTCACGTCGAACCTGGGCAGCCAGTACCTGGTCGACCCCCTGACCTCGGCGGACGTGAAGAAGCAGCAGGTCCTGGACGTCGTCAGGGCCAGTTTCAAGCCGGAGTTCCTCAACCGGCTCGACGACCTGGTGGTCTTCTCCGCCCTCGACCGGGCCGAGCTGGGCCGGATCGCGCAGCTCCAGATCGACCGGCTCGCCAAGCGGCTCGCCGAGCGGCGGCTCACCCTGGACGTCACCCCGGAGGCCCTGGAGTGGCTCGCCGAGGAGGGCAACGACCCGGCGTACGGCGCCCGGCCGCTCCGCCGCCTCATCCAGACGGCGATCGGCGACCGGCTCGCCAAGGAGATCCTCGCGGGCGAGGTCCAGGACGGCGACACGGTCCGTGTGGACCGCTTCGAGGACGGCCTGATCGTGGGGCCGGCGGCGCGCTAGGAGGCCCTGGGGCCCTGAGGCCCCCGTCACCGCCCCG
>NZ_LIPQ01000369.1 GCF_001418135.1 Streptomyces aureus
TCCACTCCGGAGTGGACCGCGTAACGGGTCTTCCACTTGGGTGTCTGTTCCTCGGTGCGGACGCGGAGTTGCAGGTCGCGGAGCTCTCGCGGAGGGAAGCCCACGGTGCGGGTGTTGTCGGTGGTGGTGGCGCACTGGGTGCGGGCCGGGTAGCGGCGGTAGCGGCTCTGGGTGAACCTGGATACGATCAGCCGGGCCGCGGTGGGCGAAGAGGTCGGGTTGGGGTCGTGCCAGCCGCGCCGATCTGGCGCTGGGGGCAGGTGACCTGCCTGCGGTCGTAACCGATGTGGAAGTCGTCCCGGGCGAAGCCCTTGGCTTGGCGATGCTGCCGGGTGGGGTTGGTCGGCAACGGTTCGATGGTTATCCGCGTATAAGCTGCAGTGCAGAAACCAGACGTCACTGGTCCGGGGCTATCCGATAGCCCGCCGCGCTTCGGAGCGGGACGAGTTGTCCAGGGTGGGCGAAGCCCATCGCGTAGCGACGCCGTAGGCGCTCTTGACCACTCGGCGCGGTCCGCGCATTCCTGGCCTGATGACCCCGGCAGCCCTCTCGTGCACTTCAGCCGGAGGAAGCCGATCTCTGCACTTGAGCCCGTACCCGGCTGTGTACGTGAGCGAGCTTGTACCCCGACAACGGTGACCTGGTGTTCACCGGGCGGCTTGTTCCACGCGGGGCAGGGATGCGCAGCCGGAGTCGACTAGATGCTCGGCGGGTAGCAGCCCGCGGAGGGCCAGACGGGTATGGATCCCGGGCAGTGCCAGGCTGTCGTTGGTAGTGGCCACGTCCGTGATCACGTTGGGGACAGCGGGAGAACAGGTCTCGGCCAAGTGAGCGGCGAATCCCATCTCGCTGATGATGTGTCCTGACGTGCGTAGCCGGCCGAGGTGCCGTAGGGAGAGACGACGGCCCGCGACAAGGACGGCAGCTCGGGCCGACCTTCCTTCTCGGCGGTGCGCCCGTGCAGGTGTCCGCGGTGTCACGGTCGTAGTTCTGCACCATGATCTGGCGCAGGGCTCGGATACGAGCCCTCCCACGGACGGTTCGCCCGCTGGGCCGCCGACGGCACCTTCGACCGGCGCCTGGCCGCAGCACAGACGTGGACGAGGTGGACTGGCTGGTTGCGATCGACTCCACCATCTTGCGAGCCACCAACATGCCGCCGCCGAGGGGGCTCGAAGAACGAGGCCCCCGACGCTCCAGCGGCGGGCTGATCAGCAAACTCCACCTCGCCTGCGACGGCGAGGGCCGACCGCTGGCCCTGGCCGCCGGGGGCAGCCATAACGACTCACTCCAGGCCGAAGCCGTGATCGGCCCTAATTCTGCGGGAGCGTTGGCATCAGCTGGATTCTCGCCAGCGAGTCACAGCGCGCTGGCACAACGAGAGAGCGAAGGAGCCGAAACTATCCGCGAGCCTCTCCATGCTCTGACGGTCCGCGACGCCAGGATTCCAAACGAGGACAGGATACTCGCCTTCCTGATCCACTTGCGAGGAATCAAGAACGATCAATCCTCCCATTCCGTCGAACATTACAGCAATAAGGCCAGATGGCATTCCGTACTGACTGCAGGCATCCAGAGTCTCAGTCACGGAGCCCAGCAGCTTCTGTCCCATGGCAGGTGTTCGATACACGCCGAGGAACTCTTCGCCAGCAACATCCCAGGTTCCGAACTCTTCGATCAGGCGGCGGTACGAGGGAGGGAGTGCAGTACCCAGTTCATGCTCGGCGGCAGTGATTGTCGCTGTGTCGCAGCCGTCAGCATGGTTCGCAATGTCATTATTCTCGAGAACCAACCCGATCACTAGCGCGCTTGCCTCGACAGCGTTCGTCATCTGCTAAATCCCGCCGCTCGATTCTTCCAGTACTGGGTTCGCCACGCATCCCATGCTTCTCGATCAATACCGCTTGGGATCTTAGTGCCCGACTTCCAATGGAGCTGATGGTAGTTTCCGTAGTGCATCGAGTTTGTCACCTCGGCAAGCGGTCCCTTCTCTGTTTGGAGCATGTGATGCAGGTTCAGCGGCTTGTCATCCGGACCCATTGGAGCCAACCCCTGCTTCATTCGTTTGAGGTTGTCGCGACCGTACTTGTCCTTAGGTGACACGTAAGTCGGATTCACTAGGTCATCACGCTGGTACACCCGCTGGCCGTTGTGCTCAGTGAGCGACCAGATCGCACAGGTCGCGTTATGCACCAGGACTGGTGTCGATCCAGCCAGCACATAGTACGTGTGGAGGTCGTCAACGGTCAGGTTGTATGTGCGCGCCTTGCGGGTGAAGTTGCGATTTGCCGCGATGGCGACTGTTTGGCCCGATTCGGTGAGGAGTGTCATCCCCGGGGAGAGCTGGCCGGCTTCGATCCAGTTTCGCTCTGACGGTGACCAGAACGGGTGCTCGTGTGTGGCGGTGAGTTTCGAAGGCCCGTGGGGTGTGGAGATGGTGAGTTCGTTGAAGTGCTTGTCGTCTTCGGTGACGATGAGGTGAGTGACCTTCCGAGGTCCTGACTCGCCATTCTGGGGGTCGGTTGCCCTGACTTCGTCGCCTAGTTCTATGTCTTCGATGTTTTTGGTTCTGCCGTCTGCCATCAGGACAGCAGTTCCGGCAAGGAAGCACTTGCAGCCGGGGACCTTCAATTTTCGGGCGACAATTGCGAGCACGAAGTCGAATGTGATCTTCGCGGCGCCTTGAGCGCTCCTGCCCTGGTTGAAGTCTGTGGCGACCTCGCTGCCTCGAGCGACAACGCCTTCGGCCATGGCCTGGGCGGGATTGATCCGATTGTTCAGATCCGAAAGGGCTTCCTTGCAAGTTCCGTCCCAGGAGATGCAGTTTCCGATATTCGAGAATTCGGTGGAGGCCCCGTTCCAGACGGATTGAACAAACTTTGGTCCCTCCGCCACGAAGGTGTCGGCGAATTGGGAGAACCAGCCCTTCTTGCCGGCATCTCCGGTGCCACCAGCTGTTCCCGTGGTGTCGGTTGTTCCTGTGCTGGCGGGTGTTTCCGTGTTGCCGCACGTGTAGTAGCAGCCGCCAGGTCCTGTTCCACCTGTGGGAACACCGGGTGTGGTGCTTTGGCCTCCGCCGGGGCCGCCGCCGGGCTCGTTGTTGCCTGTTCCGTCGTCGAGCCACAGGCCGGTGGGATCGCTCTTCGAGACGGGGTTTCCGTTGGAGTAGGTGTACCCGTTCATCTGGAGCGGGTCGGTGAGGTCGATGACCGGGTCGGCGGAGAGGAAGCGGCCTGTGTTCTGGTCGTATTCGCGGGCGCCGATGTGGGTGAGGCCGGTGGTGGTGTCGTCGATGCCGACGCCGAGGTAGCTGCGCTTGTTGGGCCAGGCGGCAGGCTTGGGCCCGCGGAGTTCGCCGTAGGGCTTGAACGCGCGGCGCGTGACGGGCTGCTCCGGGGAGATCGCCACCGATGTCTGAGCGGTGCCGAGGTGGTCGGCGATGAGGATGGCGAGTGCGTGGCCGGTGGTGGCGCTGTTCGCGGTGGTGCGTACGACGGTGGGGGTGCCGGCCTGGCCGTAGGAGCGGGAGGCGCGGGTGATGGTGGTGCCGTTTGTCGTGAGTTCGGTCTCGCCGAGGTACAGGGTGCTGCCTGTGGGCGAGTTCTCCAGGATGCGGTTGCCTTCGGCGTCGTAGACATAGGTGGTCTTGACGCTGCCGGCGGTGTTCGACTCGAGCTTGTGCTCTGTGGTCCACTGCAGGGTCTGGTCCTGGGTGGTGCCGGGTAGGTCTCGGGTCTTGGTGGTGCCGGTGGGGTTATAGGTGTAGCTGCTGCTCTTGCCGGTGGTGGTGGAGGCGGCGGAGAGCAGTGTGTGTGGCTGGGTGGCGCTGTAGGTGTAGGTGTAGCTGGTGTCGTTGGCGGTGACGCCTGCCGGGTCGTGGTCGGTCATGGTGGCGCGGTTGCCGAGCCGGTCGAAGGTGAAGGACTGGTGGTAGGCGGTCGTGCCGGTGGCGACGGTGCCGGCGTAGGGCGCTGTCTGCGCGAGGTTGGCGGGTGCTGTGGTGCCGGCGTCGGGGGTTGCGTCAGCGACGGGGCCGCTGGAGGGGGCTCCGTCGGGGCGGTGGCCCCAGGTGTCTCCTGAGGCGGCCTTGCATCCCTTGCCGCCGGTTTCTGTTTGTGTGAGGGCGGGCGGTGTGATGGAGGAGGTCCAGGCGTTGACCAGTTCGCCCATGGCGTCGTAGGTGAAGCACTGGTTGTCCCAGGTCCTTACGGATCCTTCGGTGTTCTCCCGGGCGCTCGCAGTGATCATGCCCGATGCGTCGTAGGCGTACCGGGCGTCCGTGATGCGGTGGGGCAGGGCGGTTTCCCGGTCGGTGACGCTGCGCTGGAGGCGTCCGGTGTGTTCGTCGATGAAGTTGGTGGTCCAGACCCGGGAGGGCTGGGAGCCGGAGACGATGCGGAGCGGTTCGCCGTAGGGGGAGTAGGTGACGTCGGTGGTGTACCAGTTGTGGCCGGAGGTGGATTCGGGAAGGCCGTCCTCGTTGTAGCGGGTGATGACCCTCTCGCTGTTCAGTCCTCCCCTGGCGGGGAGTGTGACTGACAGGGGCTTTCCGGTGGGCGTGTAGCTGTACGTGTACGTGTACGTGCCGGACAGGCCAGCGGTCTTCGCGTTGACGGGGATGACTGTCTGCCGGCTGGTGGGCCGGTATTCGGTGTCGACGCTGGTGACTCGGTTGATGTAGTCGCCGTCGGCGGTGTGCCGCTTGGATGCCGTCAGCAGGCCGATCCAGCCGACCTTGCTGACGTTGTCGTCCAAGTCCGTGTCGTACTTGAACTCCTTTACCGGCGTGGCTGTCGCCGAGCCCTGGCGGACGGTGGTGGCCCGGCCGAGGGCGTCGTACGTGGTGTAGGTCGACTGGCCGAGTGCGTCGGTGACGGTGTCGGGGCGGTCTGCGGCGTCATAGTGCGTGGTGGTTTCGCCGGTGTCGGGGTCGGTGGTGGAGGTCAGCCGGCCTCGTGCGTCGTAGGTGTAGGTCCAGGCGTTGCCGGCAGGGTCGGTGACCTTGTTGCGGTTGCCGCGCTTGTCGTAGCCGTAGGTGGTCTTGCGGACCTTGGCACCATCGGTAGGAGGTGTGGCTTCGGTGAAGTATTTGATCTGGGTGACGCGGCCGAGGGCGTCGGTGTCGGTGATGGTGGTGGGGGTGGTGGAGCCCGCAGGGTCCACCTTGACGCCGGTGTCGGGAAGGTAGGTGGTGGTCTTCGGGTCCTGGGCGCTTTGGCCGTGGTAGGGAGTCTGCCGGATCGGGCGGCCCAGCCCGTCGTAGTTGGTCTTGACCGAGCTCTGGACGAGGGTGGGTGTTTGGACCTCGAACAGTTCCGTGATCACCTCGCCCTTGGCGAGGTAGCCGCCGGTCTGCGCCTTGACCAGGCCGTGGTCGTTGTACTTGGTGTCTGTGACGATTCTTCCCGGGCCGTGGGCCTCGGACTGTGTCTGGACCTGGCGCATCAGGCCGTCGTAGAGGGTGACCTGACGGGCGTAGGAGCCGTCGTCCTTGAGTGTCTTGACGGTCACCGCTGCGGGGCGCGTGTTCTGGCCGGGCGCGGCGCTGGCCGCTTGGTAGATGATTTCGACGTTCGGGGTCTGGGTGCCGGAGGAACGGGACGCGGACCAGCCCTTGACCAGGCGGCCGAGCCCGTCGTACTCGGTCTTGGTGACGCGGCTATTGGGGTCGGTGACGGTGAGTGGCAGGGCGCGACCGGGGTCGAAGGCTGTGGTGGTGGCGTGCTGTGCGGCGTTGATGGTCTTCACCGATGTGACAGGGCCGCCCTGGTCGCCGGGGGTGTACTGGGTCTCGGTCGTCTCGGTTGCCCCGGCGGTGCCTGATCCCGGCTTGGTAACGGTGCGGACGCGGCCGAGGGGGTCGTACGTCGTGGTGGTGGTGACCGAGTGGGAGGTGCCGGTGCCGTTGACCGCGGACACTGAAGTGGGAAGGCCCCTAAAGAGGGTTCCCCCGTTGTCGTAGGTGAAGTGGACCGAGCCCTTGAGTTCGGTGGTGGGATCGGCGGTTGCCTGTCCCGCGCACGTTGTCGCGGTGGAGCGGGTGGACTTGGGCAGTCCGATCAGCCACACCGTGCTGGCGTCGTTGTGGACGTACTCGGTGGTGGCGCAGGCCTGGTCGGACAGCGTCTCACCGCCGGTGCCGTCCGGCTTGACGACGGCGGTCTCGACCGTGAGGGGGAGTCCGTGGTTGTCGCGTTCCAAAGTCGTGGTCCGTACGGCCCGCCAGGTGCCGCTGATGGACTGGATGGTTTCCGACTTCTTGGCGCTCGTGCGGTGGGCCA
The DNA here is from genome assembly GCF_001418135.1 of Streptomyces aureus. Classification (GTDB taxonomy): domain Bacteria; phylum Actinomycetota; class Actinomycetes; order Streptomycetales; family Streptomycetaceae; genus Streptomyces; species Streptomyces aureus_A. The sequence continues at coordinate 6,282 of NZ_LIPQ01000369.1, forward strand.
GCAGCGCGGTGAGGTCGGGGTCGCCTTCGGTCTCACGTGGTCGAGAAGCGGTTTCCTCGGACTCGGGGAAGACTCGTGTCCGTGTCTCGAACGGCGGCTTTGTCGCACGGTCCGCGGCGGCAGCGTCGACCGTGTTGTTGTCGACGTTGAGGTAGTCACGGGATTGGTCGGAGTTCAGGAAGGTGAGGGTCTCGGCCGTCATGCCGGCGTACTGCGGCTCGTCATTGCCGAGGACGGCGCACCGGTCCTCATCGGGATCTGCGCAGTCGTAGATGGAGGCGTCGATGGAGTCGAAGACTTTTCCGCCAATGCCCTGGAAGTAGCGCGTCACGGACTGCGACTGGGTTTGAGTCCCGGGGCTTGTCTTGTTGCCCTTGGTGACCGTTACTTGCCGATGCCCGCGCCAGTCGCTGTAGGTGCGCAGGTCCGGGCGGAGGAATTCGTCGTCGCTTTTGGCCCAGGCGGGGCCGAAGTAGGTGAACTCGGTGCGAATGGGGTCGGCGAAGAGGCTGGCCACCTTGTCGGTCTCGGTGACCGAGTCGACGACGTACTTGTTGAACCAGGCCTTGGGGGGAGTGTCCTCTTCGCCGTCGGGGGACCAGTGCACCGGGTAGCAGTAGGTGTTGGCTTTGCCCTTGTCGGCGGCGGGCTGGGTTGCGCAGCCTCCGGTGTACTCGACTTCGATGTTGGCGCCAGCTTCGGTGGCGATGTTGCCGATGCGCGGGCGGGTGAAGCCGGGTCTCTTGCCGCCGGTCGTGGCGGGGACGAGGTTGGGGAGTTGCTTGTCGTCGAGCGGGCTGCGCAAGGGCGATGTGGGGCGGGATCCGACCGTGTAGTGACCGAAGCTGACGCCGTCCTTGGACTGGGGGGTCCCGGTGGCGTCACCGGGGCGGAAGCCGGTGCGGGTAATGGAGTTGAGCCAGAGGCCCGGTGAGCTGTCGTACCAGTCCTCGGGGAAGGACTGGTGGAGCGTGTAGGTGTCGACCTTGCCCTCGCCGTAGCCGGGGCGGGCTGCCTTCGTGGTCACCGTGTCCAGACGCTTCTGGGTCCAGAAAGACGGGAAGGAGGGGCAGAGCTTCGAGGTCGATTTGCAGTTCAGCGCGCCCGGGGTGTCCCACCAGGGACGGTATGCGGCCGGGTCGTTGGTCTTGGCGAAGTTGGCGGGGTCGCAGGCGGTGGTGGACTTCAGGCAGCGTTCCTCCGCGCCGAACTCGACCTTCGCGGATCGCTTGGTCAGGTCGGCGGCGCGCATGCCGTATTCGATGCTTGTGGGGTAGGCGGAGCGGTCGTACTGTTCGGGCTTCTTGTCGCGCTTTCCGCGGACTGCGTAGTGGTTCGTCTCCTGGGTCCAGTTGACGATCATCACGTTGCCGTGGACGTCCTCGACCTTGTCGAGGCCCCATCGCCAGGCCTGCTGCTTGTCTTTGCCCGTCGCGGGATCCGTGCCGCACCGGGATGCGGCGAAGGATGTGATGTGGTGGCAGGGCTCGCCGGGGTGGTTGCCGTAGACGGGGACGGTGGACACGGAGTTGGTGTCGGAGTGGCCTCCGTTGACCTGGTTGAGGCCGAAGTGGTATTTGGTGCCGTCCGTGGTGGTGACGACCCAGTACTCGCCGTTGTTGTCGCGGTTGGTGCCGCCGGTGCGACGCTCGATGCGGGTGCCGTCGTCACGCTGAGGGCGGTAGGTCTCGACGGAGGTTTCGGCGTTGCTGCCTGCGGGGGCGTCGCGTACGAGTTGGGTGGTGCTGCCGCCGAGGGACATGACTGCGTTGTACGACGCCCAGCACAGGTCGCTGCTCTTGTCGGCCGCGGCTGTGTTGTTGGGCGTGCCGGCCGTGAGGTCGTGGGTGTCGTCCTGGCAGCTGCGGTAGCGGCGTTCGATGTGGCCGGGGTCGTAGTCCCAGCCCTCGCCGATCCAGGAGGCCTGGGGGGAGGATACGGCCGTCCGCCCGTCGACGGTCTGGGAGTTGTAGGAGAGTGTCACGCTCGGCGTGGGGCCTGCCGGTGCGGGCGGCATGGCGAGGGAGTAACTCCAGGTGAACGCACCTGAGGAGCCGCCCGCGGACCATGCGCCGCTGGAGGCCAGGGGTGTGGCCTTGAAGGAGCCGCCGGGGCCGGTTCCGGAGTCCACCGCGCCGATCAGGGCCTTGTCGCCGCCCGCCGCGGCGGTGGTGTAGGACGCCTGCAGCACGCCGGTGCCGGCCGGGTGGAGTCCGCCGGTGAACAGGGCGGGGGTGTTTGTGCCGTCCCACGTGGTATCAACGGTTGCGGTGACCGAGTTGGTGGCGGGGTCGTTGATCGTCTCCAGTTCCTTGTACGCCTGGCAGGCCTCGTCTTCAGGCATGGTCAGGTAGCACTCGGGGAACTGGACGAGGCGCAGACGGGAGGCCCAGTCTGCGCCGTGGAAGTCCTTGAACTTGCTGTAGTCGAGCTGGACCAAGATGGGCACGGAGGCGTTGAGGGGGGCCTGGACCGTCACGAGTGTGCCGACCGTCAGCGCCCGGTCAACGGCATTGATCTCCGTGGTGCGGTCGACGACTGTGGCCGCCCAGTCGCCGGTAGGTACGGGTTGGCCTCCGGCCTGGCCGAGCTTGACCGGGACGTTGGGGACCTGCACCGGGGCACTCGTGGTCTCGGTGGTCGACTCGGCCATCAGGGCCGTGCTGAGGCCGGACCCGAAGGACACGGTGCCGGTGTTCGCCGGCGGGAGTGTCGAGGTTTCGGCGGGAACCTGCTGAAGATCGGCGGGGATATCGACCTTCAGCGTGTCGAGGTCCTTCTCGAACACCACGCCGTCGGCGGGCTTGTCCGTCTTGAGCTCTTCAAGTTCGAGTGGCTCGACCACTTCGAGGGATTCCCGGCCGGTTTCGGTTGTCGCCGGGTCGGGCGGCAGGGCCAGCGACTGGGCAGGCAGGAGGCCTACCAGCAGGGCGGCGCCCAGGGCGGGTATGACGGTTCGCCGCGCACGGCGGCGCGCAGACGAGATTCGACCGAACAAGGCGGGGGCCCTCCGGACCACTTGGAGCGGGACCGGAGCGGACCGCAGGTGAATGCACTTCAGATTGAGCAGATTCTGCGGTTGAACTGTGAAGGAACACCAGAGCGTATGACTTCACGTGAATAACATCACGGAGCGTAATCATTCGAATCCGCCTAGATGGCGGTTAAACGGCTTCTTTCATTGCAGACATGCGGTCATCAGATCAAGATCGATAAACAGTGTGATCGCTCCATATGCCTCTGAAACGCCATTCGGTGATGCCTTTTCACTCCTGTTTGGCACTCCTTGTCTCCTTGGAGGAGTTGCTGGCCCTGTCGTCTGCGCGCCGCACTGCGACGGGGGTGGCGTCCGCAGTCGGCGGGCAAGGCTTCTCGCCTCGTCTGAGCGTGGGGTGACGACGGGAGATGGATGGGTCATCATCGGCTCGCCCAGCCATGCCCATCGGAGACGTGCTCTGCTCCGGACTCAGTCATCCAGACGTCATGGCCGGCTCAGTGGTTTCAGCCGGTGCCGTGAGAGCCCGGATGCTCGGGAAAGGGTCCCTCACCTCATGCGACAGACACGGCGCCGGCTGCCCGGCAGGCGGGTGAGTGCCGTGGCACTCGCCACCGCGCTCGCTGCGGGCGCGATCACCTATGCGGGATTCGAGACAGCACCCCACGACGACGCCTCCCAGCCGTCCACCGCCGGCCAGGGTGACGCGGCTCGGAATCAGCAGCCGAACTCGGCCACCCAGACATCCGCATCCGCGCTGGCCCGCAAGACCGGGAAACAGGTCGAGGTCACCGCGGAGCGGACGGCTCGCTCGACCACCTGGGCCCGCCCCGACGGGCTCATGACCAAGAAGCTCTACGCCTCCCCGATGTGGGCGAAAGTCGGCCAGGGCTGGAAGCCGATCGACACCACCCTGCGCCGCACAGACGCAGGCTGGGAACCGACGGCGACGAATACGCACATCGTCTTCTCCGCGGGAAGTATGGCTGCCGCCTCCGAACGGGCATCACGCCAGAAGGCGCGCCGCGCTTCCCTGCTGCCCGCGGCCGCCACCGAGGAAGGCACGGCGAGCCCTCTGGTCACGCTGACGGTGGGCGAACCCGAATCCCACCAGATCCAGTTGACCTGGCCCGGCCCCGTCCCTACGCCTATCATCGACGGCTCACGGGCCCTGTATCCGGAGATCCTCCCGGGAGCCGATCTGGTCCTGACGGCCGACGACGACGGTTTCGCGCAGCTCATCGTGGTGAAGAACCGTCAAGCGGCAGCGGACCCGAGGGTCACACAGCTTTCCTACGGACTCTCCTCGCCTACTCTGACCTTCCGCCTCGACGCGGCGTCCGGCATCGTCGGGGCGGAGAACCCCGACGGGGACGAAGTCGCGCTGTCGCCCACCCCCCTGATGTGGGACAACAGCGGAGCACCCGCCGTCACCGATGGTGAGATGGGCGCCTCGTCCCAACCGACCGCGTCCGAGTCGCCCGAACCATCGAGGAGTACGGAAACCTCAGCGACACCGAGCCCCAGCGCAAGCACGGAGGATCTGGCAAACGACCTGGTCGACCCCGAGGGCGAGGTACTCCCCACGGCCACCGACGAGCCCGGCCCCACGCTGACCGAGGGGCCGCTACCTACGGCCCCCGCAGAGCCCACACCGGAACCGTCCCAGACCGGGTCGGCGGCCACCCTCAGTCTGCCGCTTCTCAACGGCCCTTCCCCTGAATCCCGCGGCGACCTGGTCGAAGCCGACCTGTCCGACGGAAACTGGCTCCTGACCCCGAGCCAGGACTTCCTCAACGACCCGGCAACCGTCTACCCCGTCTTCATCGACCCCACGGTCAAGAAGCGCACCCAGGACTGGACCACCGCCTACAGCCGCCACCCCAACGCCACGTTCTTCAACGGCAAGGACTTCAACAAGGGCGGCACCCACGAAGCCCGCGTCGGCTACGAATCCGACACCTGGGGCACCTCCCGCTCGTACTTCAACATCTCGTACGACAAGAACCTCAAGGGCGCAAAGATCCAGAAGGCCACCCTGCGAATGCTGGAGACGTACTCCTGGTCCTGCAGCGCGCGGGCCATGTCCGTCCACGTCACCAGCCCCATCAACGGACGCACCAACTGGAAGAACGCCCCTCCCCTGACCGACTCCAACCTGGCCGCACCCGCACGCAGCTTCGCCCACGGCTACAAGTCCCACTGCCGGGACGAATACGAGACGTTCAACGTCCTGGGCGCCGCGCAGAAGGCCGCCGACCAGGGCAAGAGCATGATCACCTTCGGCATGCGGGCCAGGGACGAGAAGTCGCAGTACGCGTGGAAGAAGTTCCAGGCAGACGGTGACAACGCCCCCTACCTGGAGCTCACCTACAACCGGCCCCCCACCGCCC